>CANHUQ010000033.1 GCA_947463885.1 Burkholderiales bacterium
AAGACGTCCCTGAAGTCGTGATGACTGAAGGCCTGCCCTGGAACTGGGAGACCTTTCCGCAGTATCTCGATGCCCTCGAGCAGCGGCAGTTTGATCTGGATGTGGCCGCGCAGCTGCCGCATTCGGCCTTGCGCGTGTTCGTGATGGGTGAGCGCGCGGCGGCGCAGGAACCGCCTTCGGCCGACGATCTGGCACAGATGCGTACATTGACCACCGAGGCGATTCGCGCGGGTGCACTGGGCGTCACGACCTCACGCAATATGCTGCACCGTACCAAGGCTGGCGAGCTCGCGCCCAGCCTCTTCTCTGAGGAAGACGAGCTGGCTGCACTGGCAGAAGGCCTGAAAGACGCCGGAAAAGGCGTGTTTCAGATCATCCCAGCACCCATGGGCGACGCCGCGTCCGAGTTTGCGCTCATGCGTCGCTTGGCCGAGCGCAGCGGCCGTCCGCTCTCGTACACGCTGATCCAGATGCCTGCCGGCGATGAAACTGCCTGGCGCACATCGCTGGATGCATTGAGCGACGCAACCCAGGCGGGCTTGCAGATGCGTGCGCAAGTGGCTCCGCGTCCAGTGGGCATGTTTTACGGCCTGGATCTGAGCTTTCATCCCTTCGCGTATCACCCCAGCTACAAGGCCATTGCGCATCTGCCCCTGGCCGAGCGCGTGGCACGCATGAAAGCCCCGGTCATGCGCGAACAGTTACTGTCAGAGCAGGCCGAGGACACCAATCCGGTGAATCTGAAGACCGTTCGCGCGTTCCAGTTCTGCTATGTGTGGGGTGAGGAGCCTGATTACGAGCCGCGCATCGAGGACCGGATCGACAATCTGGCCAAGGCTGCGGGTCAGTCGGTGGAAGAGTTTTCATACGACTTGCTGCTGGAACGCGAGGGCCGGGCCATCTTCTATCAACCTGGCGCCAATTATCGCGACCGCAATCTGAATGCTGTGCGTGCCATGCTGGGCCATCCGGATTCGGTGGTCGGTCTGGCTGACGGCGGGGCGCACTACGGCATGATTTGCGACGCCAGTTTCCCCACCTATTTTCTGACGCGCTGGGCGCGCGATGCGCAGGGGCCCGATCGGATCGATCTGCCGAAAGCCATCGCAGCGCTCACCAGCGAGCCGGCCGCGTTGGCCGGCCTGAATGATCGCGGTCGTTTGGTGGTGGGACACAAGGCCGATCTCAACGTGATCGACCTGGAGCGCCTGAAGGTGCATGTGCCCACCGTGGCCTATGACCTGCCTGCAGGTGGTCGTCGCTTGCGCCAGCTTGCAGACGGCTACGTGGCCACGATCGTGTCCGGCCAGATCACCTATCGCAACGGGCAGGCTACAGGTGCCTTGCCGGGCCGCCTGGTACGCGGGCAGCAGTCAGCACCGGTTAGCGCATAAGGGCCGATCATGCCGGTTCGAGTCATTGGCATGATTGGGGTCGATCCGCCCAAGGGCAATACGCTGCATGTGATTGCGGGTGGCATCTCCCCCGGGTTTCTGGCCCAGTTTGCTCAGACGCATGAGGCAGCAGGGTTCGATCTGGTGCTGGTGGGCTACTACTCGAGCTCTGCCGATGGCTTTGGCGTGGCTGCGTATGCGGCGGCGCATACGCAACGTCTGGGCTATCTGATTGCGCACCGTCCGGGGGTGGTCGTGCCAACGCTCGCCGCCCGGACGGTGGCCACCTTCGATGCCTTGTGGGGCGGGCGATTGGCGCTTCACATCATTGCCGGCGTGTCGGATGAGGACATGCAGCGTGATGGCGATTTCACGCCCAAGGATGAGCGCTACGAGCGCGCAGCCGAGTATCTCGAAGTGATGCGCAAGGTGTGGACAGCGACCGAGCCCTTTGATCATGCGGGGCGGTTTTATCGGTTCAAGGATGTGCGCACCGATGCGCGTCCGGTGCAGCAGCCGTATCCGCCGCTGTTCTTCGGAGGATCGTCGCACGGTGCGCTCGTCATGGGGGCACATCATTGCGATGTGTTCGCGATGTATGGCGAGCCGCTTGCCGAGACGAGCGAGCGTATGGCCGAATTTCGCGCCATGGCGACTGCTGCGGGCCGCCCACCACCGGGCTTCAACATGTCCTTTCGCCCGATTATCGGACGCACTGAGGGCGAGGCCTGGGACAAGGCTGCGAAAGTGCTCCAGGACCTGAAAGCAGGGGGAGCGTTGCCGACGCGCGCACTGGATGCGTCGGCAGAGCGGTTGGTGGATATTGCCTCTCGGGGCGATGTGCATGACGAACGGCTTTGGATGCCGGTGGCGGCCTTGGCTGGAGGGCGTGGCAATTCGACCTGTCTGGTCGGCACGCCCGAGCAAGTGGCGCAAGCGATGTTGAAGTACTACCGGCTGGGCATCAGTTCGTTTCTCATTCGCGGCTTTGATCCAGTGGCGGATGTGACCGACTTTGGGCGTGAGCTGATTCCACGCCTGAAATCGGGAGCGTTGGACATTGACCGAGAACAGTCGAATCAGCACTTAAATGTGATCTGACCCCAATTGATTGTGTGGTTCAGTTCGATGGCGGCCGCCCCCAACGCCCTCCCGCGAACAGACACAGCGCACCCAGCAGAGTGACCCCGGCTGCGATGGCCATGCCGGGGCCGTACCCGCCGAAGGCATCGCGCATGAAGCCGTAGACGGCGGGGCCCATCGCCGAGGTGAACTGGATCAGCGTGGCCGCTGAACCATAGGTGCGGGCAAACGCCTGTGCACCAAACTCGCGTCGGACCACCACCGGACCCAGGGTGGTGACATGACCCACGCAGTAGCCGTAAAACAGACTGGCCACGATGAGCACCTCGACACTGGGCCACAAGGCCACGGCGAGCAGGGACAGCGACTGCACCACCATGGCGGCCGCTGCGAGCATTCTGACCGGCACGTGATCCACGATGCGCGCGAGCACCAGGCGCCCGATGAATGCGGTCAGTCCGGTCGCGCTGACCAGTAGTCCCGCGTCGCGCGTACTCATGAGAGGCATCGCCAGCGCCACATGATGCGTGGCAAAGCCGATTTGCATCATCAGACCCAGCGCGAAACCACTGGCGGCGCTCCAGAGCAGGATGCGCGGACGCCCGGACTCAGCCACTGGCAAGAGCGCCGCCCGCGACGCCGAGGGCTGGCTCTCCATTGAGCCGCCATCTCGTTCAAGGCCCAGTTGCTCAGGTCGGCTGAAGCGCAACACGTAAAGAATCAGCGGAAGCAGAATCACTGCGGCCACCAGCGCCGCGGCGCCTAATCCACGCGACAGACCCAGGGTGCTCACCGCATGCAGCAGCGCAGGCACGCCGAGCATGGCACCCACGCTTGCGCCCATGATCGCAAGCGTCATGGAGCGCCCCTGATGACGCTCGAACCACGGGGCCACCGTGGCGCTCAGGCCGGTGGTCGACAGCGTGGCCCAGCCGATGCCCACGAACACAAAGCAGCCGTACAACTGCCAGGGGTGGGACACCTGACCGATCAGGGCCACACCACAACACATGCACAGTGCGCCGACGGCGAGCACCGGCCGTGGGCCGCGGCGCTCGATCTGACCCGCCACCGTGCGCTGAAGCGCTGCGCTCGTGAGATAGAACACCGTGATGGCAGAGGCCACCGTTGAGATAGCCCACCCGTGCTCTGCCGTAACCGCCTGCAGATAGACGCTTGCGCCAAACAGGCCGAGCGACCAGGTGACCGCTGCGATGACAAAACAGGCTGCAACGACACGCCATCCGTGGAATGCCCAGGCGCGCATCAGGCGCCCCGGTCCAGGTGGAGCGGGCGGCAGGCTCCTATACTCGGCTTTTGTCCATGACCCAGCAGACCGAGATCCCCATGTCCGATACCGCCTCGATTCACACCTCCGTTCCCGGCGCCTTGCAGGCCCGCTATGGCAACGACGCTCCGCGTGGGCCATTGCCTGCAACGCCAGTGCTCGACGCCATGCTCGCGCACCGCACGGTACGCGCCTTTGATTCCAGACCCCTGCCCACCGGTACGCTCGAGGCCATGGTCGCCGCAGCGCAGTCCGCGCCCACGTCGTCGAACCTTCAGACCTGGAGCGTGATTGCGGTGAAGGATGCCGATCGGCGTGACCGATTGTCGAAACTCTCGGGGAATCAGGCGCAGATTCGCGAGTGCCCTCTGCTGCTGGTGTTCCTGGCCGATCTGTCTCGGATTGACCGACTGGCTGAACGCAAGGGCGAGCCCGCCGGGGCGAACCGATACATGGAGATGTTCCTGGTAGCGGCCATCGATGCCGCGCTGGCCGCGCAAAACGCCCTGGTCGCCGCAGAAGCGATGGGTCTGGGCACTTGCTATATCGGCGCCATGCGCAATCATCCCGAGGAAGTGGCGCGCGAACTGAATCTTCCGGCCGATGTGGGTGCGGTCTTCGGGCTGTGCGTGGGTTGGCCCGATGCGACGCGACCCGCTTCGGTCAAGCCGCGCCTGGCACAGGAGGCTGTGCTGTTCCACGAACGTTATGACGCCGCTATCGAGGCGGGCGCCATCGAGCGCTACGAGTCCGAGATGCGCACGTTTCAGGTTTCGCAGCGTATTGCCGAAGTCGGCTGGTCCAAGACGGTGCTCGCACGGTCCAAGGGGATCGAAGGCCTGTCGGGCCGGCATGTCCTCAAGCAGACGCTGCAGCGCATGGGGTTCGGACTCGAGTGAGCGCATGAGGCGACCCTGCCTCAGTCTGCTGCGGGGGCAGGGTAGTCGTAGAGCGTATTGATCCAGATCGGCGAGCGCGGCAGATCGATGAACCTGCGCTCGTCTTCGAGCATGGCGCGTCCTGCAGCGCGTGCCTCCGGCGCCTGCATGGAGGCATCCAGGTCAGCGCGGCTCGCCCACCACATTTGCGCAATGCCATCGTAGGGAGTCGGTGCGCCGCGAACATGGGCGACGGCATCGCCCACAGGGTCCTGCAGCGCATGCAACTGCATGTAGCGCACCGCGCGGATGGCCTTCAGGTGACTGCGCACCAGCGGTCCATGTGATTCGAGCCAGTACCGGCGAAATTCAGCCGGCTCCAGATGCGGCAGGCGGCGCAGACAAAAGGTGAGGACGATCATCATTCACCGCCCGCCACGGGCATCGAGCAGCGCCCCGGTAACGAAGGACGAGTCCTCTTCACTGGCCAGAAACACGATCGAGCGCGCGATATCGTCTGGCGTGCCGATGCGGCCTAACGGAACGCTGCGGATGATCTCGGCCAGTTGGCCCGGTGGCCGCGATGCGTGAATCTCAGTGTCGACGACTCCTGGGCGCACCGCATTCACGCGGATGCCTTCGGCCGCCACTTCCTTGGACAGGCCGATTGTCATGCTGTCGAGCGCGCCTTTGGTCGCTGCGTAGTGCACCCAGGTGCCGGGGCTGCCCTGGACCGATGCGCCGGACCCGATATTGACGATGGAGCCGCCGCGTCCGCCACGCTTGGTCGACATGCGCAGAATCGCTTCGCGCGCACACAGGAACGGAGCCGTCACGTTGATGCGCATGACTTCATCGAGTTGCGCGCCGGTGACGGCATCGACGCGTGAGACGCCACCGCTGATGCCGGCATTGTTGACCAGCGCAGTGAGCTGACCGAGCGCATCGGCAGCCTTGAAGGCGCGCACGATATCAGCTTCCTTCGCCACATCTGCCTGGATGGCGAGCGCGCGACCGCCTGCGGAGGTGATGTCCTGCACCACTGCGGCGGCCTGCTCGGCCCGATCGCGATAGACGATGGCAATGGCCCAGCCCCTTTGGGCGGCGAGGCGCGCCGTGGCTGCTCCGATGCCGCGGCTCCCACCTGTGATCAGCATGACGCCGCGGTCTGTGGTCGATGAAGGTGACATGGTCTGAACCACTCCTTTCAAAGGGTGCGAGGTGCCGGACGGATCGCCCAGGTGAATTGAAATTGCTCGTGTACGCGCACGATCTGCGTGTGCAGCATCAGCCGATGATTGTGCGCCGCCAGCGCGCCTTGCATCAGTCCATTCCAGGCATGGGCAATGGCCAGGTGCGGCCGCTCGAGGTCATCCATGAGTCGCCATCCGGTTTGAGTCACCTCGATGCTGTCATTGTGATGGCGCACCGAGCAGGCATCGCCCTGCGCCGTGATCAGCGCTTGCATGAAGGTTCCGAACGTCTGTGCCGTGCCGCCCGGCACCACGCCCAGTCGGTGGGCGGTCTCATGAAAAAACTGCATGCCCACCAGGCGGGCGGTGAGTCCCATCAGATCGGTTGCCTCGCTCGCGCCCCAGAGGTCAACCGCTGCCGGCAACGCTGTGCGAATGTATTCCATCGCGTAGTTGCGATGCGCCTTGGCCAGTCGTTCGGCAGGCCAGGTGGTGGTGGGTAACTGCGGGGCGCGGGCCGGATCAAAGTCAGGGGCGTCTTCGTGGCGTGCAAACCGCAGACGTTCTGGGGGTGCCAGATCGCGGTCGTATTCGAAGTAATAGCCTTCGAGCCCTGAGTCACCGTCAACCGCCTGCTTGGTGCAGACAAAGCCCAGACGCGGGTTGCCCAGCGTCACACCATTCTGGGCATGCCAGCCCAGCAGCATGGCTCGTGACACTTCGGTGGGGATGGCGCACAGGGCCGTGCCAGTCCAGGCCCAGCGAGGCACTGGATAGCGTATCCAGGCCTTGCGGTCCGACTCGTACATGTATTGCACCGGCACACCGCCGATGTCATTGGACAGATAGTGGTACTGCGCGGCCGCCACCGCATGCGGCAGGCGATCCAGGCCGAGCTTGCGCAAACCCGGCAGGAACCGTTCGGCGCGCTGGCGCGAAAAAATCTCGTGGACCAGTTCCGTGGCGCGGGGTGTACCGCGGCGGGCCACGGTCGACAGCACGATGCCCGTGAAGTACGCGCGGTACCAGTCCGCGACTGCGCGCCACGCGGCGACATCCGGCGTTGTGACGGTCATGTCAGGGGATCTCCTTATTGAGTTTGCTATGGTCTCAGCATCACAGCCTTTGAGCCACCGGACCTCTCCATGACCGTTCCGACTTCAGCCCCTGCGCCCAAGGGCGCCGCCACAGACTTCGACCCGACAGCGCACCACATGTGCGCGCAGCGCTGGTTCGATGACTTCACCGTAGGCGAACGCTTTGTGCTGCCGTCGCGCACCATGACCGAAGCGATGTTTGCCGCCTTTGCTCTGGCCAGCGGTGATAACCATCCGATTCACTACGATGTGGAGTATTGCCGCCGACGCGGCATGCCGCATCTGCTTGCGCACGGCTTTCAGGTGTTGATTCAGACGGCAGCCGGTGCGGGCCAGTTTCCGCATGTGGTCAGCGATTCGCTCAAGGCGTTTCTTGACCAGAGCAGCCGGTTTCTTGCGCCCGTGTATGCCGGAGATACGCTGTACAGCGCGCTGCAGGTCACGGCACTTGAGCCTGGTAAGACCACAGGGGTGCTGACCATGGCGTCGACCGTCCACAATCAGAGAAAGGAGCTGGTGATGGATGGTACGCAGCGCTACCTGATCAGAAAGCGCGCATGAGTGGGACGGCAAACCAGATGAGCTCAGGCGATCTCGACGTCTTGCGCGGCGGGATCAAGGTCTGCATGTTTGACCAGTACGGCACGGTGGTCGACATGCAAAAGGGGCTCACCGAGTACGTGACGCCGTTTCTGAAAGCCAAGGGCTGGACCGGGCGCCCTGATGCCTTTGTGACCTGGTGGCGTCGCACGCACTTCGAAAATTCGATGATCGATGCGCTGCTGCACACCACGCACACCAGCTATCGAGTGATCGGTGAGCGGGCAGTGGCGTATACGCTGGAGCGTGCCGGGATTGCACACTCGGCTGAAGAAGTATCGGATCTGGTTGAGGCGATCGTGCGGCTGCAGCCTTTTCCGGATGTGCCGCAAGCACTGGGACGTTTGCGCAGTACGTATCGGATGGCGGTGCTGTCCAATGGCGACCCCGACATGCTCGAAGCGGCCAAGGCACACCACCAGGTGCAGTTTGATGCAGTGATTTCGGTGGCTGCAGCCGGCTCATTCAAGCCGCATGTGGTCACCTACCGAAAAGCGGCTGAGCTCTGTGGCGTGGCAATGCACGAGGTGCTGTTCATCGCCAATCACGCCTTTGACTGCATCGGAGCCAAAGCCGCAGGCATGCGCACCGCATTCATCGACCGACGGGCCAGGCCATTTGGTGGCACGCCGCATCAACCCGATCTCGTGGTCCCCGATATGGCCGCTCTGGCGCGGCTGATGGTGCCCGACTGACCTGGCGGTCAGGCACCGCGCTGCACAGGGGACATTCCGCTCTGCATTGAGCGGCGGGCAGATCAGTCGTCGATATCGGCGGTCTCGAGCACTTCCAGCATTTGGCGCGCTTCGATCTTGCGACCGTCACGTCCGAAGTGCGAGTGCGAGGTGCCCTGGGGCGTCGAGCGATACCAGCGCTGCATGCGTTGCGCTGCGGCGAGTGCTTCGGCCGGGTCGAGGATCGCGGTCAGTGAGTTCGGCACTTCAGGCGGTGCCTCGTCTGCTGCGTCTTGATGATCGGCGAAAAGGGCAACGTGGTCTTCGCAAGCAAGTTCCATGATCGGGTCCTCTGTGTGAAAGCGCGTTGTGCGCAGGACTCAATCTAATGGTCGTGCTGGACCTTGGCCATGCCTGTGCGACCCATAAGCGCCCGGTGGCACGGCAAGTCCGATGACCGGTACGCAATGAGGGTCAGACACCACACTGGCGACTGAGTCGGTCGCCGTACGTCGGCCCGGATTGACCATCCGGACCGACCTGGCTGACGGCGCCAGCAAGCGTTCAGTCGATCAGCGCTTTGGCCACGATGCCAGCCTGAATTTCCGCAGCGCCTTCGAAGACATTGAGGATGCGCGCGTCTACCAGCACACGGCTGATGCGGTATTCCATGGCGTAGCCGTTGCCGCCGTGCACTTGGGCCGCGTTGTCAGCGCTGGCCCAGGCCACGCGCGCGGCCAGCAATTTGGCCATTCCGGCTTCCACATCGCACCGCCGATCGGCATCTTTTTGGCGTGCTGCAAACAGGGTGAGCTGACGGGCAATCATGATCTCGACGGCCATCCAGGCGAGCTTGTCGGCCACGCGAGGAAACGCGACGATCGGGCGCCCGAACTGCTTGCGCTCGCAGGCATAAGCCAGTCCGAGTTCAAGCGCGCTCTGTGCGACACCGACTGCACGTGCGGCGGTTTGAATACGCGCGCTCTCGAAGGTCCGCATGAGCTGCTTGAAGCCGTTGCCCGGTGCGCCGCCCAGCAGGGCGTTGTCGGGAATTTCGTAGCCGTCGAAGCCGATCTCGTATTCCTTCATGCCGCGGTAGCCAAGGACCTTGATTTCGCTGCCACTCATGCCCTGTGCCGGAAACGGCTGGGAGTCTGTGCCGCGGGGCTTGGGCACGAGGAACATCGATAAGCCCCGATAGCCGGGTGCGTCTTTCTCACTGCGTGCCAGCAGTGTCATGAGGTCGCTGCGCGCTCCGTGTGTCGTCCAGGTCTTGTTGCCATGGATGTGCCAGACGGGTTCGCCGGATGCGCCGGTGGCATGCTCGGCACGGGTGCGCAACGAAGCCAGATCGGAGCCGGTGTCGGGCTCCGTGAAGGACGCGGTGGGAATGATGGCACCCGAGATGATGCCGGGCAGCAGACGATGCTTCTGCTCCTCGGTGCCATTGAGCAAAATCAGTTCGCAGGCGATTTCGGTGCGTGTGCCGAGCGATCCGAGTCCGATCCAGCCGCGCGACAACTCCTCGGTCACGACGCACATGGCGGTCTTGCTGAGCCCGGAGCCGCCCCAGGACTCGGGCACGGTCAGTCCGAAAACGCCCAGTTCACCCAGCTCCGTAATGATCTCGTCCGGGATGAGCGCGTTGCGCAAGTGCCATTGATGCGCGGCCTGTGCATGATCATCCGACCAGCGACCGAATTGACTGCGGATTTCAACGAGCGCGGGGTCCTCAAAGCCGGGATCACCGAACGCCCGGGTGCCCCGACCCGCCGCGATGAGCTCAGCGAGGCGTGCACGCACCGGCGGAGCAAAGCCTTGCGTGCGCAAGCGGTGGACTGCCATGTCTCCGTTGAAGGCTGCCAGGGCTGCCGTGCTGCCCTCTAGCGTCTCAGGGCGAAAGATTTCGCCCTGGCTCATCGGCAGTCCGCCTGACAGCTGCGCGAGGTATTCGCCAAAAGCCGATTGCAGGATCAGTGTTTCCAGTTCGCCCAGCTGATCGATGGCCTGCAGTCTGCGCGACCACTCCAGCATTTCGCGCAGCGAGCGCACATAAGTGGCGGCCCAGGCGAACCCATGTGCGCGGGCTTGTTCGCGATTCAGTCCGTCGCCGTTCGGGTCCTGGGCAATCTGGGCACGCAGGGCAGTGCGTAGCGCGTCAAGCAGATGCTCCGCTGCCGCAAGCGATTGCGCGCAACACGCGTCCAGATCATTCAGCGCCAGCGGCGACAGGGTGGCGGGGCGAACGGGCAAGGATTCAGGTTTGTTCATGGTCAGGAGCGTGAAGGTTGACCGCCCACGACCTGCGCCGCTTGCAGGCGGGCGGTCTGGGTGGCGTCAAGTCCAAGGACATCGGATAGCACTTCGGCGGTCTGGGCGCCGATCAGTGAGGCGGGTTGTGGGGGCAAGCGAGTGGATTCACTGAATCCGATGGGTGAGCCTGTGGTTAGAAAGCGACCGTAGCCTGGGTGATCGATGCGCTGAAACATCGGGTTGGCTTCCGAGACACGAGGGTCTTCGGCAACCATCTGCTCGAAGCTGCGGTAGGGCCCCCAAAGCAGTGATTTGTCGGTGAAGGCAGCGGCCACCTCAGCCAGTGTGCGGGATGCAAACCAGGGTCGAAAAACCGCCGAGATGAATTCGCGGGCTTTCCAGCGGTGCTCTTCGGTATCCAGTCGATAGCCCAGCAGCTCAGCCGCCTTGGAGAGTCCCGCCTCCAGGCCGACTGCACGGACGAGGGCTTTCCATTGACGGTCGCTGATCGCCACGACCATCACATGCCGCCCGTCGCAGGTGGCGAAGGCATCGCCATAGGCGCCGTACAGAAAGTTGCCGTCGGCGACGCGCCGGCTTGCATTGACTTCGACGTCGGCCACATACCCAAGGGTGGCTGCAGTCGAGAACGCCACGTCCGCCAGGGTCAGACGGACCAGTTGGCCTTGACCGGTGAGCCGACGGTGGCGTTCTGCCGCCAGGATGGCGGTGGCCAGGGTCATGCCGGCCAGCATGTCCCACGCCGGCAGCGTGTGGTTGGTGGGGCGGGCGCCGTCACCTGTGATGAGCGGAAAGCCTGCGGCGCAATTGACGGTGTAATCGACCGCATTGGTGCCATCGGGCGAGCCGGTCAGCTGCACCATGATGAGGTCTGGCCGCAACGCGCGCAGGGCCTCATAGCCCAGGTCACCGTCCACCCCAAGATTGGTCAAGAAGATACCGGCTGACTCACCGGGCGCCGTGATCAGCGACTGCATCAGCTGCTTGCCCTCCGGATGGCGCGGATCGATCTCGACCGAGCGCTTGCCATGATTGAGGGACGCCCAGTACAGGCTGAGGCCCGCATCGTTGAGGGGCAGCCGCTTGGCGTCGATGTTGCCGCCGGGTGGGTCGATGCGGATGACATCAGCGCCCAGCTGCGAGAGCGCCAGCCCACACGAGGGGGCTGCGACGAACGCAGAGAACTCGACGATGCGTAGCCCCTGCAGAGGGGGTGCCCCGGCGCTTGGCTCGCGCGCATTGGATGGAGAAATGAGCGTCATGATCAGAAGAGCTGGTAGGCCAGCGATACGAATCCGGTGACGGTGGTGCGGTCGCGCACGATTGGCGAATCGGCAGCATCACCCAACAGATGAGCGAACCCGATACCACCGATGGCAAACCACCGCCCAGCGAAGAAATGGTTCACGCTGACGCCCGCATGCAGACTGCGAAAACCGGCCCCTGGCGACTACACCGGGTAGCCTGAGGCCAATGACTGACCCGCGTCGACGCCGAACCAGGTTTGCTGAGATTTGGCATTACCTGCAGTGCCGAACCCGAACACACTGGCTCGGGTGGTGGGCGCCAGCATCATGTCATAACGGGCGCCGGCATCGAACTCGCCGCCTCGCCCCCCCGCCCGGATGTTTGCACCGATCACCCAGTTGGGACTCAGTCGCTGCGTCGCGTAGGCGCTGGCCTCGACCCCCCAGCCCAGATCGCCCATCCCGCGCAGCGCTGCCGAATCCGATTCTTGGCGCGGCAGCTGCGGGATCAGTCGTACGCCGACCTGCGTGACCCGCGAATTGATAAAGGAGTACCCCACGCCGGTTCCGCTGCTGGCGAAAAACCCGTTCACGTGCGCATAGTCGATCAGTGGCAGCAGCATGATGCTGCGGTCTGATGAGCCGTGGTAGGCCGGTCGGAACAGGGCAGAGCCCCCCACCAGCAGCCTGCTTTCCCCGGGACCGACCGGTGGCAGGCTGACAATACCCTGATACTGAGCGGCAGCGGGCAGGGCGGCGCACAGGGCGCCAGCCGCGACCGCATGGACGGTGAGGCGTTGGAGTGGGTGCATCAGGATTCCTGAAAAGAGAAGGGGTCGCGCGGGACATCGCGCGCGCCAGTCGGCAATTCCATCACAAAGCGGGCCTCGGTGTTGCCGTAGCATGGCAAAGGGCCCCAGTACTCGAGGCCCGCCCGATTCCGGAAACATTTGCCCGTGACTGATCCTGAACGATTTGCCTTGTTCGCAGATACGCGTGAGCGGATCGGGCAGGCGTTCGTTCGTGAACTCACCGAAGCGATTATCGCGCTGGCCGATACGATCGATCGGCCGACCGATCCCCATGCAGCCGAGACGCTCGCGTGTGATGCATCCACGGCGGCAGCGATGCTGCGAGAGCAGGCGCCCACCCGTGCGCGGCGTGGTTTGAGCAGTCTCAACGACCTGACCTTCCGCTTGCTGGAACTGAACCAAATCCAGACACGCGCGGACGATTCATCGCTTCTAAGCCTGTTGCCCGGGCGCAGCATTGATTTGCAAATTCTTGCCGACGAGCTGGCCCATGCCATTCGCGATTTGCTGGGTCCGGCGTACGCCGGCTGGCTCGGTCGTGTGGATGCGCTGACGCGGGTGGCTGCCACCGAAACGCGCGCACCTTTTGGTGCCGGCACGCTGGCGGCTGCGGCCATCGAAGGACTCGATTCCTTGTGTTCGGATCGCGCGCTGCGCCCTGCCATGCGCATCGCCGTGCTCGAGCAGCTGGCCCCGCGTCTGGCGCGGGTCATGCTCGATGCCGATCAGTGGCTGGCGATGCGCCTGGGGCAGGCTGCACCCCCCGCGCTGTTGGTGCGCCCGCCGATGGCGGGGAGTGGCGCATCGCAGCAGGCAAGTGGCTTGCCTCAAGCCGATGCGAACCTGACCGTGACGGCGGCAGAACCGTCGCCACGCGCAGCCGAGGCCATGCCGTTCGAGCCCCCACCGGCACGCCCGCTTGGGTTGACCGATTCTCTGGCGTATCACCTTGATCTTGCCGAGTCACTCGGATGGTCGCCTGTGGCCTCGTCCGTGCCGCAGCCGCCACCGCTTGTGCGTGCGTCCGTGCTCGCGCGACCCGACGAATTCGAGCAGGACGCCGTCAAATTTGCGCGCGCTCACCAAGTCGAACCTTTTGGTCGGCAGGCGCGTCAGCTCTTTTTCGCGCAGCCCAGGCGGCGCATGCTGCAGTTGGGCGCCTCGCCTGGCCAGGTGGCGGCGCTGGATCTGGTCGCAGGCTTGTTTGATTACGTTTGTGAGGATCGGCGGTTGCCTGCTGCAGCGCGCCCACTCATGTGGCGACTACAGCAGCCAGTCGCGGCACTGGCCACGCTCGACATCGCCTTTCTGGGCGACGACACGCGCTCGGTGCGCAAGATGGTGGAGTCGATCGCCGCGCTCGCAGTGGCCCACAGCGACGAGGTCGCCCGTCACGGTGAGGCTTACCGGCGGCTGGAGACCAGCGTGCGTGCGATCGAAGTCATCGCCCATGCGCTACAGACACGTTCGGCTGTGTTGAGTGACCGGATTCGACATGAATACCGTCGCGCCGAGCAAGGGGTGGGGACGCTGGTTTCACGACTGGCGCGGGAGCGTGATCTTTTGGATGTGCCTCCCGACCGTCGCAATCGACGCAATCTGTCGCGACGCCCGTCGCGCGAAACCGAACGTGCCGTGACGCACAAGCTCGAAGTCATGCTGCGTGAGCGCCTGGCGCGCTGCGATGTGCCTGAACCCGTGCAGGAATTTCTGCAGGCGGTGTGGTTGCGCCACTTGCGCACCTCGTTGCTGCGGGACGGTGAGGACAGCCCCTCATTCAAGCTGGCGATGCAGGTCGTCGATGATTTGCTCTGGAGCCTGGACGCATCGGGCCCTGGGCTGAGCCGCAGGCAGCTCGCGCAGCGCATCCCGCCGCTGATTCGTACGCTCACGCAAGGCGTCACCGCCATCGGCGCCCGTCAGGAGGAGTACCAACCCTTCCTGGACGCACTCTTTCTCATGCATCTGCGCAAGATGCAGAAAATGCCGCGCGATGCACAGTCGGATAGCCAGCGGGCCGACGACCTGACTGCGCAGGTGCCGTCGGCTGAGAGTGTTTGGCCGACGACCCATGTGATGCCTGAGCCCTTTGAGGCGATGGATGAGGCTGGGGCAGGCGGCCTCGATCAGCCGGTCACGCACGCCAGGCCTACAGGGTCGACCGAGCGCCGGTCGCAGGAGACTGCGGCATCGGCCACTGACGCATGGGACGCCTCGGCGCCAACCGTGTTGGTCCCCGAAGCGTCCAACGCGCCCTCTGAAGGCGATGCGCGTCCTGCGGTGGTGCACGATGAGCAGTTGTCGAGTCTGCTTGCGGCCATCGATTTGAACGATCTGCCACAGGCGCCGCGTCGGTTGGCCTTGCGTCCGGACGAATCGGTGGAGAGCCTGCGCGTGGGTGATTGGCTCGAGATGGATGGTCGGGGAGGGGAGTTACAGCAGGTGAAAGTAGCCTGGATCAACCCCACCCGCACGGTGCTGCTGCTGGTCCGTCGGGATGATCGGCGGGTGATTTCCTTGCGGGCCAGCGAACTGCATCAGCGGTTCGGGCAGCACAAGGCCGTGCTCATCGTCTGAGGTCTGCCTCGCATCGGCAGTGTCAGTCGATGGCGAAGGTCACGATGTGGTCTGCGGCGAATCGGATGCCGATCGGCATGCCGATGCGGTGATCGTGATGGCTGGGCACCAGCGCGAGCAGCTTGCTGCCACTGGGGAGCTCAAGCGTATAGAGGAACTGCGCACCGCGAAACGCTTTGCGCCGCACTACGGCCTGGATGGGACTGTCATCGTCATGGACCACGTCATCGGGGCGCAGCAGCACCAGCAGCTGACCGCGTGCGTTGGCCTGCTGCCTGGCCTGATCTCGTTCAGCGGCTTCGGTGATCGGCAGCAAACCCAGCTCGACTTCAACCTGCTCCTGACCCGGGCCGCCGCGTAACTGGCCCGGCAGAAACACGCCCAGGCCCACAAAATCCGCCACGCTGCGGCTGCCCGGGTGGTGATATAGCCGATACGCCTCATCCCACTGGGCAATACGGCCTTGCTCCATCACGCCGATCACATCGGCCATGGCAAAGGCTTCGTATTGATCATGTGTGACGAGCAGCGTCGTGGTGCCATGCCCTTTGAGCATGTCGCGCAGCTCCAGCGCCAGCTGTTCACGCAGATCCGGGTCCAGGTTGGAGAAGGGCTCATCGAGCAGCAGGACCGATGGCTCGGGCGCCAAGGCACGGGCGAGCGCCACGCGCTGCTGCTGGCCGCCGGACAGTTCGTGGGGAAAGCGCCGCTGAGCCTGCTTCAGTCCTACCAGCTCCAACATCTGTTGGGTTCGCTGCTGGCGGTTCGTGGCGCTCAGGGTTCGCAAGCCGAATGCGATGTTGTCCGCGACGCTCAAGTGCGGAAAAAGAGCGTAGTCCTGGAACACGACACCGATTCCGCGCCGCTCAGGGGCTACGAGCTTCCCCGGCGCAGACAACAGGGTTCCGGCCGTTCGAATGCTGCCTCGATCGGGCGCGACGAAGCCTGCAACGGCCCGCAGGGCGGTGGTCTTTCCGCAGCCCGAGCTGCCCAATAGACAGCCGATTTCGCCTGCAGCGAGCGAGAAGCTCAAATCCTGCAAAACGGTCAGCCGAGCGCCGCCCGTGGCGAACGAGACGCTGACGTCCTCGACCTGCAGGGCGGCAGCATGTGGTGCAGGCGATTGCGCCGGAGCGGGTGGGGCGGGTGGGGTTGGGTTCAAGGTAGACCGGGGTGGTGCGGCGTACGAATGTAAATGACTATAATTCTCATCTAGATGAGGTCCGATTCTAGCCTGCTCCCGTCCGGGTCGTCCGATGCCGTGACCTCTGCGCCCCGCTGGCGTACGGCGTCGCGCACCCGCTTGAGCGGGCTGGATGCATTCGTGCTGGCGGTGGCCATCGCCATCATGGCGCCCTTGCTGGCCCTGCTGGTCGTGGCAGGCCAGAGCGGCCCGCATGATGCACTGGCCCATCTGTTGGCCACGGTGTTGCCGCATTACGCCTTCACCTCGGTGCTGCTGGTCTTGATGGTGGGCGCAAACGTGGTGCTGCTGGGCGTGGGCGCGGGATGGATCGTGGCGGCCTACGACTTTCCGGGGCGCCGCCTGTTGCAGGTGGCCTTGATCCTGCCTTTGGCCATGCCTGCCTTCGTGCTGGCGTACGCCTACACCGATTTTCTGGATACCAGCGGCCCGGTACAGGCCTGGTTGCGCGACGTCACCGGCTGGTCGATTGGCGACTACTGGTTTCCGCAAGTGCGCTCGCTGCCTGGGGCAGCGCTTTTTTTGTCGCTTGCCTTGTACCCGTATGTCTACATGCTGGCGCGCAACGCGTTTGCCGAGCGCAGCGTGACGCTTGCTGAGGCTGCCCGTTCGCTTGGCGAGCCTGCCGCGCGGGTCTGGTGGCGGATCACCTGGCCCATGGCACGCCCGGCCGTCGTGGCCGGCGTCACGCTCGTGGCGATGGAAACACTGGCTGATTTCGGCACCGTGAGTTTCTTTGCGGTCGATACCTTCACCGCCGGCATCTACCGTGCATGGCAGGGCCTGGGGGATCGCGCCACCGCCGCACGCCTGGCCGTAGGGCTGCTCGTGGTGGTGCTGTGGCTGGTCTGGACGGAACGCCGCCAGCGCGGTCGCATGGCCTTTCATGGGCGCAATGCCCGCCCCGCTGCAACGCGCAAGCTCACGGGTGTGACGGCTTGGGGGGCCACGTTCGCCTGTGCGGCGCCAGTCTTACTGGGCTTTCTGTTGCCTGCCGGTCTGCTGCTGCGCGCAGCCTGGTCAGGGCAGACGGGGATCGATCCGCGCATCGGGGCCTGGGCGCTTCACACCGCCGTTCTCTCGCTGCTAGCGGTGGCGGTTGTAGTGCCACTGGCACTTGGGTTGGCCTATGCCGTGCGTCTGACGGCGCATCCCGCCATTCGGGCGCTTGCAGGTGTCGCGGGTGCCGGCTATGCGGTGCCGGGTCTGGTGCTGGGCGTTGGGTTGCTGGCCGTGGTGGGAGGCATCGATCGGCTCATCCATGGCGTCTGGGGCGCAGGGCTGGTACTGGGCGGCACGGCGGTGGCTGTGGTGTATGCCTATTGCGTGCGGTTTCTGGCGGTGGCGCAGCAGGGGCTCGATGCCTCGCTCAAGCGCATCAGCCCCTCCATGGATGCCAGCGCGCGCACGCTGGGTGCAGGTCCGACGGAGGTGCTGCGTCGCGTGCACTGGCCACTGTTGCGCCCGAGCCTGGCGACGGCCGCATTGCTGGTGTTCGTCGATTGTCTGAAGGAACTGCCCGCCACCCTGGTGCTCAGGCCTTTCAATTACGACACGCTCGCTGTCGTGGCTTACCAGTTTGCATCGGACGAGCGATTGGCCGAAGCCGCCGTGCCATCGCTCGCGATCGTCGCGGTGGGGCTGTTGCCGGTCATCATCTTGGCGCGCAGTTTTCGCAGGCATTGACGGCTTCCCGGACGGCTTCCTGGCGCATCGCCCGCGCCGTCAAGTTCGCCGTCATGTGCACATGCGCTGCACCATCAGCGCACCCACCATGTCCAGAGCACCGTGCCCCAGGTGAGGGCGGCCATCAACAGGCTGAGCAGCACTGCGGCGCTGCCCAGGTCTTTGGCCCGTCCGGACAATTCATGGTGCTCGAGCCCGATCCGATCCACCGCGGCTTCGACGGCTGAATTCAGAATCTCCACGATCAGCACCAGCAGCAATACTGCGATCAGCAACAGGCGCTCAAGAGGGCTGACTGGCAGCCATAGCGCCAGGGGCACCAGCCCCATGCAGGCCGCCACCTCCTGTCGAAAGCCGGACTCATGCTGCCAGACCGCGCGCAGGCCATGGATTGACGCTCGCCAGGCGCCCGCCAACCGCCGGATACCGGAGGGATTCTTGGACCATGCAGTGTCCGGCTGTGCCATAGGTCGGCTCGCATTCGAAGGGATCACAAACTTTGCTATCATCGCCGACTTGCAGGCGCGTAGCTCAGCTGGTTAGAGCACCACCTTGACATGGTGGGGGTCGTTGGTTCGAGTCCAATCGCGCCTACCAATTCCCGGAATGCATGCGGGCCGGGAGGATTCCCCGGCTCCCATGGTTCCTCTCGGGAGTTGGTCATCCAGCCTGCTGCGCCGTGGCCTTTGCGTCTGCTGCGACGCCGACTGGAACCCAACTTGATCCGAATCTCTCTGCCGGACGGCTCCGTCCGCGAATACCCCGCACCGCTTACCGTGGCCGAGGTCGCCGCCTCGATCGGCGCCGGCCTGGCCAAGGCAGCGCTCGCTGGCAAAGTCGACGGAGAGCTGGTCGACACCTCGCATCGCATCGACGCCGATGCAACGCTGGCTATCGTGACCGACAAGGATGCAGACGGACTGGAGGTCATCCGCCACTCCACCGCGCACTTGCTCGCCTACGCGGTGAAGGATCTGTTTCCGGACGCTCAAGTGACCATCGGCCCGGTCATCGACGACGGGTTCTATTACGATTTTTCCTACTCGCGCCCCTTCACGCCTGAAGATTTGCAGGCGATCGAAGCACGCATGGCAGAACTGGCACGCAAGGACGAGCCGGTGGTGCGCGAAGTCTGGAACCGCGACGACGCGGTCGCCTTTTTCAAGTCGATCGGCGAGCACTACAAGGCCGAGATCATCGCCTCCATTCCGGCCACCGACGACATCCGTCTGTATCGCGAAGGCGCCTTTGTCGACCTGTGTCGCGGCCCGCATGTCCCGTCCACCGGCAAGCTCAAGGTGTTCAAGCTGATGAAGCTTGCCGGTGCCTACTGGCGCGGCGATTCCCGCAACGAAATGCTGCAGCGGATTTA
>CANHUQ010000034.1 GCA_947463885.1 Burkholderiales bacterium
CAACGACATCCTCACCGGTGGAGCCGGTAATGACTCGCTCACCGGGGGGGCGGGTGTTGACGTGCTGGTAGGCGGCGCAGGAAACGACCGCTTCATCTATACCGCGACGACCGACTCGGGCACGACGGCACTGCTGCGCGACATCATCAACGACTTCACCGTCGGCGCTGACCGGATCGACGTCTCAGGTGTCGACGCCAACACCGCCACAACCGGTAACGGCACCTTCACCTGGAGGGGCACTGCCGCCATCAACGGTGCGGGTCAACTGTCCATGGCGTTTGACGCGACGACTGGCACCACGGTCGTCAGTGGCAACGTCGATGCCAACCTCGCACCCGACTTCACCATCGCATTGCTGGGGAACTACACAGCGACCTTGTTGGCAACTGACTTCGTGCTGTGATCTGAAGGCAGGCCTGTTTCAAGAGGTCTGTCTAGATTGGGTCGGGAGGGTCGCAAACTGCGAGCGTGCCTGCAGTCGGATCGAAGGGTGGAGATTACGGTGGCTAACGAAGGCTGAGAGGGCCCCGGAGTAGGCCTTGGGTGCCAGTCGCCCTCCGAAATGTCAGGCTGCCGCGCAGCAATCACAAGCAAGGCAAGTGCATTGACATGGTAATGCGTACGCATTACCTTGGTGGGCATCCTACCGTTTGAGCGGAGAACACCATGCGTGCCACCCTCGAAGTCGAATCCACGCTGACGGACCGTTACCAGACCACGGTTCCGGAGACTGTGCGCCGTGCCCTTCGGCTCGGCAAACGCGACAAGATCCATTACACCATTCGGCCCAGCGGTGAGGTGGTGCTGACCCGCGCTGAAGCCTCCGAGGGCGACGACCCCCTGCTCGGACAGTTCCTGGGGTTCCTTGCACGCGACATCGCCAGCCACCCCGAGCGCCTACAGGCGGTTGACGCAGGCCTTGCTCAACGGCTGCAGTCGCTGGTCGCCGACGTCGAAGTCGATCTCGATGCCGCCTTGTCGGCAGATGATGAATGAGCGGCGCGAAGCCCGTGCCATTGGTTGTTCACGGATGGACGGTCTTCGCTCATCCGCTGTTCCTCGCACAAATTGAAGCACTGGCGCAGCAGGTCGAGCACTTCAAACAGAGAGATCCGATCGGGTACGTGAAGAAGAACGCCAGCAAGCGACTGGCGGCGATGACGAAGCTGGCGTTCGACGTGATTCCACAGGATCCGACACGGCTCGAGTACCGCCAAGGCGGCACCCTCGGCGACGACCACAAGCACTGGTTCCGAGCAAAGTTCTTCCAGCAGTACCGGCTGTTCTTTCGCTACCACGCACCGAGCAAAGTGATTGTGTTCGCATGGATCAACGACGAGGACACGAAGCGCGCCTACCAGAGCAGCGATGACGCCTACCGCGTGTTTCGCAAGATGCTGGAAAGCGGCCAACCGCCCGACGACTGGCACCAGTTGCTGGCCGAGGCTCATGCCGAAGGGCGGCGTCTACAGAGGTTCGCTGAACGGAATGCGCGCGATCCACCCGGGCGAAGTGCTTCGTGAGGAATTTCTGATCCCGATGAAGCTCTCAGCACATGCGCTGGCCATTGCTTTGCATGTGCCAGCGCCACGCATCAATGACATTGTTCGCGAGCGTCGTGCAGTTTCAGCCGACACTGCCATGCGCCTCGCCCGTTTTTTTTCGACCGGGAAGGTCAGCAACGTTGAGCTTGAGGGCTTGATCCACCGCAATATAGCGGCCATTGAGCAGGCGTTCGTTAGCGCCCGGTATGTGGAAGTCACCCGCAGTACGCTGATTGTTCACGAGTAGACGGAACATGGTTCAACGGCGAACCCGGGCTCGCGAGGAAATGAGAAAGCCGCCGCCCTGCTCCAAAGACAGAGGACGTACGTCAAACGGGTAGTCGGTCGGCTTGCTCATGCTTAGGCTCCATCGATCAGCCCGTCGACTACTGATGCAGCTCCGCCACCGACAGATGCCCCTGCGCAGCCGGCCAGGTGCGCATCGCAATACGTTCAGTATTGAAGCGCGCGATCACCGTGCGCGCCTCGGCTGAAGGCAGCGACACGCGCGCTAATGACTGACCTGCCACCCCTGCCACCACGCCCGGCAGCGGCGCGCCATCCAAACTCATCTCATCACGTCCTAAGCCAAAGTAGCCGCGCGGACGTGTAAGGCTCACCAGTGCACCGGCCTTGCGATCGGCATCGCTCATGCGAATCGGGCGCAGGTTCACAACGTCGGACGAACGCGGAAAGGGCGCGCGGTACTGATGCACTGTGGCGAACCCCGCTGCGCCATATTCAAACTCCAGGCAGGTTTGCGCATCGGTGCGCAGCGGCCCCCACCGTCCATCGGCAGCGGTGGTGCGATCAAGCAGCGCCGCACCACGGCGCTCGCCGCTGTCACAGTTCACCGCATGCACCTGCACACGCGCGCCCGCCATCGGCAGATTAGTGGGCGCACTGCCCGCCAGGCCCGTGACCTTGCCATCGATCACCACCTGCGCCTGCGGCTCGATGCCACGCGCGGGCAGACCGCCGGTGATGAATTGCCAGGTCTGCTCAAACGCCTTCTGGTGATACGAGACCTCGCGGTGATCCAACCCGGGCAACACGCGGTTGTCGGCCCCCTTCAACTCCGGGCCTCGCGCATCAACGTTGGTCTTGAAACTCGGGCCCTGGCCGATCCACTCGCCGGTGGGCACTGCAAATTTGTCGTTGGCATCGGAGCGCAGCGTCATCCACTTCACACCAGGCGACACCTCCAGACCCTGCGGGCCCTGCGGCGTGTTCAGGCGCGTGAGCACCGGACCTGCGCCATTGAACTCGTTGCCCGGTCGAAAATCGGCGCGCGCCCACACGCCATGATTGGGCGTGCCTCCCAGCACCGCATGCGAGACCTTAGCCGCGCCATAGTCACGCACATAGGTGCGCATGGCATTGCCGCCACGCGAATTACCCACCAGAACCACCTGCTGTGCACCGGTGCGCTTGAGTACCGCATCGATCTCGCTGGCCAGATAGGCGGCATGCTCGGAGGCCGAGGTGCGATCTGGCTGCGCCACCGCGTCGTCGTCGCGCGACAGCGGATTGGGCGCATCGATCGCATGCAGCCGCTCACGCGGCCAGCCGTTTGATTCAAAGCGCCACAAGGTAGTGAGCCAATTGGCCGCGCCGTCGCCATTACCGTGCACAAAGACAATGGGCGGACGCTCGGTCAGCGATGGCTGGGTACCACCCGTGAGGCTGGACAGCCAACCCGTTGCACCCGAGCCTGCCGATCCACCCGGGGCTGCACAGCCTGCCGTCAGCAGAGCCACCGCAGCGGCAGCAGCCATAGCCTGCGCCATGCGGCGCGCGGGGACGATTGGCTCCATATGTCCTACACGGCCTGCGGTGCCCTCGGTGACGAACCCGCTCAACCCGACTTCCCGTGCACTGACACTCAGCGAGGCCTGCCTGTGCTTTTCTTGTCTGGCCCACTTCATGCCGACACCTTGCGCTCGACGTTGGTCTTGATATTGGCCAGCGCAATGGCAGCCTCCGCATCAATGCGGGCAATCATCGCTTCGGTCGGTGCCTTGGGCCGCGCCGGATTACGCACCGTGCGCGTATAGCGTGTGCCCTGCGGGGTGACTTCAAAGTCGTACTGCACCACGATCGGTCCGATGAAACCGGCCCCCGTCTGTGCCACCCAGCGCGTGGGTCGATTGGCTTCGAGCACCACCCAATCAAGTTGAATCTCCTCGCGCGAGAACCACTTCTCGCTGAAGGTCTCGCCCTTGCCCAGCGGCCGGTTGGCGCTATTCACATGGTGCGAAACCGCAATCCACTCCGGCCAGGACTGCGGATTGGTAACGTAATCGAACACGGCCTGGGGTGGCGCATCGATGACGATGTGATGGCTGCGTTCGAAGGCAACGGTGGCGGTCATGGCATCAGTCCTGGTTGAAGGGGCTACGCCCCTGGAAGTCGGGAAGCACACCGACTCAGGAGAGCTTAGCTGAGCGAGATTACCTGGATCCGGCCCGACACTGCGGCGCGCCTTTGCTCGTCGTCCAAGGCGCTACCGCATCAACACACCATCCCCCTGCCGATTTCGCGAATTTCAGCGCGACAAGCCCGCCGCAGGCTGCGATACTGGCTCAAAACACCCGCCCGACACCGCATCGGGACGGATACCGTCAGGCTGTTCAACCAGCTCGAACATCAGGAGGAGACGCTCATGAAATTCGGCATCTTTTACGAACTGCAACTGCCCCGTCCCTGGGAAGCCCACAGCGAACTGAAGCTGTTTCAGGACGCTCTCACGCAGGTGGAATTGGCCGACAAGCTGGGCTACGACACCGCCTGGGAAGTGGAGCACCACTTTCTGGAGGAGTACTCGCACTCCTCATCGCCCTCGGTGTTTCTGGGCGCGGCCAGCCAGCGCACAAAGCACATTCGCCTGGCGCACGGCATTTTTCAGCTGACCACCAATCACCCGGCCAAGGTGGCCGCGCACGTTGCGAACCTGGACCTGGTGTCGCGCGGGCGGGTGGAGCTGGGACTGGGTGAAAGCGCCTCAGCCACCGAGCTCGATCCCTTCAACGTGAAGTTCGAAGACAAGCGCGCGATCTGGGAAGACGCGGTGCGCTGCCTGATCCCCATGTTCAAGGACGAGCCCTGCGAGTACAACGGCCCGCACTTTCAGTTCCCGTATCGCAACGTGGTGCCTAAGCCCCTGCAAAAGCCGCATCCGCCGCTCTGGGTGGCCTGCTCGCAACTCGACACCATCGAGTACGCCGGCCGCCGTGGCATGGGCGCCCTGGGCTTTCAGTTCGTCTCAGCCGATGCCGCACACGCCTGGGTGCATGCGTACTACAACTCGATCACCCGCCGGCTGGACAAACTCGCGGACTACCCGGTGAATCCGAACATCGCGCTGGTGTCGTACTTCATGTGCGCCAAGACCGACGAGGAAGCACGCAAGCGCGCAGAAGGCCTGACCTTCTTCCAGTTTGCGCTGCGCTTTTACGGCCAGAGCGCCAACCGCGAGCGCCCGCGTGCCGGCACGGTTAATGTGTGGGAGAAATTTGAGGAATGGAAGAACGCCAACCCCGAGGCCGTGCAGATGGCTCTGCGTGGTGGCTTGGTGGGCTCGCCCGACACCATCCGCAAGAAGCTGCGCAAATTCCAGAGCAGCCACTGCGACCAGATCATCCTGCTCAACCAGGCCGGCAAGAATTCGCACGAGCATATCTGCGAGAGCCTGGAGCTCTTTGCCAATGAGGTGATGCCCGAGTTCCATGCAGCAGAACCCGCGCACCAGGAATGGAAGCGTCAGGTCATGTCGCGCGAGATCATCCTCGACGAGCTCGATACCTCGACGCACAAAGACCGCTTCGGCAAGACACTGGCAGCCGTGCAACCCAACGTGGCGGTGGCTGCCAGCTGAGCCCCAGCACGCATCCGATCATGGCCGCTGGCCTGTCGTACTGACCACTTCAGACCATACGAGCCGATCGGATGCCCGGTAAGGTTGCCATCATCGCCAACCCGGCATCAGGCCGGGATGTACGCAGGCTGGCGGCGCGCGCCACCAACGTGACCCACGAGGCCAAGGGCGCGCAAGTGGCCCGCATTGCCACTGGCTTGGATGCGCTGGGCATCGACGAGATCATGGTGATGCAAGAGCCTGCGCGCGTGTCGACCAGTGCGCTGCAGTGGATGCCGTTGCGCGCCCGCGTGCGGGTGTTGCAGACCGGCCCGGTGACCAACTCTGCAGCCGATACCGAAGCGGCCGTGCGCGCCGCGCGCGAGGCCGGTTGCGATGTGATCGTGTCATTGGGTGGCGATGGCACCAACCGCATCATTGCGCGCACCTGGCCCGAGGTGCCGCTGGTGCCCCTGTCCACCGGCACCAACAACGTCTTTCCGGTGTCGGTCGAAGCCACCAGTGCAGGCGTGGCCGCCGGGCTGGTGGCCTCGGGTGTCATTGAAGCCACCGAGGCCGGTACCCGCTGCAAGCTCGTGCATGTGCAGACCGACACCTGGTCCGATCTGGGTGTGATCGACGCCGTGCTGCTGCGCAATGACTCGACCGGCAATCTGTTGCCCTTCGATCCCGATCGACTCGCGGCGCTCGTGCTCACGCGTGCCGAACCGGGTTCGGTCGGCATGTCGCCGATCGGCGGTTACCTCGACCCGGTGGGTTTCGATGACGCCTGCGGCCTGGCACTGCGTCTTGGCACTGGCCAGGCGCTGCATGTGCCGGTGTCGCCGGGGCTGTTCGGCACGGTGCGGGTGAGCCTGTGCGAACGGCTGGCCTTCGACGATGTGTTTCTGTTCGAAGGCCCCGGCGTAGTGGCCTTCGACGGCGACCGTCTCTATACCCTTGGCGAAAGCGAGACCGCGCAGGTCACGGTGCGCCGGGACGGCCCGCTCGTGATCGACGTAGGCCGATGCATCGGGCTGGCGGCGCAACGCGGCCTGCTTGCCACCCCTCAGGCTTGATGCACACAGACGCATCCCGCACAATCTGACTATAGACAGATGACTATAGGCAAAATCTGTGGCTGACCCGATCTCGAAATCTCAATTCAAGGCCCGTGCGCTGGAATACTTCAGGCAGGTTGAGTCAACAGGTCAACCTCTGATCGTGTCCGACCATGGTCGGCCTGTGCTGGAAGTCAGGCCGTACCAGCACACCAAACCACATCCCCTGCAGACCCTGAAAGGCTCCCTGCTGCACTATCAGCGCCCCACCGATCCCGTGGGCGAGGACGACTGGGACGCGATGCGATGATCGTGCTCGATACCCATGCCCTGGTGTGGTGGGCGTCGGGTAGCGCGCAGCAGCTCTCGTCAAAGGCCCTGCGCGCAATCGAAAAAGAGCAGCGCAGCGGCGAGATCGTTGTGTCGTCGATCTCGTCGTGGGAGCTCGCGATGCTCACGGAACGTGGCCGGCTGGCGCTAGCCATGGAGATCTCGCCGTGGCTAGCGCTGGTCGAGCAGATCGAACGCCTGCGATTCGTTCCTGTGGACAACGCCATTGCCTTGGCCAGCGTGGCGCTCCCAGGTGAATTTCACAAGGACCCTGCCGACCGGATCATCGTCGCCACCGCACGCGCCTTGGGCGCGCCGGTCATCAGTGCCGACGAGAAGATCCGGTCGTATCCCCACGTGCGCAGCGTCTGGTAGTGCCGTGACCGGTGCGCAGCGCGAGGCCACGCACCGTACTGCCTACCCCACACACTTACAGCAGGAAGTCAGTCGCAGTCAGCGCATTCACCCCCGTGGTGTAGTTGCCCAGCAGTGCCAGGGTGAACTCGGGCGCGGTGGTGCCGCTGACGTTGCCACTGATCACCGTGGTGTTGGAGGCCGCATCGAAAGCCATGTTCAACTGCCCCACTGCGGTGATGCCGGTCGTGCCCACGAAGGTGAATGCATTGTTCCCCACTGCGGTCGCACTGGCGTCGATGATCGAGAGGTCGATGCGGTCTGCGCCTTTCTGGAAGTCGGTGATGACATCACGCAAAGCAGCCGTCAGACCCGACTCGGTTGTAGCGCTCAGGCGGAACACGTCCGCTCCGACGCCTCCTGACAGACGGTCTGCACCGGCACCGCCGATCAGCGTGTCGTTGCCTGCACCGCCGATCAGGCTGTCGTTACCCGCAGCGCCACTCAGCACGTCATTGCCTGCACCGCCGGTGATGACGTTGTTGCCCGCGCTACCTGTGCCGGTGAAGTTTCCGATACCGGTAAAGGTCAGGTTCTCGACGTTGGCCGTGCTCAGCGTGAACGAAGCGAGTGCCACCTGCAGCGTGTCGGTGCCACCATTGACCACTTCGACGATGGCGTCGGCGGCGTCGTACACATAGGTGTCATCCCCAGCGCCGCCCGTGAGCCGGTCCGAGCCGGCACCGCCGTCGAGCAGGTCGTTGCCGTCGCCGCCATTCAGGATGTCATTGCCGTCACCGCCATAGAGCGAATCATTGCCGGCCAACCCGTTGAGCGTGTCAATGCCTGCCAGACCGCGCATCACGTTGTTCGCCGCATTGCCGTTCAAGGTGTCATTGCCGGCCGTGCCTGTGATCTCAGCCAGCACCGGTACGGAGGGTGCACTGGCGACCTCATTGAAGAAGCCTCCGCCGTCGGTGTAGCGGGCGACGGCCGTGATGGTCTTGCCCACGTCGCTCGCAGTCAGGACATAGGACGCACCATTCGCACCGGTGATCGCCGTGCCATTCGCCCGCCATCCCCAGGTGATCGTGCCGTTACCGTCCGGGTCGACCAGCGTGCTGACTGCAGTGAGCGTGCCTCCGAGCACGGCGGCACCGGTGACCGAGACCTGTCCGGTCGGCGCCTCGTTCACGTTGGTAATCGTGAGGTTGAACTCCTGCGTGGTGGACAGCACCCCGTCGGATGCGATCACGTTGACCGCGTAGATACCATCCCGGTTGAAGTCGGTCCGCTGCTCGAAGTTGAGTGCCGAATTCAGACGCAGTTGTCCGAGTTGATCGATGGTGAAGAATCGTGCGTCAACACCTCCCAGGCTAAGCGTCAGCGGCGCGGCCTGACTGATGGTGGCCTGTCCTGCCGCATTGAAATTCAGAATCAGGGCGCCGGTATTCGGGTCGACAAATTGCGCGGTCGCCACGAGGCCGGTGGTGTTCTCTGCCATCCGCACGTTGGTGTCGACAGCCACCGCGACGGCCGGCGCGCGGTTGAGCTGCAGCTGCTGGATGCCCAGCGTGTTCAGACCCACCGGCGACGCGAACTGCAAGGCCTCGATGTTGTAGAGCCGGTCAATGCCGTCGTTGCCACCCGCGATATTGGGTCGGGCATGTGCCACGGTCAGGCTGCCATCGGCATGACGGAAGAAGTCGTACTCCGTGACCTGACCGCGATACACCGCCACGTCGACAGACGTATTGGCCGCATCACCATCGAGCAACTCACGCACGATCTTCAGTTCGCCCGCGGCATACACGCGGTCGATCATCAGGGAGCTCAGCGATCGACCGTCATGCAGCACGTTGCCAGCCAGATCTGTCACGGCGGTGGACATACCTTCGGCAGTGGCCACTTCAACACCGTTGCGAACGATGCCGATACGCGTGTTCAGCCAGCGGTCGCCATCGATGATGTCGTTGCCGTCTTTGCCTGTGATGACATCGGCACCGCCACCGCCCAGCAGAATGTCTGCAGGTGTGTCATGCACGAAGGTGGCAGCACCTGCCGCATTGCGCACCACGCTAGCTTGATCGAACACCCGTACCGTGTGACGCTCGCCAGCCACGGTAAACGTTTCGGTTCCGAGGTGCGACACGATGGCGCTCAGACCGGCAATGCGATCCACACCTTCCTGGGTCAGCGCATTGGAGTACGACAGGTAAGGCGAGGTGGGATCGGTGATGATCGCAGGCACGCCGACCTCGCCTACTCCACCGGCCACGCCCAGCAGGACATCCCGCCCGGTCAGCGTGTCGTTGAGGTTCCAGCCGGACAGGCCCTCGACCAGATCGAAGCGGTCGCGCAAGATAAAGTTTTGCTGCGTCGCGAAGATCGGAATGCCCAGGTCACTGCTGGCAGCCAGCGTATCGCCCTTGTGGGTCGCCCAGTCAAAGCCGGCCATGCCGTTGCTGCGCTGCACGCCCGAACCCTGGATCATGATGTCGTCGCCCGACTCACCGTCGTAGTCGGAGTCGCCACCGCGGCCATTCAGCACATCGTGTCCGATGATCGTGCTGTTGAAGAACAGTTCCGAGTTTTCGCCGGCCAGGCCGTCGAAGCCACCGCTGCCGTCGCCGCCCTCGATCCAGTCGCTGCCTTCGCTGCCCTTCAGGAAGTTGCTGCCCGATCCGCCCTGGATGAAGTCATCACCCAATCCACCGGTGATGTCCTTGTCATCCTGTGTGCCGAAGACGAAGTCGTTGCCTGCGCTGCCAAACAGCAGGTCCAGGCCGTTACCGCCGCTGATGACGTCGTTGCCGTCACCGCCTTCGATGACATCACCCACGTCCGAGCCCGAGTCGGTGATGATGTCGTCTCCGGTGCCACCGAAGATATGGTCGTTACCCAGGCCACCTTCCAGGCGATCGTTGCCGCCGTCGCCCCACACCGTGTCGTCGCCCGCACCCGCTGTGAGCACGTTGTTCGCTTCGGTGCCACCCAGCACGATATGCAGGTCGCTGGTGTACTGGACGTTCTCCAGACCGTTGTCCACATTGCCGTCGCCATCGGTGCGCATCACCAGCGGACGGATCGTGTTCAGAATCGGATTGGCATGCACCGGATCTTTGCCACTGACGGACTGATCCGCAGCGTCGTAATCAGCTTGCCGGGCGAGGTCTGCCTCGATGATGAGGTCGGGCGTCGCAAACAGGTTGGCGGCCACGTGGGTCGATCCAATCTGTCCGATATCGGTGTTGCGATAAACCAGGGCGCCGAACGAATCGGCTTCCAGCTCATTAAGAAGGTTCAGACCCTGGGTGCGGCTCAGGTAGTAGAAGCGGTCACCGGCCTGAAGCTTTTCCATCTGCACTTCAAAGACATGGTTGAAGGTGGTGCCCAACATGCCGCCAAACGGCACCTTCATCTCGGCCAGTCCACCCACCCAGAAGTCGACGTTGTTCAAACCGCCCAGCGTGCCGCCGGCATAGGCCCCTTTCGCGTTAAGAAAATCCAGGCGATCAGCGGGTGCGCCCTCGCCGCCGAAGACCAAAGCCTCCGCGGCATCGCGCTTGCCTTGCAGCGTCGTCGCCGTCGTGATCGAGGCGTGGGTGCCGTAGGCAGCGATGAAGTTGACGATCGATGCAGGGTTCTTCAGGAACTGTGCGAAATGCGTCCAGTTGTCGTAAGGCTTGAGCGTGGAGTCATTCGTGGCCTCGAAGAACTGGCGGCGAGCCTCATTGAGCGTGGGCACACCGGTCTCACGGCCTCGTGCAATGTTCAACGCGGCCAGGTCCAGGGGCAGACCCACCAGGTTGTTGCGCAGCGCATCAGTGACGTGCTCATCGATCTCGTTGCCCACCTGCTGCGACATGCCGCGGATGAGGGCGCCTGTTGCGGTGCGCGCATCAACTTCCTGACCACCGAGCAGGTTGAATTCCACCGGATTCAGGAAGGCCTGAATCAGCCCGATCGGATCGCTCGTGCTGCCGTCGATTGACACGCGCTCGACGGTTTCGTTGAGCATCGAGTGGCCGAAGCGATAGACCACGTGTGCAAATTCGGCCGTGATCGCAGGATCGATATCCGGGTTGTTGGAGAACACAAAAGGATCGATGGTGGGCGAGACGCCGCGTGCGAACTGCTCGAACACCAGATGCTGATAGACCATCTCGGTACTGAAGCGCGCCGCCTGGAACAGCCGCTCACCGTCCCACACCAGCGTGCCCAGGTCGCCCGGAAGAGACTGAACGGGCTGCGCAAGCCATTCATTCAGGAAGGCCACATCGCCCTCCAGGGCGCTGGCGATCAGCACTTCCTTGACCTGATCGATGCGGTGGTTGTGCTCGGAATGAAAGACCGTGTGCACGGCAGTCAGCACGATGTTCTCGTTGGCACGGCCATCGCCCACGATGAAATGCCGATCGAGCAACTCGTTGTCGTACGACAGCCTGACGCCCCGCGCATCGCGCGGCTGAGCGTTACCAGTCAGTGTGTCGGCATCGGCCAGCAAGCCTGCGCCGGGGTCGGCGTCGTGCGCAAGATCGGCCAGAAACACGACGCCTGTCGCCACCGCGCCGAGGGTAGAGACCGGGCTGGCCAGGTTACCCTCGACCAGAACTTCCGGCGGGCCGGCTTTAACCAGCTGGGGCAGCCCGTTGGGACCGGCAATGAAATTGCCATATGCATCCGTCGCCAGCATCGGTACGCGTGCCACATCGGTATCGCTCAGGCGAATGCCCAGTATGTTCAAGGCCTGCGCCTTGATATCGGCCCAAGTCGGCGCCCCGCCAGCGCTGCCCTCGAGCAGCTTGCCAGTGGCCTCAGGACGACCATCGCGCAGCACGAATTCGCGCAGAAACACCTGATGCGAAGCGTGGGAGGTATAGACCTGGTTCAGGTCGATCCAGGGCGTGGTGCGGTTGGTGGTGTCGTGACCATCATCGGCTGTTCCGAGGATGCCGTCGGCGCCGGGCTGGTTGGTGGCTCGCGTGAGCACCATGAAATTGCTGCGCCCACCCGGCACATACAACGGATCGTCCGGCTGCAGCGGCATGTAGACCTTGCCCGCGTTGCCCTTGTCGATCAAATCCAGTCCATGGCTGAAGAACTGGCCGAAGATCGTGAAAAACGAGTTATAGGGGGCCGAGGCGCCATCGGTGGCCACATTGAGCACGGCGACCGAGCTGCCTTCCATGATCAGCCCGTTGGTACCGAGCATGAAATCGAGCACCGCCTGTTTGGCGGGTTTGTCGGCAGGCGCTGAGCGCGTGAGGTCCTGATAGGCCAGATGAATCTGCTGCGCCACACCCCATGGGTCGGCACTGCCTGCAGTGGTCAGCGCCGCCACGATCGCGGCCTTGTTGCCCAGGCTTTGATCGGCAACGAGGTTGCTGATGATGCGGGGGTTGGCGTCGGCCACATTGCCGACGACCGCATAGTTAGTGTTGGTGACCACCTGCGCGGTGGGGCCGGGGCCCAGGGGCATGCGATCGCCATCGGCATCATGGCTGAAGACCGGTCGCAGCAGGCGCGGCATCGCCTGATGGGCAGCGCCGATCGTGCTCATGCCGGGCATCAGGTTATTGAAGGTTCCGTCGACGGTTCGCAGGCCCAGCGGCAGCAGTTGCGGGCTGGTTTGGGTGGAGCCAAGCGCCGCACCCGACACCAGCGTGAGCAGGTCTTCGCCTGCAGAGTGACGCTCAGCGATTCGGATTTGCTTGAGGATGTACTGCAGATCGTGTTTGACGAGGGCAACCATGGCATTCACCAAATGAGAAGTGGGCACAGCCGACGGGCTGTCATGCCGAACACTTATGCAAAGGCAATGCCAATCCAGGATTCATGCGGGACTTCAGCCGATCGGCCGGACCGGACACGTCACCCGCCTGAGTCAGACCCTCAAACCGTATCAATGGCGGGGAGCGTGTATTTCACAACGCAACTGTGCGGAAATAACGCACATTTCACTTTCGAATGACCGGCATCTCACAAAGAGATGCATGGTGGTCATGGCTGCCCGAGGTGGCACTTAGTGGCGAGCTCAGTGGCGACCTCAATGCGGCGCGATAAATGCCTCGAGCAGCCCATTGAATTCAGCTGCCCGCTCAAAGTAGGCGGAGTGCCCTGCGCCGTGCACGAGTGCGACCTGCACATTGGGGGCGACGCTTGCGATGGCGTGCTGCGCAAAAGGCGGAATCAAAATGTCTTCGGTGCCCACGATGCACAGCACCGGGCAGCCGATGCCGGCGATGTCAGAAGGGTCGCGCCGGCGCAGCGCCGAGAGCTTGGGCCGGAAAGCGTCCTTGTCGAGCGCATGGCCCATCTGATCGATCTGCAGATAGAGGTTGTGCAGCGCGGGCTGGTCGCGCGCCATGCGTTCGCCGCAACCGGGGTGGATACCGCCTGCGACCAGCCGTGCGGCGGTGGTGCGTGACTGCGCTTCCCAGGCATCGACACGACCCAGCCAGGGTTGCGCGATTTTTCTGAAGTCGATCGACCCGGTGGTGTTGCACAACACCGCGCCCGCGAGCTTGCCGGTGCGTTTCATGGCGTACTCGACCACCGTCCAGCCGCCCATGGACTGGCCCACCAGAAAAAAGCGCGTGAGCTTCAATTCGTCGGTCAGCGCCACCAGATCATCGGCGAAGTCGGCCGGATCGGGTCCACCAGACGGCATGGTCGACGGTGCGAACCCGCGGTGCGCAAACGTCACGCAGGTGTGCGTGGCCGCAAAGTGCCCCACCTGCTGCCACCACGACATCTGGTTGCCGCCTAAGCCATGCGCGAACACGATGGCCGGACCGCTCCCGTTGCCGGTGACTTCGTAGTGGATCTCGCAGTCGGGACGCTTGAGGCGACCGATTTGACGGGTCGGGGCCAGCGGGGCGGACGAGGTGGTCATCGCGGAGATTCCTTGAGTTCGATGGATTGCAATCTGATCCTGCGTGCCTCGGGTAGTGCACGCCCGCGCATCTTTTGGTCGATGAGCTCAGTCGATGTATATACAAGCTTATAGTATCCGCCTTGGCAGCTGAGTGCGGCATGCTTGGCGAGCCATTTCGAGACGAACCGAACAGAAGGACAACCATGAGCACAGACAAAGTCGCATTGGTGATCGGTGCAGGCGACGCTACCGGCGGTGCCATTGCACGGCGATTCGCACGTGAGGGGTACACCGCCTGCGTCACACGTCGCACAGCGGCCCCACTCGAGCCCTTGCTGGCGCAGATTCGCGCAGCGGGCGGGCAGGCGCACGGCTTTGGCTGCGATGCGCGTGTGGAAGAGCAGGTGGTGGCGCTCTTTGAACAGATCGAACGCGACATCGGCCCGGTCGAAGTGCTGGTGTTCAACATCGGCGGCAACGTGAATTTCTCGATCACTGAAACCACCGAGCGGGTCTTTCGCAAGGTTTGGGAAATGTGCTGCCTGGCTGGTTTCCTGAATGCGCGTGAAGCGGCAAAGGTCATGCTGACTCGAGGTCGCGGCACGATCCTGTTCACGGGCGCCACCGCCAGTCTGCGCGGCGGCTCGGGCTTTTCGGCCTTTGCCGCAGGCAAGCATGGGCTGCGGGCCGTCGCGCAGAGCATGGCGCGAGAGCTTGGGCCGAAAAACATTCACGTGGCCCATGTCGTGATCGACGGCGGGATCGACACCGCCTTCATTCAGCAGCGCAATCCGCAACGCTACGACGATCTGAAACCGGTGGACGGGATCCTGAACCCCGACGCGATCGCCGAGAACTACTGGCAACTGCACTGCCAGCATCGCTCGGCCTGGACGCACGAGATCGATCTGCGGCCCTGGATGGAGAAGTGGTGAGGCCACGTGCTAGCATCGACGAAAAACGGCCAGCAAGATTGTTGAAGGGCCGCTCCCACCGATACCCTCAGGGATGGCCATGCAACACCCACCTTTCATCGTGGGGCTGGGCGGCACGACGCGCGCCGGCTCCACGTCCGAAAAAGCCCTTGCCGCAGCGCTTGAAGCTGCCGCGGCATTAGGTTGCGACACACAACTGCTGGGCGCATCGGCCTTGCCCCTTGAGCCTTACGACCCCACCCGGCCCGAGCGCAGCCCGCAGGCCGTGGCGCTGGTCGAGGCGCTGCGGCGTGCCGATGGCGTGATCATCGCCACCCCTGCCTATCACGGCGGCATTTCGGGTCTGGTGAAGAACGCCATCGATTTCACCGAAGACTTGCGCAGCGATGCGCGGGTCTACTTCGACGGACTGGCGATCGGCTGCATCGTATCGGCCGACGGGCCGCAGGCCATGGGCTCGACGCTGGCCTCGCTGCGCGCCATCGTGCATGCGCTGCGCGGCTGGCCCACGCCCTTTGCCGCCACGCTCAATTCGCGCGAACGGCCTTTCGGCGGCGAGGGTCAGCCTGCTGATGCGGCTGCCATCGAGGCGTGTGCCATGGTCGGGCGCCAGGTGGCCGAATTCGCCCGCATGAGACGTATGGTGAAGTGATGACCGACAAGATCGAAAAGACCGACGAAGCCTGGCGTGCGCAGTTGTCGCGCGAGTCGTATCAGGTGCTGCGCCATGAGGGCACGGAACCCGCGGGCACCAGCCCGCTGAACGACGAGAAACGCGCGGGCACCTTCGTGTGCGCCGGCTGCGAGACGCCGCTCTTCACCACCGCCATGAAGTACGACAGCGGCACCGGCTGGCCCAGTTTTTTCACCACGCTGCCGGGTGTGTTCGAAACCCGCCGCGATTTCCGCCTGATCTGGCCGCGTATCGAGTACCACTGCGTACGCTGCGGCGGCCACCATGGCCATGTCTTTGACGATGGCCCTGCGCCCACCGGCAAGCGCTATTGCAACAATGGCGTGGCGCTCAAGTTCTTGCCTGATTGAGTCGCCTGCGCACCTCCCCGAAGCGTCTGCGCAAGCCCCTGGCTGCGTCCTCGCAGCGAAGATCTTTCTGGAGCCTCCCATGAGCCATGTCGTTCCTGCCCCCTCTCCCGTCGTGCTGCCGGTTGCCGGCGGCGGCTCCTGGCCGGTGCGCCGCGTGTATTGCGTCGGACGCAACTACGAAGAGCACGCCAAGGAAATGGGCTTCACCGGTCGCGAGCCGCCGTTCTTTTTCATGAAGCCTGCCGACGGTCTGCTGCATGTGCCTGAGGGCACCGTGGGCGAGATGCCCTACCCGCCAGGCACAGCCAATCTGCACTACGAGATGGAGCTGGTCGCGGCCATCGGCGTGGGTGGCGCGAACATCAAGGCCGCCGATGCCATGAAGCATGTCTGGGGTTATGCGGTGGGCTTGGACATGACCCGTCGTGACCTGCAGAACGACGCGAAAAAGCAAGGCCGCCCCTGGGAAATCGGCAAGGCCTTCGACGCCTCAGGGCCGATCGGCTCGATCGTGCCGGCTGCCAAGGCGGGCAACCCCAGCAGTGCCGCCATCGAACTGAAAGTGAATGGCGTGGTGAAGCAGTCCAGCACCACCGCCAAACTCATCTGGAACATTGCCGAGACGATCGAGCATCTGTCGGCCTACTGGCGGCTGGAGCCGGGCGACCTGATCTTCACGGGCACGCCTGAGGGCGTGGGCGCCGTGGTGCGCGGCGACCTCATGGAAGGCAGCGTCGCGGGCGTGGCAGCCCTCAGCGTCAGGATGGTCTGACCCCACCTGGGAAAACCACGCACCAGGCGCACGAGTGCCTGGTGTCACTTGTACCGGGGGTCAATGTGTTTGGCGTCAATACCTGGCCGCGTACCGCGAGATGGCCGCCAGATCAGGTGCCGGCCCAATGCCCGGTGCATCGTCAAGCACAGCCTGCCCTGCCTGAATCCGGTTGAGCGCGCCGCACAGCGCCGTGCGCAAAGGGTTGGGGTTGGCATCGACCTCGAGCCGGCCGTCGCCGCCAGCGGCCACCAGCAGATGTGCTGAATGCAGCAGACCCACGCCGCCTCCCAACCAATGCGGGCAATAGCGCCGACCCGCTGCAATGGCCTTGCGCGCGACCGGCAAACACGCCGTGTGCCCGCCCCATTTCGCGGCATCGGGTTGGATCACCTGCAAGGCACCTGAGGCGATCGCTGCATCGAAGGCGGCATCTGTGGCGAGGTTCTCGCCTGCGGCCAGGGGCATGGGCGCCGCCTCGGCCAATGTCTGCCAGTCGGACCAGGGCGCATCGGCACGCAGGGGTTCTTCAAGCCAACCCAAGCCGAAGCGGGCGAGCTCCTGCACGCGTTGCAAGGCCAGGTCCAGGGACCAGCCCTGGTTGGCATCGGCCATCAGTTCAACATCGTCGCCCAGCTCATGGCGCACGGCGTCCAGGTTGATGCGATCGCGTGCGCCGTCAAAACCGATCTTCAGCTTGAACGCCCGATAGCCATCTTCATAGCGCGCACGCGCCAGTCGCTCAGGCAGGTCGGGGTTGAGCCCGCTGGCATAGACGCCGACCGTGGGCGACTGGCCGCCCAGCAGACGCCACAAGGGCTGCCCTGCGCGGCGGGCCACGAGATCCCACAGGGCCAGATCGATGCCAGCGATGGTCTGCGCAAATGGGCCGGGCTCACCCGACTGCAGTGCCAGCACCGAGGTGCCCTGAGTGAGATCGGCAAAGACCTCGGCAGGACCTTGCCAGGCGCGGCCCTCGACACGAGGCGCCAACACGCCGGTGAGCAATCGGGCCCGATGCTCGGCGCCTACCGATGGGAAATTGCACCAGACTTCGCCCCAGCCCACGTTGCCGGCATCGTCTTGCGCGCGCACCAGCACCATGGGGCGATCGCGCATGACGCCAAACGACGTCACGACCGGCGTGTCAATCGGGCAGCGGTACAGCAGCGCGCGCAGCGACTCAATGCGAAAGGGCGCGGAATTCATCGACGAATTGGATCAGTGGTCAGGGTGGCGTCTGGAGACGCTCGTTCGATATTTGAACACGATAACCGACCCCGACCCGTCGCGGCGCGCCGAAACCCGAAGGGGCGTTTCGACAATCACCGTACCATGCACCCGATTGGGGGAGAGACAGGCTGTGGAATTCGACTACATCATCGTGGGCGCTGGCTCAGCAGGGTGCATCGTGGCCAATCGGTTATCGGCTGATCCGGGCACGCGCGTGCTGCTCATCGAGGCTGGCGGGCCCGATCGCAGCCTGTGGATCCACCTGCCGATCGGGTATTTCCGCACCATGCTCGATCCACGCTTTTCGCGCAGCTTTCCCACCGAGCCCTGTGAAGGCACCGCAGACCGAGCCATTGCCTGGCCACGCGGACGGGTGCTGGGCGGCTCATCCTCGATCAACGGGCTGATCTTCATCCGGGGTCAGCATGAAGACTTCGACGATTGGGCCAGTGGCGGCGCAAGCGATTGGTCGTACCAGTCGCTGTTGCCGCATTTTCGCCGCTACGAACGCTATGTCGGTGGCGAGGATGTGTACCACGGTGGGCGGGGCGAATTCGGGGTCTCTGATCTGCGCAATGACCATCCTGCCTGCGCGGCGTGGGTTGAAGCGGGGGTGCAATTCGGCCTGCCCCGCAACCCCGACTTCAATGGCGCCAGCACCTATGGTGTGGGCGCCTATCAGCTCGCCATCGCCCATGGCTGGCGCAGCAGCGCTGCCACTGCGTTCTTGAAGCCGATTCGCAACCGGCCCAACCTGAGCGTGCTCACCGGTGCACACGCCACCCGCATCCTGTTCGAGCGAGGGCGGGCCGTGGGGCTGCAGTGGGTGCAGGCTGGCAAGCAGGGCGAGGCCCGGGCAAGCCGCGAGGTGATCCTGAGCGCGGGGGCCCTGCAATCACCCCAGTTGCTGCAGCTCTCGGGCATCGGGCCGGCGGCGCTTCTGCGTGCGCATGGCATCGACGTGGTGGCCGATGCACCCGGCGTGGGTGAGAACCTGCAGGATCACTACCAGGCCCGCACCATCGTGCGCCTGCGCGATCCGATCTCACTCAACGATGACGTGCGTCGCCCAACCAAGCTCGCCGCCATGGGCTTGCAATGGCTGTTCAAGAACGCCGGCCCGCTCACCGTCGGTGCAGGCCAGGTGGGTGGCGCTGCCTGCACGGCCGATGCGCGCAATGGCCGCCCCGATGTGCAGTTCAATGTGATGCCGCTGTCGGTGGACAAACCCGGCATGCCACTGCACCGCTACTCGGGCTTCACCGCAGCCGTGTGGCAATGCCATCCGCAGGCGCGCGGCAGGCTGTCGATTACCTCGACCGATCCGCTGGCTGCGCCGCGTATCGAGACCCACTAC
>CANHUQ010000035.1 GCA_947463885.1 Burkholderiales bacterium
CTGCTCAATAACGGGATCGAATTCGACGTGGACGAGATCGATCACTTTCGGGATGGCGGGCGTACACGCGTGCAGACGCTGCAGATGCACTGGCGCAATGAACCTCTGATGGTGTCGCTGTACCGGCATGATGATCTGCGAGGCGCCCTAAAGGGTTACCCCGCAGAACGAGGCGGGATTGCCGAGGTCGAGCGACTGCTGGATGAAACGCCGGGCGTCATGGGCAGGCCTGCGCCCGTTGCGGCCCGTGCGCACGGCGATGACTTTCAGGACACGCTTTCATGATCTCGTTTCAGCCCGGACCCAGCAAAAGACGCTGGCTGTTGACGATCCTTGCGGCTGCAGGCGCGGGCTTGGCTGGTGTCACCAGCGCGCGCAAGCTGCAGCCGACGATCCCACCCGACCACGCGGTCAGTACGTTCCAGGCCCTGTCGCTGCCAGATCCGACGGGCAAACCCATCGAGATGTCGCGCTTTGCAGGTCGCCCTCTAGTGGTCAACTTCTGGGCCACCTGGTGTCCGCCCTGCGTGGAAGAGATGCCCGAGCTGTCGGCGCTATACAAGGAACGCAAGGCCAAGGGGCTGCAGATGATCGGCATTGGCATCGATTCTGCAGCAAAGGTGGCTGATTTTTCGACCAAGTCGCCCGTTGCCTATCCCCTTGCCGTGGCTGGTCTAAGCGGCACGGAGCTCGCGCGTGCCTTCGGCAATGCCACCGGCGGACTGCCGTTTACAGTCCTGATCGATCGGCACGGCCGGATTGCACAGCGCATTCCAGGTCGCGTCAAGATCGATGCTTTGCGTTCAGCCATCGACGCGCTCGACCGCTAAACTGGACATACTGGTGAAACACGGCGCACAATACGCGTCAACTTCGCCGAAGATGTCGACATCTTGATGGACAAGACGGTCTGGGTTCTACACGGCCCCAACCTCAATCTGCTGGGCACCCGCGAGCCAAACACCTATGGCTCGACGACGCTCGTGCAAATCGACGAGATGCTGCAAACAGATGGTCAGGCCGCGGGCATTCAAGTCGAGAGCTTTCAGAGTAATCATGAGGGCGTGCTGGTTGATCGGATTCATGCAGCCCGAAGCGCAGGGGTCGGGTTCATCGTCATCAATCCGGCAGCCTTCACGCACACAAGTGTCGCCATCCGCGATGCACTGGCCGCGGTTCAGATTCCTTTCGTTGAAGTGCATCTGTCGAACGTCCACCGACGCGAGACTTTTCGACACCACTCCTACCTGTCAGATCTGGCGGTAGGGGTCATTGCGGGGTTGGGGCCTGCGGGCTACCGCTTCGGACTGCAGTTCGCCATCGATTCGCTGCGTGCCTGATGGAACGCCGCACACGTCTGTTTACGGAAAGTGGTCATATGGATCTTCGCAAGCTGAAAACCCTAATCGATCTGGTGGCCGAGTCCGGCATCGCCGAACTTGAAATTACCGAGGGCGACGGCAAGGTGCGTATCGTCAAGGGCCCTCAAGGCCCCATGCCAGGCTACTTCCAGCCCGCGATGGTCGCGGCACCCCAGGCCGCACCCGCTGCGGTGATGCAAGCAGCGCCGGCCCCAAGTGCGGCCCCGGTCGCAGAGCCCGCGCCCGCAGCGCCAACCGGCCATGTTGTGAAGTCGCCGATGGTGGGAACCTTCTACCGCTCAGCCAATCCCAATTCGGCACCCTTCGCGGAAGTGGGCGCATCAGTGAAGGCCGGCGAGACGCTGTGCATCATCGAAGCCATGAAGCTGATGAATGAAATCGAATCGGACATGACCGGAACGGTCAAGGCGATCCTGGTCGAGAACGGTCAGCCCGTCGAGTACGGACAGCCGCTCTTTGTGATCGAGTGAGCCCATGTTCGACAAGATTCTGATCGCCAACCGTGGCGAGATCGCGCTGCGCATCCAGCGGGCATGCCGTGAACTCGGCATCAAGACTGTGGTGGTCCACTCCGAGGCGGACACCGCGGCCAAGTACGTGAAGCTTGCCGACGAGTCGGTGTGCATCGGCCCGGCTCCATCGCGGGAGAGTTACCTCAACATACCGGCCATCATCAGCGCGGCCGAGGTCACAGATTCAGAGGCGATTCACCCGGGCTACGGATTTCTCTCAGAAAACGCCGATTTCGCTGAGCGGGTTGAGAAGAGCGGGTTCGTGTTCATCGGCCCAAGACCTGAGTCGATTCGCATCATGGGCGACAAGGTCAGCGCCAAAGACGCGATGCGCGCCGCGGGCGTGCCGGTGGTACCGGGCTCCGAGGGTGCGTTGCCAGAGGATCCCAAGGAAATCGTGCGGATTGCCCGCGCCGTGGGCTACCCGGTCATCATCAAGGCCTCTGGTGGTGGAGGCGGGCGCGGCATGCGCGTGGTCAATACCGAAGCGGCGCTGCTGCATGCAGTGACCACGACGCGCAGTGAGGCTGGCGCTGCCTTTGGCAACCCCGCGGTCTATCTCGAAAAGTTTCTGGAAAATCCGCGCCACATTGAAATACAGGTGCTGGCCGATTCATTCAAGCACGCGGTCTATCTGGGCGAGCGCGACTGCTCTATGCAGCGGCGTCACCAGAAAGTGATTGAGGAAGCGCCGGCACCTGGGATCAACCGTCGACTCATCGACCGGATCGGGGCACGATGCGCCGACGCCTGTCGCAAGATGGGTTACCGGGGCGCGGGCACGTTTGAGTTCCTGTTCGAAGACGGCGAGTTCTATTTCATCGAGATGAACACGCGTGTGCAGGTCGAACATCCCGTCACTGAGCAGATCACCGGCATCGATATTGTGCAGGAACAGATCCGTATCGCGGCAGGTGAGGCGCTGCGTTTCAGGCAGCGCGACATCCAGATTCGTGGGCACGCCATCGAATGCCGGATCAATGCCGAAGACCCCTACAAGTTCACGCCCTCGCCAGGTCAGATTACTGGCTGGCATCCGCCCGGCGGGCCTGGCATTCGCGTTGATTCCCATGCGTATGCCAATTACTTTGTGCCGCCCAATTACGATTCGATGATCGGCAAAGTCATTGCGACGGGCGATACGCGCGAGCAGGCCCTGCGGCGGATGCGGATTGCGCTCTCTGAAATGGTGGTGGAAGGCATCCTGACCAATCTGCCACTGCACCGCGAACTGCTCGCCGACTCAAGCTTTGTGGCGGGAGGCACCTCGATTCATTATCTCGAGAACAAGCTCGCCGAGCGTAAGCACTGACGCGGTCCGCCATGGCGGGCTGGCAAGAACTGGTCATCGAGGTCGGGCGAGAAGACGCTGAACCTTGGAGTGACGCGCTCATCGATGCAGGGGCGCTGTCCGTCCAAGCTGATGACGCCGATGCGCAATCTCCAGATGAACAGCCGCTCTATGGGGAGCCCGGCATGCCAGCTGCTCAGCCGAGCACGGTGCCAGGCTGGAACCGCACGGTGCTTTCTGCACTCATTGACGAGGCAGAGGACCCCGAGGCACTGCTGCAAGAAGCCGCGCAGGTGCTGGGGCGCGTGGCACCGGCCATCCTTCAGGTCCGTACCGTCGCCGATCGAGACTGGGTGGCGCTGACGCAATCGCAGTTTGATCCGATTGACATCGGAAAGCGGCTCGTCATCACACCCAGCTGGCATACATCAGACAGCGAGCGCATCGCCATCGTGCTGGACCCTGGCCTGGCCTTCGGCACGGGCAGTCACCCGACGACGCGGCTGTGCCTCCAATGGCTCGAGCGCTCCATGCCCACCGGCGCACGGATCATCGACTATGGGTGCGGTTCGGGCATTCTTGCGATTGCCGCGGCCAAGCTGGGTGCGCGCGAGGTGGTCGGCATTGATATTGACCCTCAGGCCCTGATCGCCACCCGGGACAACGCGACGCGCAATCAGGTGGCGGTCATGGTGCAGGGTTCCGATGCGCCGGCTCCTGCGCCAGCTCAGGTGGTGGTCGCCAACATCCTGTCCAGTCCGCTCAAGCTCCTGGCACCGATGCTGATCGATCTGGTGCAACCGGGCGGTCACCTGGTGCTCTCGGGCGTCCTCGAACGTCAAATCGAGGAGGTCGCACAAGCCTATGCCCCGCGCATGATGCTGCGTACCGACGATGTAGCGGAAGGTTGGGCTTGTCTGGTCGGCACCAAAGCCTGATGATCATCGGCCATGACGCTTGCGACCACCTGCCCCAGTTGCCGCACGAGCTTCAAGGTCGTTCCTGACCAACTCAAGCTGCGTCGCGGACTGGTTCGGTGCGGGAAGTGCCAGCATGTGTTTTCCGGCATCGACTTCCTGACGTATGTGGAGCCGGCCGACTCGCGCTCTTCTACCGAGGCGCTACAGCGTAGCGGGCCCGACCGGTCGCCACCTGCACGGACCCACAGCCCAGCGGTCACCACGATTCTTGCCGCAGCACAGGCGCGAGCAGTCCAGGCTCAAGCCGTATCGGCTCCTGCCATTACAGGCGCATCGTCAGCACACGAGCCATCGGCAGTCGCCACCGCTCGCGAAACGGATCGACATCCGCCGGCTGATCCAATGCCTGTGGCCACAGACGAGCTTCATACGGCTTTTTTCATCCCGGACACGGACTTCGGAACCCACGCGCTTGATGGTCAGGGGTCGACAACCGCTGCGGCCCTGACTGCGACCGCGCCACACTCGAACGAACGGCACTCTGACGAGCTTCGGGCGGGCGAGCTTCGGGCGGACGAGTCTCGGGCGAATGCGCTTCAGTCGAACGAGTTGCTGTCGCAAGTCGCCGCGTCACCCGAACCCGCACCATCAACTGTCGAGTCCCAGGTCGCCGAAGCGGGTGAATTCATCACCCTGACGTCCAGACCCGACGCAACCGAGTTACCCCTGTCACCCCTGGCACCCGCATCACCCGCGTCAGCTACAGCCGAAAACATCGAAACGTTGACGCCGACCGAGGCGTACGACGCAGCCCATCCTGGGAATGAGGGCTCTCGATGGCCAGCCTTGGCTGCCACCATCGTGCTGACCCTCGCGCTGGGTGCGCAAGCCCTCGTTGGGTGGCGCGACGACATCGCCGCACGGCTGCCACCGCTTGCTCCGATGTTGTCGCAGGTGTTGGCGCCACTTGGGTGGTCAGTCGCTTCGCCGCGTCATCGTGCTGCACTGAGCATCGAATCGTTTGAACTGCGCGCGAGCAGTACAGCGGGCGAGTTCGAACTGTCGGCACTGTTGAGCAATCGTGCCGCCTATCCGGTGGCCTTGCCAGCGCTGGAGCTCACCCTCAAGGACAGCGCAGACGGTGTCATGCTGCGAAAAGTTTTGACTGCCGAAGAATATGCAGGTTCGCCGCAGAGTGCGACGTCATCATTGCCAGGTCGCTCCGAGCGCGCTGTGCGTGTGCGGATGGCGCTCAACGGCCCCGCCCCGGCCGGCTATTCAGCCGATCTCTTCTATCCCTGACCTCACATTCCAAACTGCCCTCACGACATGACTGCTTCTCGCGTCCTCATCAGTGGCTCCATGGCCTACGACACCATCATGGTTTTCGATGGTCACTTCAAAGATCACATCCTGCCGGATCGCGTCCACATGCTGAACGTGTCCTTCCTGGCGCCCAGGCTGAAACGCGAATTCGGCGGTTGTGCGGCCAACATTGCGTACACGCTCAATGGCCTGGGCGGATCGGCCTGCGTGCTGGCTGCGGTCGGCAGCGATGGGGCAGACTACGTGCAGCGGCTGTCTGCGATGGGCATCGATACGTCGCTGATCCTTCAGTGCAGCGACCTGTACACCGCACAAGCCTTCATTACGACCGATCTGTCAGACAACCAGATTTCCGCATTTCATCCGGGTGCGATGGGCCGTGCTCATGAAGTGGCTGCTCCGTCCGCTGGCGCCTGGGGCATCGTGGCCCCCAACGGGAAAGACGCCATGTTGCGCCACGCACGCGAGTTTTCCGCCGCGGGCACCCCTTGGATATTCGACCCTGGCCAGGCATTACCCATGTTTACCGGCGATGAGTTGCAGGCCCTGCTCGGAGAGGCCCATGCGCTGACTGTGAACGATTACGAAAGCAAACTGCTCAGCGAAAAGACCGGCCTCAGCGAGACAGAGATTGCCGCAAAGGTGGCCACGCAAGTGGTGACGATGGGCGGAGAAGGTTGCCTGATCCGCCAAGGCGGGAAAGCCGAGCGCATCGCTGCGGCAACGATTGCGCGGGCTGCGGATCCGACCGGCTGTGGCGATGCGTTTCGCGGCGGTCTGCTGTATGCGCTATCGCTCAACCTGGGTTGGCAGACAGCGGTTCGCCTAGACAGTGTGATGGGCGCGATCAAGATCGAACATGACGGCCCGCAGAATCATCCAGTCACGCGCGAAGAAGCCGCGCGTCGTTATCAGGCCAACTATGGTGTGGCGCCCTGGTAAGAGGCGCGCCCAGGCATGGCGGTTCGCCCATCCATCAAGGCAGGCGGACCGGGATGAAACCGGGGTCGACGAACATCAGCAGAATCTGCAACAAGATGATCAGCGCCAGCGGGGAGAGGTCCACACCCCCGATCGGCGGGATGATCTTTTTAAACGGCGCCAGCAAGGGCTGCGTGAGTTGAGCAATGGCGGGCGCAAGAGGCGCGAATGGATTGACCCAGGACAAAATGGCCTGAAGGATCACCAGTCCGATTGCAAGATAAATCACTGAACGGGCTAGCCAGAAGACCGCTCGTAATATCACCTCGCCTGGATTCGGGATCCGACCGCCTGAGGCGAGGATCGAGAAGATGAGCGAGACCAGCAAGGCGATCAGTAACGCCGCTAGGACGCTCGCCCAGTCCATGGTGCGCGTCGGCGCAATCAATTTGCGCAAGGGCATCACCAGCCAATCAGTCAGTGCACTGAGGAACTGACTGATTGGATTGCGAGGATTCAGATGAAGTCGATGGCCGTAAGCCCTCAGCACGCAGGACACGGCGAGCAGGCTTCCGAGCGTTTCGATCAATAACCACAGGATTTGAGCCATTGCGTGCGGATTCTCCCACAAAAAAAACGCGCCCCGAGGGGCGCGTGACACGGCTGGGGCAGGATCGATGTGATGTGAGGCGATGATCCTGCCCGAGTCGGCCACCATGGGCCGACGTGTTCGATCAGGGCTTGTTGCCGGTCGGGAAGGGCCAGGCTGCAGCCGGATTCAGAGGCTTTGCGGCCGCAGCAGCAGGTCGCTCGGCCTTTTTGGCAGGCTTCTTGGCTGCTTTTTTGGCTGCAGGCTTCTTCGCAGCAGCAGGCTTCTTCGAGGCCGACTTCTTCGCGGCGACTTTCTTCGCAGCAGGCTTCTTGGCGGCCGCTTTCTTTGCAGCGGGCTTCTTGGCCGCAGCGGGCTTCTTCGCTGCGACTTTCTTGGCTGCAGGCTTCTTCGCTGCGACTTTCTTCGCTGCCGGCTTCTTGGCGGCTACTTTCTTGGCTGCAGGCTTTTTCGCTGCGACTTTCTTCGCTGCCGGCTTCTTGGCGGCGGCTTTCTTTGCTGCCGGCTTCTTGGCGGCTACTTTCTTGGCGGCCGGCTTTTTGGCAGCAGGCTTCTTGGCGGCGGGTTTTTTCGCAGCAGCTTTTTTGGCGGTGGCCATAGTGAGACTCCTTAGATTGGACTGATGATCATGGAAACCCGGTCGGGCACGGGTTCAATCCCGATGCCCTGCGGGCTATTCATCGGCGCAAGAAGGCATGCTGTGTTTCTTACGCTAATGAATGCGGTGGCTCGTGCCGACCGTACAGGCCAGACACGAAAAAGGCGCCGGGCCTGAGGGCCGGACGCCTGCATGACATACGACGGTCGCGAGGGGAGGCGACGGGAGGATTCACCTGGCAGTCGTGTGCGCATTGCAGGCGACTGTTCCAGCGCAGTCAATACGCTCATGCGTTGACTGCGCGGATGCTGACCAAGTGAAAACCAGTGCATTCCCGTCAAATTGATTCCCGAGTGCGGTGAGCCGCAGTTCGCTTACCTGCCGTGATCAGTCCCAACTCAACGCGCCACCCGTCTGATACTCGGTGACACGTCGCTCAAAGAAGTTTTGTTCTTTTTTCAGGTCGAGCATCTCGCTCATCCAGGGGAACGGATTTTCAGCTCCTGGAAAAAGCGGATCGAGACCGATCTGCTGAGCTCTGCGATTGGCAATGAAACGCAGATACTCCTTGAAGACAGAGGCATTCAGTCCAAGCACACCGCGCGGCATGGTGTCTTCGGCATAGCGGTACTCGAGTTCGACTGCCTGGTGGAACAAGCCAACGATTTCCTCGCGGAAGGCTGGTGTCCAGAGATGCGGATTTTCCAGCTTGATCGTGTTGATGAGGTCGATGCCGAAATTGCAGTGCATCGACTCATCACGCAGGATGTACTGATACTGCTCGGCCGCACCGATCATCTTGTTTTGCCGGCCCAGCGCCAGGATCTGTACGAACCCCACGTAGAAGAAGAGCCCTTCCATCAGGCAGGCAAAAACGATCAGCGATCTCAAGAGCTTCTGATCGTTCTCGGGGGTGCCTGTGACGAAGTCGGGATTGGTCAGCGTATCGATGAACGGGATGAGGAATTCATCCTTGTCACGAATCGACTTGACTTCGTGGTACGCGTTGAAGACTTCACCTTCATCCAGGCCAAGCGACTCAACGATGTACTGATAGGCGTGTGTATGGATGGCCTCTTCAAAGGCCTGTCGCAACAGGAACTGACGGCACTCGGGTGCACTGATGTGCCGATAGGTGCCCAGCACAATGTTGTTGGCAGCAAGCGAATCTGCCGTGACAAAAAACCCGAGGTTGCGTTTGATCAGGCGCCGCTCATCGTCCGACAGCCCATTAGGATTTTTCCAGAGCGCGATGTCGCGCTCCATGTTGATTTCCTGCGGCATCCAGTGATTGGCGCAACCAGCTAAATACTTCTCCCAAGCCCATTTGTACTTGAACGGCACGAGCTGGTTGACGTCGGCGGAGCCATTGATGATGCGCTTGTCTTCGACGCGAACGCGACGGGTATCGCGTGCAATTTGCGTGGCGTTGTGCAGGCGGGAGGCATCGCTGGCCACCGCTTGGGCTGGCGACACGGGGGCCGACCGCTCGAAAAGGTCGGCAACAGGCACTGCGGCCAGCGCGGCAGCAGGCTTGAACGTATTGGCAGGAACGGAATCTTCCCAGGAAAGCATTTAATGTCTCGCTTCAGAATGAGCAGGTAACTGCTTGACCCGACGCAAGATTCGGCTGTTATGCACAGCCCAAATCTTACGGTGCACGTCGGGTGCTTGCAACGGGTTGGTACTTACAAACTTGACTTCGCGCAGAAATACATGGCGCCCATACAACAGTATCTTCCTAGATCAGAAAACGCCTCTCCTGTCAAGGCCGAGGCGTTTTCGTGAATCACCGGCTTGGACACCGCCATGTAGCGCTATTGGCACGCCTCGCACTCAGGGTCGTCGAGTGCACAGAACTTGGGTGCGATGGGGTCTTCGGTAGGCACCGGAGTGGGTGCTGCCTGACTGGATGTGCCGTATGAAAAAGCACCTGCCGCCCCCTCAGCAGAGACCGCATTGAGTTGCCCCACGCGGTCGGTCGTGCTCTTTTCTGCATGCGTGGCACCTTGGGTGCGCAGGTAGTAGGTTGTCTTGAGGCCACGCAACCAGGCCATGGTGTAGGTCTCGTGCAGTTTTTTGCCCGAGGCGCCCGCCATGTAAATGTTGAGGGACTGAGATTGGTCGATCCATTTTTGTCGACGCGACGCACACTCCACCAACCAGCCTGCATCAACCTCGAAAGCGGTAGCGTAAATGGCGCGCAACTCCGCAGGAATACGGTCGATTCGGGACAAACTACCGTCGAAAAATTTGAGGTCGGCAATCATGACCTCATCCCACAAGCCTCTGGCTTTGAGGTCGCGCACCAAATAGTCGTTGACGACCGTGAACTCACCCGAGAGATTCGACTTCACGTAGAGGTTCTGGAATGTGGGTTCGATGCAGGCACCCACGCCGATGATGTTCGAAATGGTGGCCGTCGGGGCAATGGCCACGCAATTGGAATTGCGCATGCCGTACTGTGCGATCCGGCTTCTCAGTGCATCCCAATCCAGCGTGGACGAGGCGTCGACTTCAACATAACCACCACGCTGCTCGGCCAGCAGTTTGAGTGAGTCCTGGGGCAGGATGCCTCGGTCCCACAGGGACCCCTTGAAGCTGGCGTAGCGACCGCGCTCAGCCGCCAGTTCGGTGGACGCCCAGTAGGCGTTGTAGCAGACCGCTTCCATAGAGCGGTCGGCGAACTCAACCGCATCGGCACTGGCGTACGGCACACGCATCATGTGCAGGCAATCCTGGAAACCCATGATGCCCATGCCCACCGGGCGGTGCTTGAGATTGGAATTGCGTGCTTTATTGACCGCGTAGTAATTGATGTCGACCACGTTGTCGAGCATGCGCATGGCGGTACGGATCGTACGACGCAGCTTGTCGTGATCCAGCACATAGCGGCCATCCGACCCGAGCATCATGTGCGCCACGAGGTTCACTGACCCAAGGTTGCAGACCGCGATTTCCGCGTCGCCCGTATTGAGCGTGATCTCTGTACAGAGATTGGAACTGTGCACCACGCCCACATGCTGTTGCGGCGATCGGATGTTGCACGGGTCCTTGAAGGTGATCCAGGGGTGCCCGGTTTCAAACAGCATCGACAGCATCTTGCGCCAGAGCGACACGGCCGGCACTTTCTTGAACAACTTGAGTTCGCCATTGGCTGCGCGCTGCTCGTAGCGCACATACGCCTCTTCAAAGGCGCGCCCATAGCGCTCATGCAGATCGGTGCAGTCGGCCGGCGAGAACAGGGTCCAGTCGCCGTTTTCCATGACCCGCTTCATGAACAGGTCAGGGATCCAATTGGCCGTGTTCATGTCATGCGTGCGACGACGGTCATCGCCCGTGTTCTTGCGCAACTCGAGAAACTCTTCGATGTCGAGGTGCCAGGTTTCGAGGTACGCACAGACCGCACCCTTGCGCTTGCCGCCCTGGTTGACCGCCACCGCCGTGTCGTTCACGACCTTCAGGAACGGTACGACGCCCTGGCTTTTGCCGTTGGTGCCTTTGATGTGGCTGCCGAGTGCTCTCACCGGTGTCCAGTCGTTACCCAGCCCGCCGGCGTACTTGGCCAACAATGCATTTTCCTTGATGGCTTCGTAGATGCCGTCAAGGTCGTCGGAAACGGTGGTGAGATAGCAAGACGACAACTGGGACCGCTGCGTGCCTGAGTTGAACAGCGTGGGCGTGGAACTCATGAAATCGAAGCGCGACAGCAGTTCGTAGAACTCGATGGCCCGGGCTTCGCGATCAATCTCGTTGAGCGCAAGGCCCATGGCAACCCGCATGAAAAACGCCTGCGGCAATTCGATGCGCTGCTCGTCAATATGCAGGAAGTAGCGGTCGTAGAGGGTCTGCAGGCCCAGGTAGGTGAACTGGTTGTCTCGCTGACCATCGAGCGCACGCCCTAACCGGTGCAGGTCGAACTGCTCAAGCCTTGCATCCAGCAAGCCGGCTTCCACGCCACGGCGAATGAAACGCGGGAAATACTCCGCATAGCGCTCGACCATTTCGGCGTGGGTGACCTCTTCGGACAGCACTTCGCGGCGCACCGTGTGCAGCAGCAAGCGGGCGGTCACCTGACTGTAGGCCGGGTCGGTTTCAATGAGCGCGCGGGCAGACAGAATGGCCGACTTGTGCACTTCCTCGATGGGAATGCCGTCGTACAGGTTCTTCAGTGTCTCGCTGAGTACGAGGCTGGGTTGCACGGTATCGCCCAGATGGGCACAGGCGGCCTCGATCACCCCGGTGAGCAGCGCTTCATCGAGCGGCCGGACCACCCCTGCATCCAGCACGCCAATACGCACCCGGTCGGTGGCGCCGCCTGGCTGCGTCGCCTGCCGCGCTGCGCGCTCCTGCGAGCGCTTCTCGCGGTAGAGCACATACGCACGCGCCACCTCATGCTCGCCGGAGCGCATCAGGGCCAGTTCAACCTGATCCTGTATGTCTTCGATGTGGAAGGTGCCACCGGCGGGTTTGTTGCGCACGAGCGCCGCAAAGACGGACTGCGTCAATTGCTCGACCAGTTCGCGCACACGCGCCGAAGCTGCGCCCTGGCCGCCGCTGATCGCCAGGAACGCCTTGGTCATGGCGATCGCAATTTTCCCGGGCTCAAAGCTGACCACCGAGCCATTGCGTCGGATCACCTTGAAATCATCGAGGCGCACTGCCTCAACACGCCCCACGTTGGCTTCCGCCTCGACTGAAAAAACGGACGTTGAGCGAACGGTTTGGCGCTGCGCGGTCTCTGCGGCCCTTTGCATGGGATGGTGACTCCAGATAGATGTTTCGAAGGCCCGTTCTTGTCGGGGTCTGACTGTGTCGCGGAGCACAGCCGGCGATCGGAGGGTGGGCTGTGATGGCCGTTCCGATGGCTGGCGACTGCAAAAATCTCGGCCCGGCCGGTCCGAGGCGGGAAGCCTCGGGGCACTAGATGTAGGGTCTGGGCGATTGATTCGTCCTAATTCTAGTGCCTCGATGATCGAATCGCAAGTTGCGATGAAACAAATTTTTCGTGCCCGCTCAGAGCGTTAGCGAGACTTCCTCGCAGACCGCATGGGGTCTTGGTGCGAGGGGTTCAGTCTGCGCTGGGCCTTGGTTTCCGAGCGACTTCGCCTGCCAAAGCAAGCCAGGACGGGCTCGTGCCTTCAGGCTTGAGGGTTGGTGCGGGTATCAGTGGGAAAGGGTCGCTGCAACCCGCACGAAATCGTCATCTGTTCGTAACGATTCCAATCGAACAGAGGCCCAGGATCCTCCTTACGGCCGGGCGCAATGTCGCTGTGCCCTGCCACGTAACGCAGCGGCCATCGCCTGACGAGTGCATGGGTCAGTCGCGCGAGGACTCGATACTGTGACGTCGTGAAGGGTCGGACTGCATTGCCTTCGAGCTCGATGCCAATAGAAAAATCGTTGCACCGATCTCGCCCACGAAAGTGCGACACCCCGGCGTGCCAGGCACGGTCGTCCCCAGACACGAACTGCAGCAATTCGCCATGCCGCCGGATCAGAAAATGTGCCGACACTGTCAAGTCGGCCAAGCCTTGAAAACTCGGATGGGCCTGAGGGTCCATGCGGTTGGTGAAAAGCCGCTCGATCGCGTCTCCGGCGAAGTGGCCCGCGGGCAGGCTGATGTAATGAATGACCAGTAGGTCGACCGCCAGCGCTTCCGGTCTGTGATCATGGTTGGGCGAAGGCACTCGGCGGGCATCCTCCAGCCAGCCGTCCTGGCCGAAACGGATCGCCTGGGAAGAGATGACCATGGCGCTACTGCATGTTCAGGCGCTGCATCCGATGACGCAAAGCCCGAAAACTGATGCCCAGCAGCCGCGCTGCTGCAGTACGGTTCTGTCCGGTTCTTTCCAGGGCTTTGACGATGGCTTCGCGCTCGCGCCATTCAAGGTACTGGGGCAGGTTCACGGGAATGCCGTCTTCAGACACCAGGGCGCCGCGATCGGCATCAGGCCAGGCTGCGGGCGCGATCACCTCTGGCGCCTGCGCAGGCTCATTCAAGACGTCATGGGACGCGGGTTCGTTTTCAGTGTGGGTGGAGAGATCCGGACGCAGACCCAGGTCTTCGACATGAATGATCTCGCCGTTTGAAAACGCCAGTGCCCGCTCGAGGATGTTTTCGAGTTCGCGGACATTGCCAGGAAACGAGTAACTCTGCAGATAGCGCAGCGCCACGGAAGCCAGGCGGGGAGCGGCGGGCAGGCCTGCGCGGGCCGCCATCCGCTCAAGCAGTGCCTGCGCGACTGCGGGGACATCCTCAAGGCGCTCGCGCAAGGGGGGCATGCGCAAGGCGATGACGTTGAGCCGGTAATACAGGTCCTGTCGAAATCGGCCTTGTTCGACGCAACGCGCGAGGTCCTGGTGGGTGGCGCTGATGATGCGCACATCGACCGGCTCCTCCTGGGGCGCACCAATGCGTCGCACGCGACGCTCCTGGATCGCCCTCAGCAGCTTGACCTGCATGGCCAGTGGGAGATCAGCGACCTCATCGAGAAACAAGGTGCCTCCCGAGGCGGCCTGAAAGAGGCCGGTGCGATCCTGGTCGGCGCCGGTGAACGCGCCTCGGCGATGACCGAAGAACTCCGACTCCATCAGCGCTTCGGGGATCGCCCCGCAGTTCACCGCGATGAACGGGCGATCTGCGCGCGGACTGCTGTGATGGATCAGGCGCGCTGCCAGCTCCTTGCCTGAGCCCGACTCCCCGGTGATCGCCACCGGCGCCATGCTGCGTCCCAGCCTGGCAATCGTGACGCGGACCTGCTCGAGCGTCTCGGACACCCCGATGAGGCCGCCATCTGCAGCCGCAGCGGGCAGGTACGCACGGGTTGACGGCTCGGGCTGTCCGGCTGGCGCCACATCGTCCGGTGCACTGGCGCGCTCGGTTTGCGTGCTGCCCGGCACCCGGGCAGGAGCCGCTGACTGCGCCGGCAGTCGCAGAGCGGATCGCACCAGTGCGCGCAGTGCATCCAGTCCGACGGGTTTGGCTACGTAATCGAATGCGCCCGCCTTGAGCGCTGCCACCGCACTCTCAGCGCTGCCGTAGGCGGTGATCACAGCCACCGGTGTGTTGGGTTGGCTTCGGGCAATCTCTGCAACGAGCGACAACCCGTCACCATCGGGCAGCCTCATGTCGGTGAGGCACAGGTCATAGCGGTTGTCGCCTATGAAGCGGCGGGCCTCGGAGAGGTCTGAGGCGCAATCCACATCAAGCCCCATGCGTACCAGCGTCAGTTGCAACAGCTCGCGCAAATCGGCTTCATCGTCGACGACCAGTACGCGCGGTGCGCGGGTGGTTCGGGCACCGGTTCGCTCGGCAGAAATTGGGGTGGACGCACTCATGGGGCGGTGGGGATGGCTGCGGGTTCAACGATGAATGCACTCGAGGCGCCTGGCGACTCGCCGGGCGGACGGTAGCGAATCGTGGCACCGTTGGCCGAGCATAACTCGCGCGCTAGATGCAGCCCCAATCCGGTGCCCTTGGCCTGCGTGGTGAAGAAAGGCTCGAACAAGTGCGCGCGCGACTCTGGCGCTACACCCGCACCGGTATCCGACACCTCTAAAGCAGGGCGGTCGCCTTGCTGAAGCCAGGATACGCACACGCTGCCTGCCTGCGGGCCGGCATGGCGCAATGCATTGCCCACCAGATTCAGCAGCACCTGACGCAGATGCCCGGCATCAAACCAGATGGGCTGCTCGCACTCGATCCGACAAACAATGCGGCCAGCGTCCACGCCGCTTTGGGCAATCAGTTCGTCGAGCACTTCTCGCAGAAAACGAGAGGCGTCGATACGCTGAGGCTCGGCTGCGCCGCGGCGAGAGATCGACAGCACATCTTCGATGATGCGGTCCAGGCGCAGGCAGTTGTCTTCCACGATCGCCGAGAGCCGGCGTGTACGAGGCTCTTCGATTTCCTCGGCCAGCAATCCGTTGGCATGCCGGATCGCCGCCAGCGGATTGCGAATCTCATGAGCGATGGAGGCTGACATGCGACCCATCGAGGCCAATTTAAGCTCCTGAGCGCGTTGCTCCAGACGCCCAAGATCTTCCAGCACGATGACCGCATCGGTGTGCTCATCCGAACCCGGCAATCGGCGTGCGCGCAATCGCCGAGCCGTCACGCCGACACCGCCCGGCACAGTCAGTTCGATCCCCTGCGCGCTCAGCACGCCCGGCGCTGCCGTCGCGAGCGCCTGGCGCAGCAACGCGATACCCGTGGTGGCATCGTCGGTCGCGGCGGCGCGACGGCCGAGCATCTCGCGCGCAGAGCGATTGATGGCGCGCACCCCACCCGTGACGCCCAACACCACAACCCCATCAGGCAATTCACTGATCACGGCCTGGGTGACCGCCAGCTGATTGCGCACATCCTCGCCGCGTTGCGCGGCCAACCGCTCCTGCCTGTCCAGTCGGGTCGCAAGCCAATTGAGCAGCAGCACACAGGCCATCAGCGCCGCGCCCATCATGCCCGCCTGAGCCATGGAGGCGTCGTCTGCATCGCCACGCGACCAATGCCAGCCCGTGACGACCAGCAGCGCAAACGTGGACATCGAGGCAAAAAAGAGCGCCCGACGGGCATCGAGCAGGATGGCTGCGCCAGCGTTGGGCAGCAGCAGTAGCATGGCCAGGCCCGCGCGCAACGGGCCGCCGGCGTCGAGCAGCATGGTCAGGGCGAGAACGTCGGCTGCAAGCTGCCAGTCCACCAGACGCTGCAGCGGCAACCTGCCCGGCCTGGACAACACAACAAAGAGTGCAGCGACGGCGAGATAGGCCCCCGCCACCACCATGAAACGCGGGCCATCGAACCCCGACAGCCCTGCACGCATGCCGTGCAACGCGGGGACGTAGGCCAGCAGCAAGGCCGCCACCACCACACGGGCCATCGAAAAGTAGCGCAGGGCACGCCAGCGAGCGGCAAGACCCGTGTCCTGCAGTGCGCCACGCCTCTCGGCGGAGACGCTCACGTCAGCTGTGGTCGGATGATCTGTCGGACGCGGGTCTGACCTGATCTGAATCGCCACCGGCGGCCTGGTCTCGGTGTGCATCGCTGCAGTACACCTTGCCTCCAGCAAAACGCCCCTCTGAAGCCGGCAGATGCAGGCCGCAGACCGCGCATTGCACCATCCGCTCGGGGCCACCCATGCGTTGGGCCTCCGATGAGGGATCTTGTTGCGCCCGCTCGCCTGCAGGGGTGTCGACCTCTGGTGTGACGGTTGCACGCTCACTGCGACGCTTGCTGATGACGAACAGCCGCCAACCGAACCAGACGGCTACGCCGACCACCACCCAGATCAAGAACTTGCCCATGGAACCTGTCTCCGTCGACGCATTCAGTAGCGCTGCAGCACGACCTCGAGCACGAATCGTGTGCCGATATAGGCAAGCAGCAGGATAAGGAACCCCCACAGCGTAAAGCGCATCGCGATGCGGCCACGCCAGCCGCGGACCACGCGCCCGGTCAGGAGCACACCGAAAAATGCCAGCGATAACAGTGAAAAGACCGTCTTGTGCTCAAACCGGAATGGCCGCCCGAACACTTCTTCCGAGAACAGCATGCCGCTGAGCGTGGTGAGCAACAGCAGACCGAAACCGATCCAGATGAAGCGGAACAACACGCGCTCCAGCACGAGCAAGGGCGGCAACCCCCCCAGCACGCGCCCGAGCAGGCCGCTTGCGCGAGGCCGGTCAAGGCGTTGCAGATCGCGCTGCGCCCAGAGCATGAGCAAGGCCTGCAATGCGCCCAGCATCAGTACGCCATAAGCCAAGGTGCCCATCACCAGGTGAGGCACGAAGAGCGGACGCTGTGAAACCGCACCAAAATCGGTCCCAGGAAAGGCGAGCGGCAGAATCAGCGCCAGCGCTGCCAATGGCAACAGCAGCAGATGCATGGCTGCAAGCGGGGCACGCCGCCCCTCCAGCCAGAGCATGACCAGACCGATCCAGAGCATGCCGGACAGCGCTTTGGCAAAGCCGAAATGAAAGCCACCCTGGTCCCAAGGCCAAGCCAGCGATACCCCATGGAGCACGATCGCAGCCGCCAAGCCCCACTGCGGCGCAGGCGGCAATGCCGCTGGCGCGGGGCCGCTACGCGAGTCTTCAGGCCGCAGGCGTGACGATGTCTGCCACGCGGCCGACCAGGCCACTGCGTAGAGCGCAGCGGGCAGCATGAAGAGAATCAGTACAATCATCTGATCGCAGTGTAGCGCAGGCCATGTTCGACAATCTCTCCCAGCGTCTTGCCCGTGTCGTGAAGACGATGCGCGGCGAAGCCCGTCTCACCGAAGCCAACACCCAGGAAATGTTGCGGGAAATCCGCATCGCCCTGCTCGAGGCCGATGTGGCGCTTCCGGTCGTGCGCGATTTCATCGCGAAAGTGCGCGAAAAGGCGCTCGGTCAGGAAGTGCTTTCCAGTCTGTCTCCCGGGCAGGCGCTGGTCGGTGTGGTGCACCGGGAGCTGGTTGAGCTCATCGGCGGCACCACGGCCGAACTTAATCTCGCCACCCAGCCGCCTGCCATCATTCTCATGGCCGGTCTGCAAGGTGCCGGCAAAACCACCACTGTCGGCAAGCTCGCCAAGTGGTTGCGCGAGCAGAAGAAAAAGAAAGTGCTCACGGTATCGTGCGACGTGTATCGGCCGGCCGCCATCGAGCAGCTCAAGACCGTGAGTGGACAAGCCGGCGCCGATTTTTTCGCCTCGACGCCCGACCAGAAGCCGGTCGAGATTGCACGCGCAGCACGCGAGTGGGCTCGTAACCACTATCACGACGTGCTGCTGGTGGACACCGCCGGACGACTGGGCATCGACGAAGCCATGATGCGCGAGATCGCCGAGCTGCACGCGGCGCTATCGCCCATTGAGACGCTCTTCGTGGTCGACGCCATGCAGGGTCAGGACGCGGTGAACACAGCGCAAGCGTTCAGGCAGGCCGTGCCGCTCACAGGCGTGGTGCTCAGCAAACTGGATGGCGACTCGCGCGGTGGCGCGGCGCTCTCAGTCAAGGCGATTACAGGTTGCCCGATCAAATTCGTGGGCGTCGGCGAAAAGCTGGACGGTCTGGATGCGTTTCATCCCGACCGCATGGCCAACCGCATTCTGGGGATGGGCGACATCCTGGCACTGGTCGAGCAGGCGCAAGCCAACGTCGACCACCAGGCCGCCAAAGATCTGGCCGACAAGCTCAAGGGTGGCAGCCGCTTCGATCTGAACGACTTCCTGGCGCAACTGTCTCAGATGAAGAAGATGGGTGGCTTGTCATCGCTGATGGACAAGCTGCCGGCTCAGCTGCAGGCCGCGGCCGGTCAGGCCGACATGGGCAAGGCCGAGAAGGACATGCGGCGCATGCAGGGCATCATCCATTCCATGACGCCTGGCGAACGCTCCAAGCCTGAGCTCATCAAGGCGAGTCGCAAGCGACGCATTGCGGCCGGCGCCGGTGTTCAGGTGCAGGAGGTCAATCGCATGCTGGCTCAGTTCGAGCAGATGCAGGCCATGATGAAGAAGATGCAAAAGGGCGGCTTGGCCAAGATGATGCGAGGCATGCGCGGGATGATGCCGGGCGGCATGCGCTGAACGCACACCGCCCTGACGCATGCCGGGGTGATCCACATTAGATGGATCAAACCGACTGACGACGACGGCTCAGGCCGGCCAGTGCGGCCAGGCCCAAGCCCATCAGCGGCAGTGTGGCAGGAAGGGGCACGTCGCCA
>CANHUQ010000036.1 GCA_947463885.1 Burkholderiales bacterium
CGCGAAATTCGAACATTTGCCGATGAAGGGCGACGCGCCTCTGGCGATTGAAACCGTGGCCGGAAGGGTCGACGTGGCGCTCACCGGCATGACCGTGATGAAACCGCATTACGAGGCGGGAAAAGTCAGGCTGCTGGCCGTGACCTATGAGCGCCGGTTCCCATTGGCGCCTGACGTGCCGACGCTTGCCGAAGCAGGCTTTGGCAACGTGGACGGCTATGCCTGGTTTGGCATGGTGGGCCCGGCCGGGATGGCCCCCGATGTGGTGGCGCGCATCAACCGCGACATCAATGCGGTCCTGGCACTGCCCGAAGTACGCACGCCACTTGAGGCCTCCGGTATCGTGGTGGCCACGGGGTCGCCCGAGCAATTCCGTACCTTCATTGCCGCAGACGTTGAGAAGTGGACCAGCGTGGTGAAGGCCACCGGCATCAGACCCGACTGAGCAGGCGCACGCCCATCGCAAACGGGATGGCGGCCAGCAGGATGTAGGTGGGGCCGTGTCCGCCCAGGAGCCCCACCAGCGAAGCGAACAGTACCGGCCCGAACATCGCGCCGCAAAACGTGAGGAACTGCGTGCCCCCGGTCACCATGGCCAAGCGCGCAGGGGCCACCCGGTGCGACAGATCGGCGAAGAACACGCCGTTCCAGGCCATGCTGGTGGCTCCACAGGCCATCGCCGCCAGGCTCATCAACCAGCGCGGGGCATCGGGCGGCAATGACCCCAAGGCGGCCGCCGCCAAGCCCATGCCCAGTCCGAGCAAACCCAGCAGCTTGGTGGGTGACATGACGCGGTCGGACATCTGACCCCACACGATCCGGAACAGCACGCTCAGCACCTGTGAGGCCGACAGAATGCCTGCAGCCACTGCCAGACTCAGCCCATGTTCGAGCTTCAGATACGAGACCAGGAACGTGATGAAGCAGATCTGCGTGATCGAAAAGGCAATCGATGCCATGCCCAGTTGGCGCACGCCACGGTCGTTCCAGACCGCTCGCAAAGGCCCGGCAACGGCCTGCCAGATCCGCTCACCCAGGGGCGCGCTGGGCTCAGTACCGAGCGGTAGTGTTGGCGTGGCTGCGCGGGCTTCGGTATCGAGCACCTGTGCCCGACGCAGCACGAGTGCGAGCACGGCACTGATCGCCCCCAGGCAGGCGAGCGTGAAGGGCCACGGCAGCGTCGACAGCAGCAAAGGGACCAGGAGCCCGCTTGCGCCAATGCCAATCGGCACGCCGGTTTGTTTGATCGAGAAGAACAGACCACGGCGCGTGGTCGGTGCATGGTGCGACAGGATCATCGAGGCTGCCGGATTGGGCAGCCCGTACCCCACGCCCAACGCGATGGCGGCTGGCACCAGCAACAGCCACAAACCCGGCAGGCTGGCCAGTGCGGCCAGCAGCAGCCCGAAGCAACCTGCATACAGGGCCCAGAGATTCATGCGTACGGCTCCGGTACGCTGAACACGCGCCCCGCTGAACAACCCGGAAAACATGGCTGCGCAATAGGCCAATCCGACGAACCAGCCAATGCGTTGTGCCGGCAGCCCGAGCGTGGGGGCGACCACAGGCGCCATGACGGACGGCGCGGTCATGCACAGCGTGCACACAGCCTGCACCGCGAGTGTGACGCCGAGCGCCAGTCCTGGCCGGGTACGTGCAGTGGGCACGGCGCCCGGCGTGGTGGTCTCTTCATCGGCCGCAGGGCGCAGCGGCGCGATACGGGCGACCGATGTGGTCCGTTGATCGGCTGACTGCGGGGGCTGTGGGCACATGGCGGGTTGGGCCAGTATAGGTGCGCCACCGGATGTGGCCGGCGCGTTGGCCGCTGCCCCAGTATGATCGTGGAACGCTCACCTTTTGGGATCGCCCGCCATGAACCTGTCCGACATTCGACGCATCGTTGATGCCAAATGGGATGACGATCTGCTGCCAAGGCTGGTGGAGTATGTGCGGCTCCCCGCGAAATCCCCTGCCTTTGACGACAGTTGGGCAGCGCATGGCTATCTGGCGGCTGCCGTCAAAGCCGGCGAAACCTGGGCGCGTGCGCAAGGCATTCAGGGCATGACGCTCGAGGTGATTGCTCAGCCCGGCCGCACGCCGTGCCTGTTCTTCGATATTCCGGCCACGCATGGTCTGGGTAATGATCGCACCGTGATGTTCTATGGCCATCTGGACAAGCAACCCGAGATGACCGGCTGGCGTGAGGATCTCGGTCCCTGGACGCCGCGCATCGAGAATGGTCGGCTCTACGGGCGCGGCGCTGCAGATGACGGATACGCACTGTATGCAGCGCTGACGGTCGTGCAGGCGCTCGATGCACAAGGCATGCCGCGTCCGCGCTGTGTGGGACTCATCGAAACTTGCGAGGAAAGCGGCAGTCCTGACCTGCCCGCTTATCTGCGGCAGCTCGCCCCACGGCTTGGTGCCGTGCAATTGGTTGTCGGACTCGATTCCGGCTGCGGCAACTACGATCAGATGTGGGTGACCACCTCACTGCGTGGTCTGGTGGGCGGTGTGCTCAGTGTGGAAATTCTGCAGGAGGGTGTGCACTCGGGATCGGCCAGTGGCATCGTGCCCTCGTCGTTTCGCATCGCCCGCAAACTGCTGTCGCGCCTGGACGATATGGATACCGGCCGCTTGCTTCCGGAGGGTCTGCACACACCCATTCCGGCTGAGCGCATCGAACAGGCGCGGGCTGCAGGCGAGATTCTGGGCGACCAGATCTGGAAGCAGTTCCCCTGGGTTGGTTGCAATCATGGCCCCGACGCGCATGCGCACGCCATGCCGACCACCACCGATCCGGTCGAGGCAATCCTCAATCGCACCTGGCGTCCGGCGCTCTCTGTGACCGGTGCGGAGCATTTGCCCGGCATTGCCGCGGGTGGCAATGTCCTGCGCCCGCGCACCTCGCTCAAGTTGTCGCTGCGCATCCCGCCGACGCTGGACGGTGAGCGTGCAGCGGCCATCATGCGCGAGGTGCTGGAAAAGGACCCGCCCTATGGTGCACGGGTGAGTTTTTCGGGCGGCCATGGTGCCACCGGCTGGAACGCGCCACCGACGGCTGCGTGGTTGCAGCAGGCGGTGGATACCGCTTCGCAGGCGGCCTGGGGTCGGCCAGCCGCGTGGATGGGCGAAGGCGGCACGATTCCTTTCATGAGCATGTTGGGCGAACGCTTCCCCGAGGCGCAGTTTCTGATCACGGGCGTGCTCGGTCCGCAGTCCAATGCGCATGGCCCCAATGAATTCCTGCACATTGATGCCGCCAAGCGGCTCACGGCCGCTGTGGCGGCTGTCGTGACCGCGGTGAAGTGACACGCTCGAAGCCGGCTTGAGTGTGAGCCGGCGGTGCTGCTCCCGCCTTTCGTCGATGCAAATCGCGCGTTGGAGCGGTCGAAAATGTGACGAAAAAGTGGCGCGACGGTAGAATCGGGCGCTTACGCTGATCCGACGCGCAGGCGATTGACCGCAGTCATGACCGCTTCATTGGGCACACCCCACACACCGACGGCCTCAGCGACCGGAGCTGGCTCGGTTGCATCTGAGGCGATCCCGCGCGTGCTGCTGATCCACGATGACCCGATGTGGCTCATGCACACCGGGCGTGAGTTGCGCGAGCGCGGATTTCTGGTCACTGAATGCACCCGCCCGCAAGAAGTCGGTGACCTGATCGATCAATCGCATCCGGATGCGGTCGTGATCGATGCCGCGGTGCGTGAGCCCGCCGCCTATGTGGTCTGTCAGCAGATCCGTCAGCATCCTGGCGGAGATGAATTACCCGTCTTGCTGCTGGCGTCCGACGCGTCAAGTGAATCGCACCGCCTGGCACAGGATGCCGGGGTCACCGACTTCAGTGTCGGCGAGACCGACGCCGCCATGCTGGTACACCGTTTGCGTCAGATGCTGTGGGTGTCCCGTCTGGAACGCACCCTGGGTGCAGGGGGGCAGCCTATGCATCCTCGCAGCTCGGCGCGCAGTGGCCGTTTCGTCTGGCGTACCGACAGCGGCGAAGTGCGTGGTACTGAAGATTTGTTCGGACTTCTTGATCGGCGCGTGCCCGACGGAGTCGCCGATGCGGGCTGGCTGCTGGATATCCTGTCCACACGTGAACGGCGACGCCTCATGGTGAGCATGCAGCGCCTGTTGCACGGCGGGCAGGTGGGACGCCTGGAGATCGAGATTCATACCCGCTCATCGGGTCAGCGCAGGGTGCGCATCGAAGTGCAGCAAGTCATCGCCCTGAACGCACAGTCCTTTGAGGTGACCGGACATGTGCATGACGTGTCGCCCACATCGAACGCAGATGCGCGGGTGTATCGGCTCACCCACTACGACACTCTGACCGGTTTGCCCAACCGTGCCTGGTTTGTCGCGCAACTGAAAGTGGGGCCGCGTCGCGGAGCGCAAGGTCTGGGGCTGGCGCTGCTCGATATCGATCGTTACCACGAGGTTCTGGAGGCCTTTGGCCAGGACGCCTGTGACCGTCTCATTGTGGAGGTGGCCCAGCGTTTGCGCCGCCTGTCGCGGTCTGCGTTGCCGCAGTGGGGCCAGGGCGCCAGCCGCGCGCGCATCGCAGCGGTTGCGTATCTCGGCGGCGATGAATTTGGTCTGATCCTGGAGCACCTTGCCGAGCCTGATGAATCGCTCGAGGTGTGTCGCAACGTGCTCAACGTCCTGTCCGAACCGATCCGACTGGGTGAACGCGAATTGTTCCTCAATGCCTCGATCGGGGTGCATGCGGCCGATCCCGCACAGGACGACCCGATCGGCTGGCTGGGTCGGGCCGAGTTGGCCCGCCGGGCCGCTGCAGCGCTTAGCACGGAGCGGGTGCTGCGATTCGATCCCTCCATGTCCGAGACCGCCACCGATCGTCTGATGATGGAGCGTGATCTTCACTATGCGATGGAGCGTGGCGAGCTGTCGATGCAGATGCAGCCGAAGTTCGCTGCCAGTACGCGCACGCTGATCGGATTTGAAGCCCTGATGCGCTGGTCGCATCGCGGCCAGATGCAGTCGCCGGCCCGGTTCATACCGATCGCAGAGCGCAATGGCCTGATCGTTCCGATGGGTGAATGGGCGATTGATCAGGCCTGCGCGATGATCGGTGCACTGGCACGCGCCGGGCGCAGCGATTGCCGTGTGTCGGTCAATTTGTCTGCGCAGCAGTTGTCGGATGGGCGCCTGCCCGAACTCATCGAAGCGGCCTTGGCGCGCCATGGCGTACCGGCGGAGCGTCTGGAGGTCGAACTCACTGAATCCGGCCTGATGCACGACCCCGAGCTGGCGTTGGCAGTGTTGCGAGCCATCCGTGCCCTCGGGGTGGGGCTGGCGATCGACGACTTCGGCACCGGCTACTCGTCACTCGCCTATCTGACTCGGTTGCCGCTCACCACGCTGAAGATCGACCGCTCCTTCGTGCAGGATGCGCATCTGTCCGAACGCAGTCGCGCGGTGGCCAGTGCGATTGTTGGGCTGGCTGTGAATTTGCGGCTGGAGGTGATCGCAGAGGGTGTGGAAACCGAAGCGCAACGCGATGCACTGATTGCGCTGGGCTGCGACCATCAGCAGGGGTATCTGTTCGGGCGCGCCATGCCCATGGACGACGCGATCCAATTTGCGCGCTCCGTGCACTCGGCAACGAGACCTGCTCAGGAGCGGATCGTCCAGGCATGAGTGCTTTGGAGCGTTCAGACCGGCCTGTGGCCACATCCGGGTCGGGCGCCTCCAGCCTGTCCGGCGCGCGTGATTCCGTAGCAGCGAACATCGCCCGGGCTGCGATTCGGCATCTGGTCGAACGGGGGTTGCAGCCGACGCCGGCCAACTACCTGCAAGCCTGGAAGGCAGTCGGCGGACCGGTGTCAGCGAGCGATGAGCAGGCCGCTACGCAGCCAAACGGCCAGGATGAAGGAGGGGCGTTCAGATCGATGGACACCCTGCGCAAGACTCATTCTGAACTGCTGGAGATTGTTCGTACGCTGTGCGAGAGCATCGAGTCGATGGCCGAGCGCGACAGTTGGCTTGCGGTGCAAGTCCAGGCGATTCGCGAGTCGGTGGGAAGCGGCGCAGATCGCCGATCGCTGGCTGCTGCTCGGGCCATGCTCGAGAACGCGCGCCAGTCTCAGCACGACCTGCACCGTAACCGGCGCGATGCGCTGGGCGTATTGCGCGGATTGCTCCCTGACCTGATCGCGCAGATGACCCAGCTTGGCGAACGCTCGGGCGATTTTGGCGATGCGCTCAATACCCACCTTGCTCTGATTGCCCAGGCCGATTCGATCGAGGCCATCGCGGATGAAGTGCGCCATCTGGTGGCCGATGCCCACTCAATGGCGAGCACCGTCGCTCAGGCGCGCGGCCGGCTTGAAGGTGGCGCACGCCAGGCCCTCGAGCTTGAAGGTCAGGTGGAGCGGCTCGAGCGGGAACTGGCCCGCACCAGCGAGTTGCTGCTCACTGATCACCTCACGCAGACCGCGAACCGCACAGGCTTGGCGCAAGCTTTCGTGGCTGCGCAGGAAGCCCTGCGCACGGGCGCGGAAGTGGTCGTGGCGCTGTTGGATGTGGATGACTTCAAGCGTGTGAACGATGCGCTGGGTCACTTTGCGGGCGATGGCGTGCTGCGCCATCTGGCCAAGCTGCTCCAGGGCCAGGTGCGCAGCGGCGAAACCGTGGCCCGCTACGGTGGTGAGGAGTTCGTGATCCTGATGCCGGCACGTCCCGAGAACGATGCACGCGACTGCCTGGTGCGCGCGCAGCGCGAACTGACGCGATCGGTGTATCTGCACGAGTCGCGCAAGGTGTTCATCACGTTCTCGGCCGGACTGACTCGGGTACGGATGACCGATTCGCTTGAATCGGCCCTGGCGCGCGCTGACGAAGCAATGTATCGCTCCAAGCGGGCCGGCAAGAACTGCGTATCGGTAGCCTGACGCGGTCAGTCGCTGAGTCGTTCAGCTGATCAGACGCTCAGTCGATTAGTCCGTTCTTCAGGCAGTAGGTGGTCAATTCAGCGTTGGTCTGGACCGAAAGCTTTTCCAGCACACGGGCCCGATAGACTGAAACGGTCTTGGGCGACAGATTCAACTCGGTGGCGATGTCCGAGAGTCGCTTGCCCGATGCCAACCGGATCAGTGTCTGGAACTCGCGATCAGACAGACGCTCGTGAGCTGCATGACTCTCATCGACCGACAGTCGCTCTGCCAGGGCTTCTGCGATCGCCGGGGTAATGAATTTTCGTCCGGCATGTACCGTGCGCACGGCACTCACGATTTGCCCGGGGTCGGCTGACTTGTTCAGATAACCCATGGCTCCGGCCTTGAGTGCTCGGATGGCGTACTGGTCTTCGGGGTACATGGTGAGGATCAGCGTGCGAATACGCACCGGATGATCGGCCAGCGAATGCAGTACATCCAGCCCGCTGCGCCCCGGCAAATTGATGTCGAGCAGCAGCACATCGAACTCGGTATCGCGCAGTAACTGGCGCAGCTCACCATAGTCGGCCGCTTCCCCTACCACCCGGATGTCGCCCGCTTCATTGAGGGAATCGCGCAGGCCGCGGCGAATCAGCGCGTGGTCATCGACCAGGGCGACCCGAATCATGATTGCGGCTCCGACTCGAGCAATCGCGCGGCCGCGTCGGTCAGCGGAATCGTGAGCATCAGGGAGCCATGTGGCTCACCGGTGGCCACTTCCAGCCAGCCGCCGATCTGTCGGACGCGCTCATTAAGGCCGCGCAACCCGAAGGAGCTGTCCTTGCCCAGGTCCGTGGGTCGAATGCCGATGCCATCATCGGTGATCTCCAGTGACAGCAGGTCATTGCGCATGACCAGGTCCAGCCGCACGCTGCTGGCCCGGGCATGCTTGGCCACATTGGTCAGTGACTCCTGTGCCACGCGATAGACCGTGATCGCCACCTGCTCCGACACGTCCACCCGGTCCTGGTTGCACGACAGTTGCACGTTCAGGCCCGTGCGACTGGAAATCTGTCGAACCAGGTAATCGAGCGCGGCCACCAGGCCGGCATCGAGCGCAGGGGGGCGCAGGTCGCGCAGAATGCGCTGCACCGCCGCCACCGCCTGATCCAGCGTGTCCAGCCCCTGTTGGGCGCGGGCCTTGAGTGCTTCCTGGCCATGGCGCTCGATCCATGACAGATCGAAGCGCAACGCAGTCAGCATGCCGCCGATATCGTCATGGACTTCCCGCGCAATGGCCGCACGTTCGGCCTCGACCGCCTGCTGCAGGTGGTCGGTGAGTTCGCGCAAGCGGCGCTCGGACTCAGCCAGTGCCTGCCTCGCGCTGGTGCGCTCCTTGCGTACGTTGGCAGCGGACATGCCTTGGCGCAGTGCCAGCCCCAGGCGTGCCAGGCGGCCCTTGATCAGGAAGTCGTCTGCGCCGGCCTGCATGGCCGAGACTGCGAGGTCTTCGCCGATGGCGCCCGAGACGATGATGAACGGCAGCTCCAGTCCCCTTGAACGGACGATGTGCAGCGCTTCTGTGCCGCTCAGGCCAGGCAATTGAAGCTCGGAAATCACGGCATCCCAGTGTTCGGTGTCCAGGGCTGCGCACAGTGCAGCGACGGAATCGACGCGCAGTACTTGGGGCTGCAGGCGCTGACGGCGCATTTCCTGGAGCAGCACCGCGCAGTCGAGTTCGGATGACTCAACCACCAGTACGCGCACCGGCTCGGCATCGGAACCGTCGGCGGTAGCCCGCTCCATGGAATTGGTCGGATGCAACCGGTCTTATCTGAAGTTGCCCGAAAGGGCTGGGGTCTGAGAATGGCCCCTGTAGAGCGCTGGGGCAACGAGTTCGATCGATGGTAGCACGCAGGGTGTTCGACGCAGTGCCCTTTCAGGCAGGAAAAACGAGCGATATGGCTGACGAACGGTTCGATGAAGCAGGCACGCTGGTGGCGCCACAGATGGCTGCCGACATGCAGGACGAGTTGCTGACGGCAGCCACGGAATTGGACCGCCTGCAGCACTTGCTCGCGGATGCCGTGGTTCAGCTACATGAGCGATTTGCGCATGCAATGGATGGCCAGTCTCGCGTGCCGCCTTCGCCGCAGCGCGATGCCGTGCAGGCCGAGCTGGGCGCTGCATTAGTGGCGTTGCAATTTGAGGACTTGGCCTCGCAGCTGATCTCGCATGCACGCAGGCGACTCGGTTCTGTAGCGGATTGCCTGGGCAATCTCGCGATGGCGGACGAGGACCCCGGCTGCGACGTGCAATGGGTCGAGCGACCGTGTCCGGTCGCGCAGCATGCAGTGGACGCCGGATCGGTGGAACTTTTTTAGGTTTGCGGAGGAATTTCAATGGCTTCGATTCTCGCAGTGGACGACTCGGCCTCGATGCGCCAGATGGTGTCGTTCGCGTTGCGCAGCTCCGGTCATCAGGTGATCGAGGCGGTCGATGGGCAGGACGCCCTCGACAAGCTCGGCGATCAGCATGTGGATCTGGTGCTGACCGACCAGAACATGCCGCGCATGGACGGACTCACGCTGGTGCGTCAGTTGCGTGGCACGGACCGGTTCAAACGCACCCCCATCCTGATGCTCACCACTGAGTCCAGCGATGAAATGAAGCAGGCCGGACGCGCTGCAGGCGCTACCGGCTGGATGGTCAAACCCTTTGACCCGGCCCGGCTGATCGAAGTGATCGGCAAGGTCCTGCCCCGGTAACGGGGCCAGCCAGGAAAACATGATGAGCGACACACAGGCAAACCAGGGCGCAGGCGGCGAGTTCGATCTCTCGCAGTTCTACGATGTGTTTTTCGAGGAGGCCGGTGACAACCTGGCCAACATGGAAGCCTTGCTGCTCGGATTGGATACACACAGTGCCGATGACGAGTCGCTCAATGCGATCTTCCGCTGTGCACATTCCATCAAGGGTGGAGCGGCCACCTTCGGATTTCAGGATGTGGCGGATCTCACCCATGTGATGGAGACGCTGCTCGACAAGCTGCGTCGCCACGAGTTGGCCGTGACCACAACCATGATCGATACCTTGCTGCACTCCGGCGATGTGTTGCGCCAGTTGCTGGCCCTGCGCCAGTCGGGGGGCGGCGACAGCCTGGATTGCTCGGAACTGGTCGCCCGGATTCGGGCGCTTGCGCAAGGCGACAGTGCGGGGGCGCCGGTGGCTGCAGTGGTTCAGCCAGCGCCCGTCATCGAGGTGTCCGCCACAGTGACACCTGCCACAGTGACTCCCGCTACGGCGCTTGTCGTGGCCGCACCCGCTACCGCGTCTATTGCTGCGGTGGCCACGGTGCCGGGCGAGCGTTGCCTGAGCATTGTCATCGGACCGCTCGATGACGCGTCCGCAGCCGACCATCTCGCAGAGCTGTTTGCCGAAATTCCTGGCCTGGGTCGCATTGCGCCCTTGGATGCAGGCCAGCCCGATGCCCAGCGCATGCGCCGATTCGAAGTGCACACCACCGCCGATGACAGCGAACTGCTGGATCTGTTTTCGTTTCATGTGGCGCGTGAGCAGGTCCGGATCAGCTTGGCCGGCATGCCGTCTGCTACACCGGCGGCTGCACCGGTGATGAAAGCGGAAGCAGATTTCGGCTTCTTTGAACCGCTGCCGCATGCAGAGCCGGAGCCGGTCAGTGCGCCGCAGGCTAACGCGCCCGCGTTGGCTGCCGTCGCGGCGCTGCTCGCTCCGCTGGCCGCTGCAGCTGCGCCCTCAACGTCGCCCGTCGCGCAGGCCCCTGGCGCAGCGCGGCCCGCTGCTGGCGGATCAGGTGCCCTGGAGAGTGCCACGATCCGAGTGCCGATCGAGAAAGTCGATCAGCTGATCAACCTGGTGGGCGAGCTTGTCATTACACAGGCCATGCTGGCGCAGACCGGTCGTGACCTGGACGGTGTGATTCATCAGCGGATGGCCACCGGCCTGACCGATCTGGAGCGCAATACCCGCTTGCTGCAAGAAGCCGTGATGGCCATCCGAATGATTCCGATGACCGCAGTATTCAATCGGTTTCCGCGCATGCTGCGCGATCTGGCGGGCAAGCTGGACAAGCGCATTGAGTTGCACACCATCGGTGAAGACACCGAACTCGACAAGGGGCTGATCGAAAAAATCACGGACCCGCTGACCCATCTGGTGCGCAACGCAGCGGACCATGGCATTGAGCTGCCGGCTGACCGGCTCGCCGCGGGCAAGTCCGAGCATGGCACGGTGACCCTGGCGGCAGCCCATGAGGGCGGGTCCATCGTGATCGAGGTGCGTGATGACGGCCGAGGTCTGAACCGCGGCAAGCTGCTGCGCAAAGCCGCCGAGCGTGGGCTGGCGGTCAGCGACCAGATGAGCGACCAGGAGGTCTATGGGCTGATCTTCGAGCCCGGATTTTCAACCGCCAGTGAAGTGACCGATGTCTCCGGGCGCGGCGTTGGTATGGATGTGGTCAAGCGCAACATCACCGCCTTGGGCGGCACAGTCGAGATTGATTCGACCGAAGGCCAGGGCATGCGGGTCTCGGTGCGATTGCCGCTGACGCTGGCGATCATGGACGGCATGTCGGTCGGGGTGGCCGCTGAAACCTACATCGTGCCCTTGGCCTCGGTAGTGGAATCGATCCATCTGTCGCCAAGCGATGTGAAGTCGGTCGGAGGCACAGGCCGCGTGGTGGAAGTGCGCAATGAATATCTGCCACTCATGCAACTCGATCAGCTCTTTGATGTACCCCGCACGGTTGAGCATGCGGGCGGAATCATGATCGTGGTCGAGGCGGAGGGGGCGCGCGCCGCGCTGCTGGTCGATGAACTGATCGGCCAGCACCAGGTGGTGGTGAAAAACCTCGAAGCCAATTACCGCAAGGTGCCGGGCATCTCCGGGGCCACCATTCTGGGCGACGGCCATGTCGCACTCATTCTCGATGTGTCGTGGCTGATTCGCCGCGCACGTCACTGAACACACCGCATTCAAGCCATTACCGGAGATCGCCATGTCATCACGCGAACAGCACCCTGCCTCGGCCGCACATCCGCGCGAGTACCTGACTTTTCGCCTGGGCGAAGAGGAATACGGGATCGACATTCTGAAGGTGCAGGAAATTCGCGGCTATGAGCAGCCCACCCGCATCGCCAATGCCCCGTCCTTCGTCAAGGGCGTGGTCAATCTGCGCGGCGTGATCGTTCCGATTGTCGATCTGCGCCTGAAGTTTGGGCTGGGCTCAGCCGAGTACAACGAATTCACGGTGGTGATCATTCTCAATCTGGGCAGCCGGGTGGTGGGGGTGGTGGTCGATTCGGTCTCCGATGTGATGGAGCTCTCGGCGGATCAGATTCGTGAAGCGCCGCAAATTGATTCGGTCGTTGATTCCGGGTTCATCACCGGATTGGGCACGCTCAATGATCGGATGCTGATTCTGATCGCCATTGAGAAGCTCATGGGTGCTTCGGAAATGGCCTTGGCTGAATCGGCTTTCTGACGCAACGGGCTGCACGAGCAGCTGATCTTCACGGCGATGCCACCGCGCAGCGCTATTTGGGAGAGCGACCATGTCGCACGACGCAGGGAATGCGCCAAGCTGGATCGATCAGCTCGGTTTTGCCAAGAAAATGGCGCTGTTGGGCGGGTTGGCTGTGCTGCCGCTGGCCATCACCGTGAGCATGTTGCTCAGCACAGCCCTGCGAGAGGTGCGTGTCACCCAGCACCAGCAGGCCGCCGTGGAAGTGGTGGCGCCGCTGATGCCGCTGGTGCGCAGCCTGCAGGATCACCGTGGCGCTTCGCGTGCGTGGCTGGCGGGTGATCAGTCCTTCAAGGCTCGGGTGGAGCAGGCTCAGCAGCGCGTGAACGATGCAGTGGCTGCGACGCAAGTGACGGTGGACACGTCGAAAGACCGGATCGACGTGAGCAAAGACTGGGCATCGCTGGCCACGCAGTGGCGGGAATTGGCGGGTCGCAATGCAAAGCTCGAACCTGCGCTGAGCTTTAAGGAACACACGGCAGTGATCGACGAGGCCTTGCGCCTGTTCGGCACCGTGGCCGATCACGGCGAATTGCTCAAGCAAGACAACAGCGCGGCCTTGCGTTTGGCCGATGTGCTCGTAGAGCGGTTGCCGCGGTTGGGTGAACGTGTGGGTCTCACCCGCGGCTATGGAGCGGGCCTGCTCGCACGGGATGCCCAGAGTGTCACCCCGGAGGAGCGCGCGCGCCTGCTCAGCCTGGTGGCTAGTGCACGCGATCTTTCCGAAGATGTGCATCAGGCCCTGGGTCATGCACGATCGATCAATGCGGCACTCGATGGTCCGGTCTCCGGCGTGCTGGACGGGCTCAAGCCGATTGCCGCGTTTCTGATGCAGGCAGAGCAGCGCGTGGCACAACCCAGCACTGAGCGCCCCAGCGCAGCCGACTATTTTGCTGCAGGCACGGATGCGCTCAAAGGCGTCTACAGCGCGCATGAGCTGCTGCTGCCCGAGTTGAGAAAGCAAGTGGATGCACATGCGGCGAGTGTGTGGCAAACCGCCGCGTTCATGCTTGCCGCGGTGCTGCTCAGCCTCGCTCTGTGCACGGCCATGGCCTGGTGGGTGTATCGACGCTTGCGTTGGGCGCTGAACGCTGCGGTGACTTCGGCAGGTGCGATCGCCGACGGCAAGCTGGAGGTTGCGGTGCCCCAGGGCGGGCGTGATGAGTTCGGCGTGTTGCTGGGCACGTTGCGCACCATGACCGAATCACTTAGGACGGTGGTGGGCGGTGTGCGCGCATCGGCTACTGAAATCAATGTCGCGGTCACAGAAGTGGCCACCGGCAATGTGGACTTGTCTCAGCGCACCGAGCAGCAGGCCGCCAACCTGCAGCAGACCTCGGCCAGCATGGAGGAATTGACCAGCACGGTGTCGAACAATGCCGAAAATGCACGCCAGGCCAACCAGCTAGCACTGGGTGCTTCTGAGGTGGCTCGCCGCGGTGGCGAAGTGGTGGATCAGGTGGTCACCACGATGGGCGAGATCAGCGACAGCTCGCACAAGATTGCCGACATCATCGGGGTCATTGACGGCATTGCGTTTCAGACCAATATCCTGGCGCTCAATGCCGCGGTGGAAGCGGCACGTGCCGGCGAGCAGGGCCGAGGCTTTGCAGTGGTGGCATCGGAAGTGCGCAGCCTCGCGCAGCGCAGTGCCCAGGCTGCACGCGAGATCAAAACCCTGATCACCGACAGTGTGCAGCGGGTTGAATCGGGTGAGCGGCTGGTGAAAGACGCCGGCGCCACCATGCAAGAGATCGTCACGTCGGTGCGTCGGGTGACCGACATCATCGGCGAAATCTCTTCGGCCACCGCCGAACAAAGCGCGGGCATTGCGCAGGTCAACACTTCCGTGAGCGAGCTCGACCGCATGACGCAGCAAAATGCCGCTTTGGTCGAAGAAGGTGCCGCAGCGTCCGAGAGTCTGAAGGACCAGGCGCAGCGCCTGATCCATACGATCGATCACTTTCAGATTGGAACGTCTGAGGCCGCGCCGTCGATGGGGCGTGCGCCCACCAAGGCATGGGTCGTCACGCCTGGGCACTCGGCCGTCGTCTCACCCAAAGCGTCCGTGACGCAACCGGCTTCGCCTTCTCGCCAAACTAAGTCGGCCGTTTCGCCAACTGCTTCGCCTGCGGCGGGCGTTGCGTCACGCCCGTCTACACCGCCTGCCAGTGCTGCCGCGAAGCCACCCTCTACAGCCAAGACCCTGCAGGCTGTGACATCCCCCGTTGTGCCCAAAACGGTTGCCCCCGCCAAACCGGTTGTGTCGCCTGCGCCCGCCCGCACTGCGGTGGTGGCGTCCGATGACGACTGGGAAGAATTCTGAGATCAACCGGACTATCCATCATGCGCAACAACGGACCCGTCACCGACCGCGAGCAGCTCTATTCCAGCGCAACGATGCTGGTGTCGATGACTGATCTCAAAGGCCGGATCACCTACGCCAACCCTGCCTTCGTGCAGGTGAGCGGCTATACCTTGTCTGAACTGCTCGGAAAGGCGCACAACCTGGTGCGCCATCCCGACATGCCCGAAGCCGCCTTTGCCGATCTGTGGGGCACGATTCAATCCGGCCGACCCTGGACTGCACTGGTCAAGAACCGCTGCAAGAACGGCGACTATTACTGGGTGCGGGCCAATGTCACGCCGGTAATCGAGCAGGGCGAAGTCGTGGGTTTCATGTCCGTGCGGACCCTCCCGACACGCGAGGAAGTCGAAGGCGCCGAAGTCTTGTATGCGGCCATTCGCGAAGGCAGGGCACGTAACGGGTGTTTCGAAGCCGGCCGTTGGGTGAAAAAAGACCCGGTCAGCCGGATGTGGCGTCGCGTGAATGGATCGTTGCCAGCCCGCAATGCGTTGGGCCTGGCCACGCTGGTGTTGGTGTCACTGGGCGCTCTGTGGTCGCTCGCGCCGCAAGGCGCGGGGCTGTGGGTAGCCACGGCGGCTCAGCTTGCGGTGGCTGGGGCGCTTGCCGTGTCCTATGCACGGCGTGTGGCCGCCCCCCTGCAGCAGGTGGCACGTGCTGCAAATCGCGTGGCCGCTGGAGCTCTGGATGCACGTGCGCAGGTCGACCGTGCCGATGAAGTGGGTCAGGTCTCACGTGCGCTCGATCAACTGTCGGTCAACCTGATGGCGGTGGTTTCGGATGTGCGGTCCGAGGCGGAAAGTATCCGGATCACCACCGCCGAGATTGCGAAGGGCGGAGATGATCTGTCCAACCGCACCGAGCAGCAGGCGGCCAGCCTGGAGCAGACCGCCGCAGCGTTGCAGCAATTCGGGCACTCCACTCATGACAATGCCAGCCGCACCGGCGAGGCGAGCGGCATTGCTGCCGAAGCGTCGCAACAGGCGGCGATCGGCGGCGAAGCGGTGCAGCGCGTGGTCCAGACCATGCGGGATATCGAAGGCAGTTCGCGCAAGATCGCCGACATCATTGGTGTGATCGACGGCATCGCCTTCCAGACCAATATTCTCGCGCTCAATGCGGCGGTCGAGGCGGCGCGTGCGGGTGAGCAGGGGCGCGGGTTTTCAGTGGTGGCTGCCGAAGTGCGCAGCCTCGCGCAACGCAGTGCCGAAGCGGCACGTGAGATCAAAGGCCTGATCGGCGAGTCCGTAGGACGCGTGGAATCGGGTGTGGCGATCGTCAATGACGCGGGTCGCACCATGCAGGGCATCGTGGACTCGGTGAATCGTCTGGCCGGTCTGATCGAAGAGATTTCGTCGGCCACCGGCTCTCAGGCGTCTGAAATCGAAGAAGTGAATGCAGCGGTGGGTCACCTCGACAGCATGACCCAGCAAAACGCTGCCTTGGTGGAAGAAAGTGCAGCCGCTGCGGGCAGTCTGAAGGATCAGGCTGACCGGCTGGTGGAGGCGGTCAACGCCTTCAAGCTGCCAGCCGCCAAGTGATTCGGGGCCTGCTATGACCGCCATCGCCTCTTCTGCCTCTGCCGCTTCTTTCGCCTCCATGGCTCAGGCCGCGTCCTCTCAGCAGGTGGCCTTGTCGATGGCCGACTTCGAACGCGCGCGCCGCATCATCAAGGAACGTGCGGGCATCAACCTGCAGGCCAGCAAGCAGAGCATGGTGCAGGGTCGCCTGGCTCGCGTGCTGCGCGACCATCATCTGGCCGATTACGGCGCGTTGCTCGATGCCGTTCAGCAACCCCAGTCTCCGCTGTGGCAGCCCTTCGTCAATGCCCTGACCACTAACCTGACCTCGTTCTTTCGCGAGGCGTATCACTTCCCGATGCTGGCCGATTTTCTGAAGGCGCATCAGGGCCCTGTGCGCATCTGGTGCTCGGCGGCCTCCACGGGTGAGGAGCCCTGGTCGATTGCCATGACCGCGCAGGAAACCCTTGGCGCGCACGCTTCGGTGAAGATCTTTGCCTCGGACATTGATACCGACGTATTGCGTACCGCGCAGGCGGGCGTGTATCCGGTGGCGAGCGACAAGGGGCTGGACGAAGCACGCAGGCGCCGGTGGTTCTTGAAGGGTTCCGGGCAAAACGCGGGCCTCATGCGTGTACGACCCGAGCTTGTGCGGATGGTTGAGTTCGGTCAGATCAATCTGGTGCACGACGCGCTGCGTTTCCCTCAGCCCTTCGATGTGGTGTTCTGTCGCAACGTGATGATCTATTTCGATACGCCCACGCAGCGTGAGGTGCTGCAGCGCATCCATACCTGCATGCGCCCGGGTGGCTTGCTCTTTGCGGGGCACTCTGAAAACTTTTCTGCGCATGGCGATCTGTTCGCGCTCAAGGGCAAGACCGTGTACGAGCGCCTGCCCGACCGGACGGCCAAGGGGGCGGTGTGAGTCTGGCTGCGCCAGCGGTCAGCGATCGCGTTCTGGCGCTCAAGTCACGCGCACCGCGCGAATTTGAAGCCCATACCTTCTATCACGATGCGGCGTTTCGATGCGAAGCCGTCAAGCTCATGCCGGGCGAGTACTACGTGCACGATGCCGACGATCTGTTGATTACAACTGTGCTGGGTTCGTGCGTGTCGGCCTGCCTGGTGGATCGCACCGCGCATCTGGGTGGCATGAACCATTTCATGTTGCCCGACGGGGGCAGCGCGGGGCGGTATGGCGCCTACGCGATGGAGTTGCTGATCAACGAGATGATGAAGCGCGGTGCGCGCCGCGAGCGCATCCAGGCCAAGATCTTTGGCGGTGGCCATGTGATGCGCAACTTTTCCACGATCAATGTGGGCGAGCGCAATGTGGCGTTCGTCGAGCAATTTCTGGCGGCTGAGCGCATCCCCATTTTGTCGCGCGATGTGCTCGATATTTGTCCTCGCAAGGTGTGTCTGTTTCCCGGCAGTGCGCGTGCGCTGGTCAAGAAGCTGGCGCCTGCGCAGTACGACACGATCGCCACGCAAGAGTCGGTCTACCGCGGCCGACTGACCCAACAACCTGCTGCCACCCAATCGGGCAGCGTTGAACTGTTCTGAGGGCACGGATCATGAGTGAGGGTAGCCGCAAGATTCGAGTGGTCGTGGTGGATGATTCCGCGCTGGTGCGCAGTCTGATCAAGGCGATGATTGACGCCCAGCCGGACATGACCTGCATTGGCGCCGCTACCGATCCGTACATGGCCCGCGAGATGATCCGCGAGCTCGATCCGGACGTCATCACGCTCGATGTCGAGATGCCGCGCATGGATGGTCTGGATTTTCTTGAAAAGCTGATGCGCTTGCGCCCCATGCCGGTGGTAATGGTCTCCACGCTGACCGAGCGCGGTGCCGAGACCACACTGCGCGCGCTTGAACTGGGGGCAGTGGATTTCGTGGCCAAGCCCCGACTGGGCGTGGCACAGGGCCTGCAGGAGATGGCCATCGAGATTACCGACAAGGTGCGGGTGGCGGCCAAGGCGCGGATTGCGCGCCGTCCGGTGGCGCGGGCAGCGCCGCCGTCCAATGCGCCCAGGGTGGCCGGTGCGGCAGGGGTTGGGCTGTCCGCCGGTGAGCGTGCGGCTCTGGTCAAGCCCGTGCCGGTGACCTACTCGCGTGTCAGCACCGAAAAGATCGTGGCCATCGGCTCATCCACCGGTGGCACAGAAGCCTTGCGTGAAGTGTTGGGCGGCTTGCCGGCCGACTGCCCGGCGGTGCTGGTGACGCAGCACATGCCGCCTGGGTTCACGAAGAGCTTTGCGGATCGGCTCAATGGTCTGTGCCGCATGCATGTGAAGGAAGCCGAGCCCGGCGAGCGTGTGCTGCCCGGGCATGTGTATATCGCGCCGGGTGGCCGACACCTGTCGGTCAAGCGCAGCGGGGCGAACTATGTGGTCGAGATCGACGATGGTCCGCCTGTGAACCGCCACAAGCCCTCGGTGGACGTGTTGTTCCGATCGGTCGCCGAGCATGTCGGGCGCAACGCGGTGGGCGTGATGCTGACCGGCATGGGGCGTGATGGCGCTGATGGCATGCGCGTGATGCGGGATGCGGGGGCGTACAACTTCGCCCAGGATGAAGCCACCTGCGTGGTCTACGGCATGCCGATGGAAGCCGTCAAACTCGGGGCGGCCGATCACGTCCTGCCGCTGTCCAGCATCGCCCGCAAAGTCCTCGACCTAGCCGCCGCCCGCGCCTGACGGTTGCCTTGGCGTAAGAGCCCCTTACAAGCCCGTCCCGTTCGCACGGAGAGGTGGCAGAGCGGTTGAACGCGTCGGTTTCGAAAACCGATATACCAGCAATGGTATC
>CANHUQ010000037.1 GCA_947463885.1 Burkholderiales bacterium
GAGGCTCGGTGCGAGGCTCGGTGTGATGCTCGGCACGCGGCTCGCGGGCCAGCAGCGCCGCCACAGCTTCACGGGGGGCACGGCCCTCAAAGAGCACGGCAGCCACAGCTTGCGTGATCGGCAACTCGACACCCAATTGCCGGGCGCGATCGCAGACCGCGCGACAGCAGGCCACGCCTTCGGCCACATGCCCCAATGCATTCAGAATGTCTGACAGCGACTCGCCTCGTGCCAACCGCAGCCCTACCGTCCGGTTGCGCGACAGATCGCCGGTGCAGGTGAGCACCAGGTCACCGAGACCCGCCAGTCCAACGAAGGTTTCAGGGCGCGCGCCCAGCGCGGCGCCGTAACGACTGATCTCGGCAAGACCCCGCGTGAGCAGGGCAGCGCGCGCATTCATGCCCAAACCCAGGCCATCGGAGATACCAGTGGCCACGGCCATCACATTCTTCAGTGCGCCCCCCACCTCCACCCCCACGACATCGGTCGTGCTGTAAATGCGCGCTGAGCCATGATGAAACGCCTGCACGGCAGCCTGTACGACCGCCTCGTGCTCGGAGGCCACGGTGAGCGCCACCGGCAACCCAGCCGCCACTTCCTGCGCGAAACTGGGCCCCGACAGCGCACCGGCATTTACCTGCGGCCATGCATCGGCCAAGACCTCGTGTGGCAGCAGCCCCGAAGCCGCCTCCAGCCCCTTGCACAGCCACAGCACCGGTGCCTCAGCGGATAGCGCAGCCAGCCGCTGCGCCATCGGGCGCAGCCCTGCCACCGTAGTGGCCACCACGATGAGATCGGCCGCCGTCAGAGCGTCATTCAGGTCAGTGGTGGGTCGCACCGCATCGTTTAAGGGCACACCAGGCAAGTAGCGCTCATTGCACCGATCGCGCAGCATGGCCGCAACGATCGAGGCATCGCGTGCCCACAGGGTCACGGCATGACGCTGCGCAGCGTGGCAGGCCAGAGCCGTGCCCCAGGCGCCAGCGCCCAGCATGGCCACGTTCATGAGGCAGACCGCGGCCGAGCCTGTCTCTTCACCAGCCCCAGACCTCGGCGATACGGACCCAGCCTGAGCCGCCGTCGCGGTGACGCACCTCAATCCATTCGGTGGAGGCCGAGCCAGCCGCCGGGGTGGTGCGGACCAGCTCGAGCAGCACGCCACGCTCAAGCTGCATGACCTCGGCCGCCATGTCCTGCGGCTGCTGACGCACCGTGGTCAGGCTGGTGGTGACGACACTGCGCCGCTCGCCCAGATCGGTGCGTTCGACCCAAACCACGTCACCCGACGCGTCGCGCACCTTGATCCAGGCACCCAGGGTGGAGATGATTTCAACCGGCATGCCACGCGGCGCGATAAACACTCGGCTGGCCTGGCGCGACGGTGCGTCGTACATGACGCTGGGGGCCACGATCGAACGGTACTCGGCCGCTTCGACCGCACCGGCTGCCAACAGCACCACCGCGCACAACAGTCGCACCCCGCCACTCAACGGAGCAGCGGCCTTGGCAGACAGGCGGCGAAGCCCTTGTGCACACACACCCGCACCCGCTCCCGACCAGCGAAACATGGCCTGTAACCTCAGTTGTTGCGGCCTGTCACGATCAACCCCGGAGCCTGTTCACCGCCCTGCTGCTGCTGGGCAAGCTTCTGTTGGTACAAGGCCTCGAAATTGATCTCGGACAGGTGAATCGGCGGGAAACCTGCGCGTTGAATCACGTCGGCGACGTTCGAGCGCAAGTAGGGGTAGATGACGTTGGGGCACACGACATTGAGCACCACGGGCATCTGCTCGGGCGGAATATTGCGAATCTCGAAGATGCCGCCCTGGCGCGCTTCGACCAGGAAGAGAACCTTGTCGCCGATCCGGGTGGTCACGGTCACGGTCACGGTCACTTCGTGAATACCGTCACTCAGCTGCTCCAGAGCGCTGTCGAGGGAAATCTCGACGGCAGGCTGTTGCTGCTCCAGGAAGATCCTGGGCGCGCCGGGAATCTCCAGTGACAGATCCTTCAGGTACATGCGCTGGATCTGGAAGATCGGCTGCTGCGGGGGAACGGCGCTCATCAGGGAATCCTGTTCGGGGGGTGTGGAAAAATGGGGCGGGTCGGCTGCGCGGTTCAGGCCTGCAGCAGCGGCATCAGGCCGCCGGCCTTGTCGAGCGCCGCCAGGTCGTCAAAGCCGCCGACATGCGTGTCGCCAATATAGATCTGCGGCACGGTGCGCCGCCCGGTGCGCTCGATCATGCGGTCGCGCTCAGCGGGCTCGAGGTCGATGCGGATCTTGTCAATCTGCTGGACACCGCGCTGCTTGAGCAGGGCTTCCGCCCGCACGCAGTAGGGGCATACAGCGGTGGAATACATGACGACCTTATTGGCACTCATGGGGCATCCTCGGCAAATTCCAGGGAACGTGAAAGAACAATCACTTGACGACGGGCAGCCCGGCCTGTTTCCAGCTGGCCAGGCCGCCTTCCAGGCAATACACATCAGCTCGTCCAGCCTTGCGCAGGGCAGCGGCGGCACGTGCGGCACGGTTGCCGCCCTCACAGAGCACGACCACCGGCTTGCCCGCGGGCAGCTCGGCCACCCGCCGTTCCAGCTCAGCGACCGGAATGTTGCGACTGCCGTTCAGATGGCCGCCGGAGTATTCGTTTGTGTCGCGCACATCGAGCACGACCGCGCCGTCGTTGATCAGCCGCGTGGCCTGCAAAGTGCCGACCAGGGCCCCCGCACGTTGGCGGTTGATCAGCGGCATGAGCAACATCGCACCGGAGATCAGCGCAGTCGCCACCAAGAATATGTTGTCGATCAGGAATTTCACGCAGTGACCACAGCAGCAGGAACAGTAGGGGCGCAGGACACCCGGGGGCGACACAGCGGACGGATCGGACACGTGACAGGCCCGCGGCAGGACCGAGGCAGACACCGAGGTAGACACGCGGACAGGCAGGTCGGCCCGCAGCACAACCCATACCGCGCCAGCGCACAGCCTGCAATTATAGAATGGAAGATTACCTCCTACCCGATTCAGTGATCATGCCCCATACCCTTGTGCTGTTGCGTCACGGCGAAAGCCAGTGGAACCTCGAGAACCGGTTCACCGGCTGGACCGACGTCGATCTCACGCCCAACGGGCTGGTCGAAGCGCGCCGGGCCGGGCAACTGCTGAAAGCGGAGGGCTTCAGCTTCGACCTGTGCTACACCTCGATGCTGCGCCGGGCGATCCGCACACTGTGGACGGTTCAGGACGAAATGGACCTGATGTGGCTGCCAGTCGTGCACTCCTGGCGGCTGAACGAGCGCCACTATGGCGCGCTGCAAGGTCTGAACAAGGCAGAGACCGCAGCGAAATACGGCGACGAACAAGTGCTGATCTGGCGCCGGGCCTATGGCATCGCCCCCGAACCGCTGCCTGCCGGCGATCCGCGCGAAGCCCAGGGCGACCCGCGCTATGCCCGGCTCAAGCCAGAAGAATTACCCCGCACCGAATGCCTGCGCGACACCGTGGCCCGCGTCGTGCCGTTCTGGAACGAGTCGATTGCACCCGCCATCCGGGCCGGCAAGCGGGTGGTGGTGGCCGCCCACGGCAACTCACTGAGGGCCCTGGTGAAGCACTTGGACAATGTCTCCGAGACCGATATCGTCAACATGAACATCCCCACAGCCCGCCCGCTGGTGTACGAGCTTGACGATGATCTGCGCTCGCTCGGCAGCCGCTATCTGGGCGATGCGGCCGAAATCGAGGCGGCGATGGCTGCGGTGGCGGCCCAGGGCAAAGCCGCACGCTGAGCCTGCACACAAGCCAGGCGTTAGACCGCCCATCAAGCGTCTGCACATCCCAGCTGCCCCGACCGGCGGTGGAAGTCGCGGGCTTTGCGGGTGCGCCGCGCTGGTGAATGCCGATTGCGCCCCCATTTGCCCGCGTATACTCGTTTTCAACTTTCGCGGTCCCTGTCTCCAAGATGAAGACTTCATTCAAGCCCGTAGCCCTGGTGGTGGCCGGCGCGGTCGCCGGCGTTCTGATCAGCCTGGGCGTCACTGCCGTCGCCCAGCGTGACGCGCGTACGGCGCTGCCTCTGGACGAACTGCGCCAGTTCACCGACGTGTTCGGAGCCATCAAGGCGTTCTATGTCGAGCCGGTCGCAGACAAGAAGCTCATCCAGGAGGCCATCAGCGGCATGGTCACCGGGCTCGACCCGCATTCGGCCTTCCTCGATGCCGAGGCCTTCAAGGAACTGCAAGTCGGCACGCAAGGCGAATTCGGTGGTCTGGGCATTGAAGTCGGCACCGAAGACGGGTTCGTGAAGGTCATCTCGCCCATCGAAGACACCCCGGCGTTTCGTGCCGGCGTGAAAGCCGGTGACCTGATCGTCAAAATCGACGAAAAGCCGACCAAGGGCATGCCGCTCAATGACGCGGTCAAGCTCATGCGCGGCAAGCCCAAGAGCACGGTCACGCTGACGCTGTCGCGCAAGGGCGAAACCCGACCCATCATCGTGCAGCTCGTGCGCGACGTGATTCGCGTGCAGTCAGTGCGCTCCAAGCTCATCGAACCGGGCTACGCCTATGTGCGGCTGACCCAGTTCCAGGAGATGACGGTCGACAACATGGCCAAGGCGCTCAACAGCTTCGACAAGCAGGGTCCTCTGAAGGGTCTGGTCCTCGATCTGCGTAATGATCCGGGCGGCTTGTTGCATGGTGCCGTCGGCGTTTCGGCCGCGTTTCTGCCTGCCAAGACGCTGGTGGTCTCCACCGACGGTCGCACCGAAGACGCCAAGCGCAAATACATCGCGAGCCCGGAGGACTATGTGCGCGGCGGTCGCGACGACCTGATCTCCAAGCTGCCCGCCTGGGTCCGCACGGTGCCCATGGTGGTGCTCGTGAACGCCGGCTCGGCATCGGCGTCGGAAATCGTGGCCGGCGCGCTGCAGGACCACAAGCGTGCCGTGGTCATGGGTACCCAAACCTTCGGCAAAGGCTCGGTGCAGTCGATCCTGCCGCTCACCAACAACACCGCCATCAAGCTCACGACCGCGCGCTACTACACGCCAGCCGGGCGTTCTATCCAGGCCAAGGGCATCACCCCTGACCTGATCGTCGAGGAAACCGCCGAGGGTGATATCACCTCGCAGTTCCGAGTGCGCGAAGCCGACCTCACCCGCCATCTGTCCAACGACAAGGACCGGGAAGACAAGCCTGCTGTGCCCAAGCCCACCGATGCAGCCGCCATCGACAAGCTCAAGGACCGCAAGCCGATCGAATTTGGCTCGGCCGAAGACTTCCAGTTGCAGCAGGCCATGAACCAGTTGAAGGGTCAGCCAGTCCAGGTGGCCAAGACGGCTCCGGCCGCTGAGGCCGCAGCGGCCGACGCCACCTCCAGCACCGGGTCGACCAAGAAGTAAGTTCCGGTCGGCGGGCGCACCACTCAGGCCAGGCGCAGCCCATGGACGACGCACAGCTGCTGCGCTACAGCCGCCACATCCTGCTCGACGACATCGGTGTCGAAGGGCAGGAGCGGCTGCTGGGTGCCACCGCCCTGGTCGTGGGCGCAGGCGGATTGGGTTCGCCCGCCGCCCTGTATCTCGCCTGCGCGGGCATCGGGCGGATCATCCTGGCCGACGGCGATACGGTCGACCTCACCAATCTGCAGCGCCAGATCCTGCACCGCGACGATCGGGTTGGTCAGTCCAAGGCGGTTTCCGGGCGACACAGCCTGCTGGACATGAATCCGGGTATCAAGGTGGACGCCATCACCACGCGTCTGGAGGGCTCAGCCTTGCAGGACGCGGTGGCCAGTGCGTCGGTGGTCCTGGACTGCTGCGACAACTTCGCCACCCGGCATGCTGTGAATCGGGCCTGCGTCAAAGCCCGCGTGCCGCTGGTCTCGGGCGCGGCCATCCGCTTCGACGGGCAGCTCGCTGTGTTCGATGCGCGTCGCGCAGATTCCCCCTGCTACCACTGCCTGTTTGCCGAAGAAGGCGACACCGAAGCGGTGCACTGCGCCACGATGGGCGTCTTTGCGCCGCTCACCGGCATCATCGGGACCATGCAGGCAGCCGAGGCGCTGAAAATCGCTGGCGGGTTCGGCACGCCCATGACCGGCCGGCTCCTGCTGCTCGATGGCCGCACGCTGGACCTCCACACGGTGAAGGTGCCACGCGACCCGAACTGTGCGGTGTGTGGTGTGCTCAGCCCACCAACCGACGCAACTGCACCTCGAGATCCTCGCCAGGCACCCGCTTGAAGCCGGTCTTGGCATAACGCACCCAGCGCCCGATCACGTACGACAGCGCCGCATCGGCGCGCCCCGCCGGGGTCTCGCTCGCTGGCATGAGGCCCCGATCCACCGCACCCCGAAAGCACTGGCGCAACGACGCCTCGACCCGGTCGAGCAGCTGGTTGATGCGCACCTGGAGCCGGTCGTGTTCGTTGACCAGCGCGTCGCCGATCAGCACCCGGGTCATACCGGGGTTGCGTTCGGCAAACCCCAGCAGCATGACGACGATGGCCCGCGCCTGGCGCATAGGATCGTCATCCTGGGCGGTGATCTGGTTGATCAGGCCGAAAAGGCTTTGTTCGATGAATTCGATCAGGCCCTCGAACATCTGAGCTTTGCTTGCGAAGTGGCGATAGAGCGCGGCCTCCGACACCTCCAGGCGAGCGGCCAGTGCGGCGGTGGTGACGCGCTCGGCCTTGGGCTCCTGGAGCATGGTGGCCAGCATCTGCAGGATCTGCAGTCGGCGCTCGCCGGGCTTGGGGCGGGTGCGGCCGGCGGGCCGGGGGACAGCAGCCGGATCAGTCGTGTTCGGAGGATCGTCAGGGAGCATGGACAAGGCGTGCAAGCGGAGTACGTGCTAACTGTACAACCGAATTCACCTGATGGTCTATGCCTGCATGACCACGTCGTGGGCGCTGCCAGACCGGCCGATCGCGGCCGACGATCCCGCTCACCCACACGGTGCGCACCCCGCAATGGCGGGCCGCCCGCAGGTTATCCACCGAGTCTTCCACCAGGACGCACCGCCCCGCAGGCTGCCGGATGCGCGCCAGCAGCTTGCGCAGCATCGAGCGTGAGGGCTTCGGAAAGACCCGCCCGGCAAAGCGCATGTCTTCCACGGCGATGACCGCCTCCAGCAGGGGAGCGATCCCCAGCGCCGCGATCACCCCTGCGGCGTACGCGGCAGGCGCATTCGTCAGGACGATCTTGCGCCCAGGCAGCCGGCGCAACAGATGCGCCAGACGCGGGTCACGGCGCACCAGCCGATGCAAGTCGGGAAACGGATGGGTCTCGCGCAGGAACTCATGCAGATCGACCTCATGATGTCGCACCATGCCCAGCAGCGTGGCGCCATAACGTCGCCAGTAGTGCAAGCGCAGCGCATTGGCCTGCGGCTCGTCCAGATCCAGGCGACGCATGACAAAGGTGGTCATCGCCTGGTTGATGCGCGGAAAGATCTCCGGCAAGGCGTCGTGCAGCGTGTTGTCCAGATCAAGCAGCCACACCGGTCGGCGTGCTGACGGGGCACCCGCAGCTCCCCCGACACTGACCCGCGATCGGCGTGCCGGGCTCAATGGCTGCGGATCATGGTGCCCACACCGAGGTCGGTCATGATCTCGAGCAGCAAGGCATGGTCCACCCGACCGTCGATGATGTGCACAGCATTCACACCGCCCTTGGCTGCATCCAGCGCCGATGAAATCTTGGGCAACATGCCGCCCGAGATGGTGCCGTCGGCAAACAGCTCGTCGATGCGCTTGGCCGTGAGGCCCGTGAGCAGATTGCCGGCCTTGTCGAGCACGCCGGCGGTATTGGTCATCAGAATCAGCTTTTCAGCTTTCAGCACCTCGGCCACCTTGCCGGCCACCAGATCAGCGTTGATGTTGTAGGTCTCGCCGCTCTGACCCGATCCGATGGGCGCAATCACCGGGATGAACCCGTTGGCGCTCAATGTCTGAATCACCGACGGATCGATGGATTCGATCACGCCCACCTGCCCGATATCGAGTTGCGTGCCGGGCTGATCGGGGCTGTCGACCATCATCTTCTTCGCGCGCACCAGACCGCCGTCCTGCCCGGTCAGGCCCACGGCTTTGCCGCCGGCACGATTGATCAATTCGACGATTTCCTTGTTCACCTGTCCGGCCAGGACCATCTCGACGATATCCATCGTCTCTTCGTCGGTGACCCGCATGCCGGCGATGAACTCGCCTTTCTTGCCAACGCGCTGCAACAGCTGCTCGATCTGCGGCCCGCCACCGTGCACGACGACCGGGTTGATGCCCACCAGCTTGAGCATGACGATGTCGCGCGCAAAACTGTCCTTGAGTTGCGCATCGGTCATGGCGTTGCCGCCGTACTTGATGACGATCGTGCGGCCATGAAAACGGCGGATATAGGGCAGCGCCTCGGCCAGGACGGCGGCTTTTGTGGTCGGCGACATCTCGGCGCTCATGGCACTGCACTCCAGCACGGAAAAAGGACGCGCGATTCTAACCGAGCTACCATCGCGCCTCCGCTGCGTTTCTTCATGTCCGAGCCCTCGCATCCCTTCCTGATCGCCCTGCACCGATACAGCCGCATCGGCGCGGCGCGTCGGCGTGCCTCATTGGCAACGCCTCAGCCGGCAGCAGGCACCGCCCCTGCGTCGTCCAGTGCGTCGTCCAGTGCTTCATCCCTTCCCTCACCCGACCCCTCGGCCGCCCCTGCTGCAACCCCGGAGTTTGCGCAGGTACACACCGACCCTGAGCGCGGGTTGCCTTCAGGCGCAGTCCTGCGCTACCTGCCACTGGTCGGGCTGATCGTCGCCCTGTGTCAGGTGCTCGTCTATGGGCTGACCAGCCTGCTGCTCCCCCATGCGGTGGCCGTCCTGCTCACGCTCGCCGCGGGCCTGGTGCTGACCGCTGCGATCCATGAGCGGGGGGCGGCGCACTGGTGGGGTGGCGCATCCGGCGCGGCACCATGGTCAAACCATGCGGCTGCAGCGGGCACCGTAGGACTGATCGTGTTGTTGCTTGCCCGCTTCGAGATCCTGGCCAGCGTGGATGAAAGCTGGCTGGCGGCGACGCTGGTCTGCGCAGCCGGCGCCTCACGCGGGCTGGCAGTACTGGGCGTGGTTGGGGGTGCTGCCCACGCAACCGTCGCACCCATCAGCCGCGCGGACGCCATCGTGGCTCTGCTGCTGGGCCTCGCCCCCGCGATCGCACTGGCGGCCTGGACCGGCGACGCCTCGGCGGTGCTGGCGGGCCTGGGCTGCGCGGTGGTGGCGCTGGCCGTGCTGCGCGGCGTGTCGCACCATCGTCCGGGCGCTGGCTCCCAGACGCTGAGCGTCATCCAACAAGTGACCGAAGTGGCCTGGCTCATCGGCATGCTGGCGGTGCTCGGGGTGGACGCGGCGGAACTTGATCTTGAAGACGGCGACTCCTGAGGCGTTTGCAATGAAACTATGGCTCGTGCGACACCCGCAACCCGATGTGCCGACCGGTCTGTGCTATGGCATCTCGGACGTGCCGGTGGTCGAATCGCATCTGGATGAGCTGATCGATCGCCTGCCCACCCAGCTGCCGCGCCATGCCGCGCTCTGGAGCAGTCCGCTCAGCCGCTGCCTGCGCCTGGCGCAGGGCCTGCAGGGGCAGGGGTTCGGGCCGCTGCAGACCGATGCCAGGCTGCGCGAGATGAACTTCGGTCGCTGGGAAGGGACGGTCTGGTCACAGCTACCGCGCCATGAGGTGGATGCCTGGCGAGCCGACATTGCCCACCATGTCCCACCGGGTGGGGAATCGCTCAGCACGCTGGCCCAGCGCGGACTCGAATTCGTGGCCCACTTGCCGCGCGAGCGCGAAGCCATCCTGGTCACCCACGCCGGGGTGATCCTCACGCTGCTCAAGAGCCTGCGCGGATTGCCGCTGTCCGGGTTCGGCGGGCAGAAGGTCGACTACGGGCAGGTCCTGGTGCTGGAGCACCAAGCCGAGGGTTGGCAGCTGCTCGACGAACCCGCCTGAATTCTCAGCGCCACCGCTTACCCTGAGCGATCGTGCAGCCCGGCGCGCAATGCGCCGCCCAAATGACGCAGTGAAATGGGCTTGGACAGGAAGTCGTTCATCCCGGCTGCGATACAGGCCTCGCGGTCCTCGGCGAAGGCATTGGCGGTGACGCCGATCACATGAGGTTGCCGCGGCAGACCCAGCCGACGCAGACGACGGGTGGCCTCCAGCCCATCCATCTCTGGCATTTGCATGTCCATCAGGATCACGTCGAAACGCGCCGATTCCAGCAGCGCGAGTGCCTGCATGCCGCTTTCCGCCAGAACCGGCGAGAACATGCCCAGCATCATGAGCTGACGCTCGGTGACCAGTCGATTCACCGGATTGTCATCCACCACCAGCACCCGCAGACCGACGAGATCGGCCACGTCGGGCGGCGCATCGATCAGTGCAGGCACCTCGTTGCGATCGCCCAGCGCCAAAGTCACCTCGAAGGTGAAAGTGGTGCCGGTGCCAACCCGGCTGTCCACCCGGATCGATCCGCCCATCTGCTCCACGAGCCCCTTGCAGATTGCCAACCCAAGCCCGGTTCCACCAAATCGGCGGGCCGTGGAACTGTCGCCTTGTGCAAAGGGTTCGAACAGCTGGCTCAAGGACTCGGCTTCGATCCCGGCACCGGTATCACTCACCTGACCACGCAGTGTGACGCTCGACCCGATGCTTTGCGCGACTTCCAGAGACATCGATACACGGCCGCGTTCGGTGAATTTGATCGCATTGCCGATCAGGTTCATCCAGACTTGCCTCAGGCGCGTCGGGTCAGCCGTGACGCAGCGAGGCAGGTCCTCGGCACAGCGCATCTCGACGATCAGACCGCGCTCCAGCGCGGGGCCACGCATGAGGGTCACCACATCTTCGAGCAAGCGCGCCGGATCGAGCGTCACCGCTTCAAAGTCCACCCGATTGGCTTCGATCTTGGAAAAATCCAGGATGCCGTTGAGCAATGACAGCAGCGACTCACCGGTGGTCTGGATGGTCGCCACATAGCGAGACTGCTCGGCATCGAGGCGCGAGCGCGCGAGCAGTTCGGCCAGCCCCAGCACGCCATGCATCGGGGTGCGAATCTCGTGACTCATCATGGCCAGAAACCGACTCTTGGCCAGCGTGGCTGAATGGGCTCGCTCCAGCGCCCGCTCGAGCTCGACCGTGCGCGCAGACACTTTTTCTTCCAGTGATGCGGCCAGCGCCTTGAGCGCGTCATTGCGTTCGGCCAGATCGCGCGAGCGCTCCTCGAGCTGACGCTCGATTTCAAGACGGGCCCGCCGCTCGGCCTGCAGACGCTCCATGTCCAGGGCCTGCTGGCGCATCAGGGCATCTGCATCGCGCAGCGCCTGCTCGGCCATGGCACGCTGGGTCAATTCATGGGCGGTCCCGATGATGCCAAGCAGCCTGCGATTTTCGGTCACTTCAACCAGCAGACTCAGCAGCGGCACCACACGGGCCAGCTGCGTCGCATCATCGTTCGTCCAGCCGCCCGCCTGGGCGGTCCACATGGCCAGTACATGCACATCGCCGCGCGCGGTATGCAAGGGCAGCGCAAGGTAGGAAGTGGCCCCCGCCCGAACGAATTCGCGCACGATCGGAAAGCGCGGATCGGTCGACAACGCAGCATGATCAAGGAACAGGGCCTCGCGGGTGATCATCACCGCGTGCAAGGGGCTGACCAGATGCTCCGGGGTATCCAGAAACCCGGGCGGGCGCTCCAGAAAGGCCACCTGCTGCGAGCTTCGGCTCCACACAAATCCAAGCCCCGACAGCCCCGGGTGACGGGTGAGGATCGAGACCGAGACGCGCTCGGGCCCGAACCCCGCCCCCACCAGCGACTCGGCCACGGCCTGCATGGCCGGTTGCATATCCAGACGTTGCGACTCGAGCCTGAGCACCTGGTCCTGCAACACGGCCAGCCAGGAGTCCCGCACGCCGTCGGACCTCGCCCGATCGGACTCGGTATTCAGCAGGGTGTGCAGGAACTGCGCGGGTTTCATCAGGGGATAAGCGGTCGAATCGTGATGCGAGCCCGTACGTTACCGTATGGGCACACAATCGACACGCATTTCCGCACACCGGCACACGCTCAGGCCGGGGCGGTGTTGCCTAAGGGGTCGATCAGAGGACGTAGCGTGCCAGGTCCTCGTCGCGTGCGACCGAATCGAGCCGGCCATTCACAAAGGCGGCATCGATGCGCACCGTGTGCGGACCTTCGGAAGCGGCCGCAAACGAGACCTCTTCGAGCAACTTCTCCATCACGGTATGCAGTCGGCGTGCACCGATATTTTCGGTCGACTCATTGACCGAAAAGGCAATCTGGGCCAAGCGCTTCACGCCTTCCGGCAAAAACTCGAGCGTGACCCCCTCGGTGGCCAGGAGCGCTGCGTACTGGCGTGTGAGACTGGCATCGGTCTCGGTCAGGATGCGCTCAAAGTCAGAGACCGACAGAGACTCGAGTTCCACCCGAATCGGGAAGCGGCCCTGCAGCTCGGGAATCAGATCTGAGGGTCGGGACAGATGGAACGCACCCGATGCAATGAACAGGATGTGGTCAGTGCGCACCATGCCGTGGCGCGTGCTCACGGTCGTGCCCTCCACCAGCGGCAGGAGGTCGCGCTGCACGCCCTGGCGCGACACATCAGCACCCGACACCTCGCTGCGCACCGCGATCTTGTCGATCTCGTCCAGGAACACGATGCCGTTGTGCTCAACATTAGCGATGGCACGCGTCTTCAGATCATCTTCATTGATGAGTTTGCCGGCCTCTTCTTCACGCAGCGCCTCCATGGCCTCGCGAATCTTCAGCTTGCGGGTCTTGCGTCGCCCGCCCAGTCCCTGGACCATGCCCTGCAGCTGACGGGCTAGATCTTCCATGCCTGGCTGCGCACCAATGCCAAGGTCCATGCCGCTCATGGGCGCGGTGAGTTCGATCTCGATCTCTTTGTCGTCGAGTTCGCCTTCACGCAGTTTTTTGCGGAATTTCTGCCGGGTCGCGGAATCGGTCTGGGGCTCGGCGCTGGCGGTGTCCTGGCCGGCGCCAAAGCCAAAACCGCGTGCAGGCGGCAGCAGCACATCGAGGATGCGGTCTTCGGCAGCATCCATGGCACGCGTTTCCAGGCGCTTGATCTCAATGTCGCGGGCCTGCTTGATCCCGATCTCAACCAGATCACGCACGATGGCATCGACATCCTTGCCCACATAGCCCACCTCGGTGAACTTCGTGGCCTCGACCTTAAGAAACGGGGCCTGCGCCAGACGCGCCAAACGTCGGGCGATTTCGGTCTTGCCCACGCCGGTCGGGCCGATCATCAGGATGTTCTTGGGCGTGATTTCCTGGCGCAAGCGTTCTTCGACCTGCTGACGACGCCATCGATTGCGTAATGCGATGGCCACCGCCCGCTTGGCGCGGTCCTGTCCGATGATGTGTTTATCCAACTCGGAAACAATTTCTTTAGGCGTCATCATGCTCATGAGCGCGAGCTTACCGCAGCAGCGAAAGCCTCCGTTGAGATGGGGCACCCTGGCAAGCAAGCACGACGAATGGGTATTTGACGGGAATTTGACGCCTCTCAAGCGGCGCTGTTAGCCTTGCCCGAGTTATTTCATAAAGGTTAGGACTTATGGCGTCCGACCATATCCTTGAGACCCAAAACATGTCGATCGACTTCAACGGCTTTTATGCCGTGAAGGACGTATCGCTCAAGATTGAACGTGGCTCGATCCATGCGCTGATTGGCCCCAATGGCGCAGGCAAAACCACGTGCTTCAATCTCATCACTAAGTTCCTGCGGCCCACCGCCGGACGCATCCTGTACAAAGGACGCGACATCACGCAGGCAAAGCCGGCCGATGTGGCGCACATGGGCATGGTGCGCAGCTTTCAGATTTCTGCCACCTTTCCTCATCTCACCGTGCTGGAAAATGTGCGCATCGCACTGCAGCGCAAGCTCGGCACGTCTTTCCACTTCTGGCGCAGTCAGTCGTCCCTGCATGCCCTCGATGATCAGGCCATGCGGCTCCTGGAAGAAGTGGGCCTGTCCGAGCAGGCTGGGCTGCAGGCGGTCGAGTTGTCCTACGGTCGCAAGCGCGCGCTGGAAATTGCCACCACGCTCGCCCTGGATCCCGAAATGATGCTGCTGGACGAGCCGACCTCGGGCATGGGCCACGAAGATATCGGCCGTGTCGCCGCCCTGATCAAGCGGGTAGCTGCCCAGCGCACCGTGCTGATGGTGGAGCACAACCTGTCCGTGGTGTCCGATCTGTCGGACCGCATCACGGTGCTGGCGCGTGGCGAAGTCCTCACCGAAGGCAGCTATGCGCAAGTCTCCGCCGATCCGCAGGTGATCGACGCCTACATGGGGACCGGTCATGCCTGAGGCGCTTCTTGAAGTCAAAGATCTGCATGGTTGGTATGGCGAAAGCCACGTCCTGCATGGCATGACGTTCAACGTGCCGGCCGGCGAGGTCGTGACCCTGCTCGGGCGCAACGGGGCGGGCAAGACCACGACCATGCGTGCCGTCATGGGCATGCTCTCGAAGCGAACCGGATCGGTACGCTTTGAAGGCAATGAGACCGTCGGCATGGCCTCTAATCTGATCGCACGGGCAGGCATCGCCTACTGCCCTGAAGAGCGCGGCATTTTTGCCAGCCTGAACGTGCGCGAGAACCTTGAGCTGCCGCCGATCGTCAAGCCCGGCGGCCTCACGCTCGACGAAATCTACGGGCTCTTCCCGCGTCTGCTCGAACGCACCAACAGTCAGGGCACCAAGCTGTCGGGTGGTGAGCAGCAAATGCTGGCCATCGCCCGCATTTTGCGCACCGGTGCCCGCTTCTTGCTGTTGGACGAACCGACCGAGGGGCTGGCTCCGGTGATCGTGCAGCAGATCGGTCAGATCATCCGCACGCTCAAGCAAAAGGGCTTCACCGTGCTGTTGGTCGAGCAGAATTTCCGATTCGCATCCACCGTGGCCGACCGCCATTTCGTGGTCGAGCATGGCCAGGTGGTCGACATGTTCACCAACGACCAGATTGAATCGAACCGAGCCAAACTCGAGGAATATCTGGGCGTCTGAAGCCCGAGCCTATGCAGCCAGTTGGCTGCGCACCCTGCGTCGGCGTCCCCGACGTCGCTTTTCGTGAAGGAGCCTCTCTTGAAAACCCGACCTCTGTTCGCCAAGGCTGCGCTCGCAGCCGCCATCGCCCTGTCAGCCGCTACGGCCAGTGCTCAGTACTCTGACGGCGTCATCAAGCTGGGCGTCATCAACGACATGTCGGGCCTGTATGCCGACATCACGGGCGCAGGCTCACTGTGGGCCGCCCGCAAGGCCGTGGAAGACTTCGGTGCCAAGGCCAAGGGCCTGAACGTCGAGGTGATCGGTGCCGACCACCAGAACAAGCCCGACATCGCCTCGAACATCGTGCGTCAGTGGATCGACGTCGACAAAGTCGACGCCGTGGTCGACGTGCCCACCTCATCGGTGGCATTGGCGGTCAATCAGATCGTGCGCGACAAGAACAAGGTGCACCTGAACTCGGGCGCGGCCTCATCAGACCTGACCAACAAGGCCTGCTCACCCAACACGGTGCACTGGACTTACGACACCGTGGCACTGGCCAATGGCACCGGCAAGGCCGCGGTGAGAGGTGGCGGTGACACCTGGTTCTTCCTGACGGCTGACTACGCCTTCGGCCATGCACTGGAGCGTGACGTGGAAGCCATCGTCACCGGCGCCGGCGGCAAGGTGCTGGGCAAAGTGCGCCACCCCTTCCCGGGCCAGGACTTCTCGTCCTTCCTGCTGCAGGCGCAGGCTTCCAAGGCCAAGGTGATCGGGCTGGCCAACGCCGGCGGCGACACCATCAACTCGATCAAGCAGGCGGCCGAATTCGGCATCAACAAGGGCGGCCAGAGTCTGGCCGGTTTGCTGGTGTTCGTGACCGACGTGCATTCGCTGGGTCTGCCCACCGCGCAGGGTCTGCTGCTCACCTCGTCCTTCTACTGGGACAAGGACGACAACACCCGCGCGTTCTCCAAGGATTTTGCAGCCGCCAACAAGGGGCGCATGCCTTCGATGGTGCAGGCCGGTGTCTATGGCGCGGTCATGCATTACCTGAAGGCTGTGCATGACATGAAGTCGGATGCGGACGGCGTGAAAGTAGTCGAGAAGATGAAGTCCATGCCGACCGATGACCGACTCTTCGGCAAGGGCACCATCCGGGTTGACGGACGCAAGATGCACGACGTCTATCTGTATGAAGTCAAGAAGCCTTCCGAGTCGAAAGGCCCCTGGGACTACTACAAGCTGCGTGCGACCATCCCGGCCGCCGAGGCGTTCCGCCCGCTGTCGCAGTCTGACTGCCCGCTGGTCAAGAAGTAAGCGTCACAACCGCTCGTGCTGAGCCCGGCTCTGCCGGGTACCGCTCGACCGCCCGGGGCACCGCCCCGGGCAACACACCCCTATTCCATCATGTTCGAACTTCTCGGCATTCCCCCGCAGGCCTTCTTCGGGCAACTGCTGCTCGGTCTGATCAACGGCGCGTTCTACGCGCTGCTGTCACTGGGGTTGGCCGTGATCTTCGGCCTGCTCAACGTCATCAACTTCACCCATGGTGCGCAGTACATGATGGGCGCCTTCGGCGCCTGGATGCTGCTCAACTGGCTGGGCTTGCCGTTCTGGGTCTCGCTGGTGATCGTGCCCATTCTGGTGGGGGCCTTCGGGATGCTGCTGGAACGCGTCTTTCTGAAGCACCTCTACCACCTAGACCATCTGTACGGCCTGCTGCTGACGTTCGGCCTCGCCCTCATCATTGAAGGCCTGTATCGGCGCCAGTTCGGTTCCTCCGGGCAACCGTTCGAAAACCCGCTGCCCGGTGGTACCAATCTGGGCTTCATGTTCCTGCCCCACTACCGTGCCTTCATCATCGGCGCGTCACTCGTGGTGTGCTTAGCCACCTGGTACATGATCGAGCGCACCAAACTCGGCTCCTATCTGCGCGCCGCCACCGAACGGCCTGATCTGGTTCAGGCGATGGGCGTGAACGTCCCGCGCATGATCACCCTCACATATGGATTCGGAGTGGGCCTGGCCGCCCTGGCCGGCGTGCTGGCTGCACCGGCCTATCAGGTCAATCCGACGATGGGCTCGAATCTGATCATCGTGGTGTTCGCCGTGGTGGTGATCGGCGGCATGGGTTCCATCCTGGGCTCCATCCTCACCGGCTTCGGACTGGGCATCATCGAGGGGCTCACCAAGGTGTTCTACCCGGAGGCTTCCAGCACCGTCATCTTCGTGATCATGGCCATCGTGCTGATGCTCAAGCCGGCCGGACTCTTCGGGAAGCAAAAATGAACGTGTCAGCCTCCAGTAACGCTTCGGCCTCCCCGGTTGCCTCGGGCACCGCGGCACCGGCCATCGTCTCCGGTCGCAACGGGCTGATCCTCTTTGGATTGTTCCTGGCCTTCATGCTGGTGGCCCCGTTTCTGGGGGGCTATCCGCTGTTCCTCATGAAGGTGCTGTGCTTTGCGCTGTTTGCGTGCGCCTTCAATCTGCTGATCGGTTACGTGGGACTGCTCTCGTTCGGTCACGCCATGTTCTTCGGCCTGGCCGCCTATGTCAGCGGCCATGTCGTGAAGGTCTGGGGCTGGGGCATGGAGGGCGGGATCCTCGCCGGTGCGGCGGTAGCCGCCTTGCTGGGCCTGATCACCGGGGCCATCGCCATCCGGCGTCAGGGCATCTACTTCGCCATGGTCACACTGGCGCTGTCGCAGATGGTGTTCTTCTTCTGTCTGCAGGCGCCCTTCACGGGCGGCGAAGACGGCATTCAGTCCATTCCCCGCAACCCCTTTCTGGGCATCATCGACACCAAGAACGACCTGACGATGTACTACATCGTGCTCGCCATCTTCGTGGTGTGCTTTGCACTGATTTACCGCACCATTCATTCGCCATTCGGTCAGGTGCTCAAGGCCATTCGCGAAAATGAGCCACGCGCCATTTCGCTGGGCTATCAGGTCGACCGCTACAAGCTGCTGGCCTTCGTACTGTCGGCCACGCTAGCTGGAGTAGCGGGCGCGATGAAGTCGCTGGTCTTTCAGCTGGCATCGCTCACCGATGTCACCTGGCAGATGTCCGGTGAAGTCGTGCTCATGACGCTCGTGGGCGGCATGGGCACCGTATTCGGACCGGTCGTGGGTTCGGCGGTCATTATCGGGATGCAGAACTACCTCGCTGGCCTGGGCGAATGGGTGCTGGTGGTGCAAGGCGTCATCTTCGTGATCGTCGTGATGCTCTTCCGTAAAGGCATCGTAGGCGAAATCGCAGACCGCCTCGGGCGCAAGAGCTGAGCGCAAACGGGCCTGCCCGACCAACGAGACATCGCAGGCGGCACGCCCAAAGTTAGGTCCGCCTGCGTCGCTTGCTGAACGCAGCGCATGCGTCGGCTACCATGCGGGGCTTACGGGCCTGGTGCCCGTGTTCCCCTGGAGACTGCGATGCAGGTCGTCTGCCTCGACATGGAAGGCGTGCTGGTTCCCGAGATCTGGATCGAGTTCTCGAAGCGCGCAGGTATTCCCGAACTCTCGCGCACCACGCGCGACGAGCCCGACTACGACAAACTGATGCGCTTTCGCATCGATTTGCTGACGCGCCACGGTCTGAAACTGGCCGATATCCAGAAGGTCATTGACGGCATGGGGCCGATGACCGGCGCCCGCGAATTTCTCGACGATCTGCGCAGCCGTTATCAGGTCCTGATCCTGTCGGATACCTTCTACGAATTCGCTGACCCATTGATGCGTCAGTTGAGTCGCCCCACACTGCTGTGTCATCGTCTCGAGACCGACGCGCAAGGCTATGTGAC
>CANHUQ010000038.1 GCA_947463885.1 Burkholderiales bacterium
AGGGTGGCCACCGGGGTGAAATCGGCTTCAACGTCGAAGGGCATCTTGCGATACAGCGCCGGGTTGATCGCGTGTGTGCCTGATGTGCCAAAGACCAGCGTGTGCCCATCCGGGCGGGCACGTGCAACAAAGTCCGAGGCGATATTGCCAGCAGCCCCGGGTTTGTAGTCGATCAGCACCTGCGTGCCCAGCACTCGGCCGAGCGGCTCCTGGATGAGCCGGCCCACCACATCCACGCCGGACCCGGCGGGAAAGGTCATCACGATGGTGATTGGTTTGCCGCCCGGAAACTCAAGCGGCTGAGCCTGTGCGACCCAGGGCGCCAGGCATAAGGCCATCAGACAGGTGCTTGCCCGCTGAAGCAGACAGTTGAGGGACGCAGTGAGGGACGCAGTGAGCGAGGTTTTCATGTGCATCAAGACCCGTTCAAGATTCAATTGACCAGCGATGACAGGAACTGGCGCAGTTCAGTGGTTTGAGGGTCTCCGAACAGCGCGGCGGGTGAGCCGATTTCATGAATGCGCCCGGCGTGCATGAACACGATCCGGTCGGCCACCTTGCGTGCGAACGCCATCTCGTGCGTGACCATCATCATGGTCATGCCTTGCGCTGCGAGCGACTCCACGACTCGCAGCACCTCGCCCACCAGTTCCGGATCCAGGGCAGAGGTGATCTCATCACACAGCAGCACAGCCGGTTCCATGGCGAGTGCTCGTGCGATGGCCACCCGTTGCTGTTGTCCACCAGACAGTTTGTCCGGGTAGGCGTCGAATTTTTCCGACAGTCCCACCCGCTCGAGCCAGCGCTGCGCGCGGTCACGGGCATCAGCAGCTGACATGGACTTCACCAGGGTGGGCGCCAACATGACATTGCGCCCCGCACTGAGATGAGGGAAGAGGTTGAACGACTGAAAGACCATGCCCACTTGCTGACGCAGCGCGCGCATCGCCTTCGGGTCCTGATGGGCCAGGGCCTGGCCGGCTACCTCGATGCTGCCGAGATCGAAGGTTTCCAAACCGTTGATGCAGCGAAGCAGGGTGCTCTTGCCCGATCCACTGCGTCCGATAATGGCGACCACCTCGCCCGCGGACACCTCCAGGTCGATTCCCTTGAGCACTTCGTTGTCACCGAAGCGTTTGCGCAGTCCGCGGATGCGCACGATCTCTTGCGTCGGCGTGGTGTCAGCCTGCATGCAGTGACCTCTCCAGGCGCCGGCTCCAGGCCGACAACGGCCAGCACAGCATGAAATACATCAGGGCCACGCAGCCGTAGACCAGAAAGGGTCGAAAGGTGGCATTGGCGATCATGGAGCCGGTCTTGGTGATTTCAATGAAGCCGATCACTGAGGCCAGCGCCGTGCCTTTGACGACCTGTACGAGAAAGCCCACGGTGGGCGGCACCGCAAGACGCAGGGCCTGGGGCAGGATGACCCAACGCAATTGCTCACGCAGCGTCAGGGCCAGGCTCGCAGCCGCCTCCCATTGGCCGCGGGGGATGGCAGCCACGCAGCCGCGCCAGATCTCGGTGAGGAACGCGCTGCTGTAAAGCGTCAGCGCTGCCGCTGCTGCCGTCCAGGCGGACACTTTCCAGCCCAGCAGCGCCAGACCGAAGTAGGCCAGAAACAGTTGCATCAGCAGTGGCGTGCCCTGGAACACTTGCACATAGGCGCGCACCACGCGTGCGCCCCAGCCGGGTTTCGCAATGCGTAGCACCAGCAGCGCACCGCCCACCAGAGCGCCGCCCGCAAAGGCGATCAGTGAGAGCACGATCGTCCAGCGCGCCGCAAGCAGAAGGTTGCGCAGGATGTCCCAGATGGTGAATTCGACCATGTGTCGGCGGGGCCTTGAGGCGACTCAGCGGGCGAACAGCAGCCGTGGCCCGACCCAATCGAGCACGCGACGCAACACGATGGAGAAGCCCAGGTACATCAGCGTGGCGACGATGAACGATTCGAACGCACGAAAATTGCGTGACTGGATCAGATTGGCCGCATAAGACAGCTCTTCGGTGGCGATCTGTCCGCAGACTGCCGAGCCCAGCATGACGATCACGATCTGGCTCACGATCGAAGGCCACACGCGCTCAAGCGCCGGTGGCAGCACGATGCGTGTGAAGGTCTGCGCGGGCGTCAGGGCGAGGCTCATGGCGGCCTCAATCTGACCGCGTGGCGTGGCCTCGATCCCTGCCCGGACGATTTCTGCACTGTACGCGCCCAGGTTCACCGTCATCGCGATCAGGGCAGACCACTCGGGCGAGAGCCTCAGCCCTAGCGCCGGCAGCCCGAAGAAAATGAAGAAGAGCTGAACGATGAACGGGGTATTGCGGATAAGTTCCACATAGGTGGCGGCCACCGCACGCACAGCCGCGTGGCCCCGGGTGCGCGCCCAGGCGCACCCGACCCCCAAGACCAGTCCCAGGACGGCCGACACGGCCGTCAGGCCAGCCGTCCAGGCCAGCCCTTTGAGCAGCAGCGGCCACTGCGAAAGCACCGCACTGAAATCGAAGGCAATGCCCATCAGATCAGACGACCTGCAGCCGCACGCGCAGGCGTGTGGAGGGGGGCGGCGCTCACTGGGGCAGATCGCCCGCCGGACGGCCCAACCACTTCATGGCCATGCGGTCGAGTTCACCCGACTTTTTTGCCTCGGCAATGATGTCGTTGACCCGCAGGCGCAGTTTGTCTTCTCCCTTGCCCACCCCGATGAAATTGGGCGAGTCTTTGAGTAGCAGTTTGTATTCGGCCGACAGCTGCGGGTTGCGCGCCATCATGTTGCCCGCCACCGACGCCCCGGTGGCCAGGAGCTGGGTTTGGCCCGAAACGAAGGCCGAGACCGTCGCATTGTTGTCCTCGAAGCGCTTGATGTCGGCGCCTGCCGGAGCAATGCGGGTCAGTTCCTGGTCCTCGATGGCGCCGCGCGTGACTGCGATCGACTTGCCGGCGAGATCGGCTGGAGACTTGATGGCGATGGCCTTGGGACCAAAGACCGCCTGAAAGAACGGGGAGTAGGCGGCCGTGAAATCAATGACCTTCTCGCGATCGGGGTTCTTGCCCAGGGTCGAGATCACGAGCTCGGCTTTTTTCGTCTGCAGATACGGGATGCGGTTGGCGCTGGTCACGACGACCAGTTCGAGCTTGACCCCGAGCTTGCTCGCGATCAGCCCGGCCATGTCGACATCCAGTCCCTGGGGTTTGAGGTCAGTGCCCACGAACCCGTAGGGCGGAAAATCTGTGGGAATGGCGATCTGGATCGTCTTTCTGGCCAGCACATCGTCCAGCGCGGTCTGAGCGTGCGCAGGTGCGCCCGCAATCAGTACACCGAGTGACAGCGCACTCGCAATACGCACGATGGTGGCGCGCAGGGTCAGGAAACGCATGGATGGAACTCCCTATAGGGGGGCATGTTGCCCGATCTGAGTGCATGACGCTTATCCGCGGGTGCGGGCGAGAGGGCCTGGCGGCCGACTAAATTGATGCAAACCGCGTGCCAGCTGTGGCGGTCGACCGCCACAATCGAGCGCCTTGTTTGGCGTTTTAATCGGAGCCGGTCGGCGCAGGAATGGATCCAACCGTCCATCTTCCCGCAATCAAAGCTACATTCACGACATAATGCGAAGGTTGACTGACAATGTTTGTTGACTATCTCGCCACATATCTTGTTCGGAGTGTGTTGATGCGCGCGTTCACCAGGAAGTGCTGTGCTGCCCTCGTTGTAGTGCTTGGTCTGATTCAGATTTCACCCGCCATGGCAGCGGAGTATCGGTTTTCGCCTGTGAACCAGTACGGCATCAAGCTGACCGCCGAATACTGGAATCCGATCATCGACTATGTATCCGAGAAGAGCGGAGTCAAGCTGGTGCTGAAAATTGGTCGGACCTCGGCCGACACCACGGCCTATGTCCTGGCCCAGGAAGTTGAATTTGTCTTTTCAAACCATCTGTTCAGCCCGGAGCGGGAAAAGTTGGGATGGCGCGTGACCGCGCGGCGCAATGCCCCGCCGATACGCGGCCAGATCGTCGTCCCGGCCGAATCGTCGGTGCGTGACCTGGCCGATCTGAATGGCCAGGAAGTGGCGTTTGCCGGCCCTGAAGCATTGGTGGGCTACAAATTTCCGTACGCGCACCTGCTGTCGCGCAATATCGATGCCCGACCGGTGTTTGCCGGCAATATGGATGCGGCATTCAGCCAGATGTTCAGTGGCCGCGTCAAAGCATCCGGGGCGAACTCACAGCTCATCGAGGGCTATGCGAAACGCGAAGGCCGGCCCTACCGGGTGATCTGGAGTTCAGAGCCGCTGCATGACCTTGCGCTCATGGTGGGCACCAACGTGCCGGAGGCAGATGCCCGCGCAGTGACCCAAGCCTTCGTCAATATGGACAAAGACCCCAGAGGGCGCGATATCCTCGCTAAATCCTCACAGGCGGTTGGCTTGCCTGTGGACGTCAACTTCATTCCCACCGACGGGCGCGAGTACGCGGCGTATCGCACGTTCTATCGGACTGTGCCAGCGTCCTTGCGTTGAACGTCGGTCAAAGCCGCACAGGTCTTCGCTGATGTTTCGTGGACTCAAATCGTTCCTTCCCGGATCGCTGGGTCTTCGGGTTTTCTCGCTCTACGCACTCAGTCTGCTGCTGACGCTGACGGTCGGGCTGACCGCGTTCATGCTGCTGCAGTTTTCACGTCACGTCGATGACGCCGAGGCCGCCGCCACCACGCTGTCTCAGGTCATGGTGCAGACGATCGCAGACAGCGCCGTGATCGGTGATTACGACACGATCGAAAAGACCCTGCGCAAGGCCTTGTCGCGCTCGCCCTTCGACAGTGCGGCGTTCATCGACATGAAGGGGGGTCGCATCCAAGTGGCTGCCCCGAAAATGGCCATCGATAGTCAGCCTCCTGAATGGGTCGTGCGGCGCGTGGCGGAACGCCTGGAGCCGATCAATACCATCATCAGTGCCGGTGGGCGTGACTATGGCGTGCTCCGGCTGATCTTCGCTTCCGTGCGGGTTGCGGGTGAAGTCTGGGACCTCCTGCGCGCGTCGCTGCTGGTGGGCCTGGGAGGGCTGGCCTTCGGTTTGGCAGTGATCGGTATTCCGGTCTTTCGCTGGATGCGCAACCTCAAGCGCATCGATGCATTCGAGGCGGAAATTCGTGACGGTCGTATCGATCCGACCCGTGTGATCGATCCTGACGCCCCGATCGAAATCCGGCGCGCCTTCGACGTGCTGACCCGCACCGCAGCCACCTTGCAGGCGCAGCGCGAGAAAGCCGACGTGACTTTGCATGCGGTCGCTGACGGCGTGTTGACCCTGGATGCCCAGGGCATCGTCGTGTATGCCAATCCGGCCGCGGCCGCCACGCTTGCCAGACCGGCGGTGGCGCTGCTGGGGGCACCGATCGCAGACCTGCTGCCGGGGGCCGACATCAGCGGCAAGCATGCATCGGGTTGGCAACACCGTCGGTTCAGAGTCCCCGCCCAACAGGACGCGGGCGTGTCACAGACCGAGACCGCTGCAGACTCTCGTCAGACGGACCGCATGCTCGACACCAGTCTTGCACCGATCGAGGCAGGAGAGGGTCAGCCCGCCGGCTACGTGCTGGCCTGTCACGACGTCACTGAGGCGTACCGCCTGGATCTGCGCTTACGTGAAGAATTTGCCAGTCGGCAGCAGGCGCTGGAGTCTTTGCGCGCTTTGCTGCTCAGGCTGGTGCCGGCTTCGCGCCGAGCGTCCATCGAACGCGACGGCGACGACATCACAACGGTCTCTGAAATGTTGTCGGAGCTCGTGCGTGAGCGGGAGGCCAGCCGTAGCTCGCTGGTGCGGGCCAAGCTGGATGCCGAGGCCTCCAATCGCGCCAAGAGCGAGTTTCTCGCCAATATGAGTCACGAGATCCGCACGCCCATGAACGCGATTCTTGGGCTGAGCGAACTGGTGCTCTCGACGCCGCTGTCTGAGCAGCAGCACGAACACCTGTCGCTTGTGAAAACTTCGGCTGATTCGCTGCTGGGCATCATCAACGACATTCTCGACTTCTCGAAGATCGAGGCCGGGCGCATGGATCTGGAGTCGATGCCCTTCGAGGTCCAGCCCGTGCTGTCCGAATTGCTGCGCCCCCATAAGCCACAGGCGGATGCCCGAGGCCTGAACCTGGTGCTTGATGTGCAAGCGGATGTGCCCGCACGCGTGATCGGTGATCCGCTGCGCTTGGGCCAGGTGCTGACCAATCTGATCGGCAATGCCTTGAAGTTCACCGAGCGTGGGTCGGTCCGACTGCAAGTGCGAACGTATCAGGCGGGCGCGGGCAAGGCAGGCCTGCGATTCGAGGTGATCGACACCGGAATTGGCATTGAACCAGTCAAGCTGCAGGGTATCTTCGAAGCGTTCTCCCAGGCAGACAGTTCCATCACACGGCGGTACGGCGGCACCGGGCTGGGGCTGACCATTTCCAGGCGCCTGGCGCTGGCCATGGGCGGCGATCTACGGGTCGATAGTGCGCTGGGACAGGGCTCCACGTTCACGCTCGAGGTGCCGTTGAGCGTGGCGCCGCTGCACTTAACCCCTGCCCAGGCTGCACTGCCACTCGGGGCGAGCCCTGCGGGTGCGCTGCAGGTCTTGCTGGTCGAGGATAACGTCATCAATCAGAAGCTGGCAGTGGCCCTGCTCGGCCAGGCCGGGCACGTGGTAACGGTTGCCTCGGACGGCGAAGAGGGGGTTGCCCGCTGGCGTGGCGGGCACTTCGACGCGATCCTGATGGACGTGCAAATGCCGGTACTGGACGGATTGCAAGCCACCCGGCGGATTCGCGACGCTGAGCGAGACACCGATCGTCATACCTGGATCATTGCCATGACGGCCAACGCCATGGCCGGAGACCGCGAACGATGCATCGCCGCCGGTATGGACGACTACCTGGCCAAACCGTTCAGGCGTGCTGACCTGCATGCGGTGCTCGACAAGGTGCCCACGCAGACTCAGGATGCCGCGTCGCAGTCCGTCAAGCCTGATCCCGCCCCGGTGTCCGACGCATCTGAGGCAGGTGTCGCGACTGCCAAATCCTCGAAGCGCGTCCACGGCGCATCGCGGCGCAAAGGCCGCAGTGAGTATGGGTCATTGCTCCGGCAGGTGGACCCGGACATCGTGGACATCATCGGGGCGGCGTTCTTGCGGCAATACCCGCAGGCGATGAGCGATATGGATCAGGCAGCTGCCAGCGGCGAGCGCGGCAGTCTGTTGCGCAGCGTGCATACGCTGAAGGGACTGTTTCGCACCTTCAATGCCGAAGAGCCTGCGCGCCTGGCGATGGCCATCGAGCGGATCTGCCTGCGCTCGGATGCCGACCTCACGACGCTGGGAGACCTCACCCAGGCCTTGCGCCGCGAAGGCGATGCTTTTTGTGCGGCGCTGTCGGCGCGCTTGACCGAATTGAGCGTAGCTCCCGAGGCCCGTGCCAGGGCGTGAGCCCCGGACTCAGACGGAGGGTTCTGCCGGTGGTCGAGCCTTGACCCAACCGGTCGCACGATCGTAGGCCAGAGCGAGTTGCAGCACGGACAAGTCGTCTCTGGGACGACCGATGAGCTGCAGCCCCAGCGGCAATCCGCGCGCATCGAATCCGGCGGGAACGCTGATGGCGGGCACACCGGCCAAGGTGACCGGGGCCATCACTTCCATCCAGCGATGGTAGGTATCCATCTTGCGCCCGCCGAGTTCCGCAGGCCAGTGCTGTGACACATCGAACGCAAAGCATTGCGCGCTGGGCAAGGCCAGGTAATCGAAGCGCTCGAAGAGCTTCAGCACATGCTGAAACCACGCAGTGCGCACCATGGCTGCCCGCTGGATCTGCAGGGCGCTCAAGCCGACACCCTGTTCGTATTCCCACTGTGCTTCGGGCTTGAGCTGCGCCCACTTGGCCGGGTCGTTGCGATAAGGCTCAAAGCGCGCCGCAATCGGCAGCGAACGCAGCGCATTGAAGCACTTCCACAGCGCATCGGCGTCAAATCCCAATGGGGTGTGTTCGACTGCACAACCCAGCCCAGTCAGATCGGTGAGTGCGCGGGTGCACAACTCAAGCACGCCGGGTTCGGTCGCCAGATGGCCATCGAAATCGCCGAGCCAGCCGATCCGCACACCACGCCAGTGCTGCGGGTCGCGTTCGAGCCGTTCCGGCGCCAGGGCGGGGTCTGCGGGCAGAGCAAGCGGCTGGCGCGGGTCGGGGCCAGCGATGGTGGCCAGCAGAGCGGCCAGGTCCGGAATGTTGCGTGCCATCGGCCCTTCGGTGGGCAGCTGTGCAAAAAACACCTCTTCCGAGGGCCACTTGGGGACACGGCCCTGTGACGGTCGAAAGCCAAATACGTTGCACCAGCCAGCCGGGTTGCGCAACGACCCGCCCATGTCACTGCCGTCGGCGACGGGCAGCAGGTTCAGTGCCAGTGCGACCGCCGCACCGCCACTTGAGCCGCCGCAGGTTCGCGACAGGTCGTAGGGATTGAGGGTGGTGCCATAGACCGGGTTGTAGGTCTGCGACCCGAAGCCCCACTCGGGCACATTGGTCTTGCCGATGATGATCGCGCCCGCCGACCGGATGCGCGAAACCATCAAACCATCGGCTGCCGGGATGTTGTGCCGAAAAAGCGGCGAACCCCAGGTGGTGGCAATACCCGCCGTCTGCTCCAAATCTTTCACGGCGTGCGGAAAGCCGTGCATCCATCCCCGTGAGCTGCCTTGCGCCAGCTCGGCATCACAGCGGTCGGACTCGGCCAGCAGTTCGGCTGAATCGCGCAGCGCCACGATCGCGCGCACCGTCGGATTGATGCGGTCAATGCGCTGCAGGTAAGCCTGCATGACCTCGCGACACGACGCATCGCGCCGATGGATCACGCGAGACAGTTCAAGCGCCTCAAGGCGGCACAGCGATTCCTGGGTCATGGGAGTGGTCCGTAGCGGGAAGCCCAAGCATAACAAGGCGCGCACCCTGTCTCATCCGCGCGTTCCCTGAGTCAGCGCCATTGCGTTGCCCGCACGTGGGTCTGCAGGGCTGGGGCATGATGTACCCATGACGACCCCGACGCTGCTCGTTTTCGTCCATGGCGCCTGTCTGGGCCCCTGGATCTGGACGCATCAACTGGTGCCGTATTTCGAGTCGCGCGGACTGACTTGCTTTGCCCCCGATCTGCACGCCGCATGGCCACATCCGGAGGGGTCGCCCCAGGTGCGTCGGTTGACCTTGGCACGCTACGTGGACCGTCTGCATGGCCTGCTGGGTTCCTGGCCAGGTCATCGGATTCTGATTGGCCACGGGATGGGCGCGCGCATTGCGCAAGGGCTGGTCGCTCAAGGCCATCGCGATGGGCTGATCATGATTGCGCCGCCTGCACAGGACGCAGGGCTGAAACCACTGCAGGCGCTGGCGCGCGCGCACCCCGCGCGGTTCATGCGGGCCTGGATGGAGCGCAGACCTCTGCTGTGCTTTGGCCCTCAGGGCCAGCCCCAGGAGAGTGCGGTGCGCGAGTTGCTGTTGCACCCGGGTGCCTCGGCTGCGCTGACTCAAAGCGTGGCCGCTGCACTGCGTGACGAGTCGTTCACGGCCTGCATGCAGTGGCTGGGTCGCAGCCCTTGGCCGATCGATCCGCGGGTGCCAACCCTCGTATTGGGCGGGCGTGAGGACCCCTGGGTGCCGGTGGCCGCCTTGCGGCGTACGGCTGCGGCCTGGCAAGCCACGGCGCAGGTGATCCCCCATGCGGGCCATTGCCCGATGCTGGGTGATACAGCGTTGAGCGTCGCGCGCCACATCGAGCGCTGGCTCTTCGACTGACAGGGCGGGCCGCTGACCGGGCTGCGACACACCGTGCCCGATGACCGTGTCACATGAATGCCCGTGCGTTTGGCTCTGATGGCCTCAGGCTCTATAGTCGCCGTGCGATGAAAACAGTGGATGTCCTGGTGGTGGGAGGCGGCAATGCCGCTCTGTGCGCAGCCCTTACGGCGCGTGAGGCTGGGGCGAGCGTGCTCATGCTTGAAGCCGCGCCGCGCGCGTGGCGCGGTGGTAATTCGATGCATGTGCGCAATTTGCGCTGCATGCACGATGCGCCCCAGGATGTGCTGGTCGATGCCTACCCCGAGGAAGAATTCTGGCAGGACCTCCTCAAGGTGACCGGCGGGCAGACGAACGAAGCGCTGGCGCGCCTGGTCATTCGCGACTCTTCCACATGCCGGCCCTGGATGCGGCGTCATGGCGTGCGCTTTCAGCCTGCTCTGTCGGGTGCGCTGCATGTCTCGCGCACCAACGCGTTTTTCATGGGCGGGGGTAAGGCGCTGGTGAACGCCTACTACCGCAGCGCCGAGCAGCTGGGCGTCGCGGTGCGCTACGACTGCCCCGTGGACGGGATTGAACTGGAGGGCGATCGCTTTGTCGCCGCACGCGTGGGCAGCGAGCGCATCGCCGCGCGCACCTGTGTGCTTGCGGCCGGCGGGTTCGAGTCCAATGTGCCCTGGATGCGCGAAGCCTGGGGACAGAATGCCGCAGGCGAATGGCCGGCTGAGAATTTTCTGATCCGTGGCACCCGCTACAACATGGGCGTCGTGCTGCGGCACATGCTCGATGCCGGGGCCGATGCCATCGGTGATCCGACCCAGGCCCATTGTGTGGCCATCGATGCCCGCGCCCCGCTCTATGACGGGGGCATCTGCACCCGCATCGACTGTGTATCGCTGGGCGTGGTGGTTAATCGCGATGCGCAGCGCTTTTACGACGAGGGCGAGGATTTCTGGCCCAAGCGCTATGCCATCTGGGGCCGGCTGGTCGCCCTGCAGCCTGGACAGATCGCCTGGTCGGTGATCGATGCCAAGGCGGTCGGGCGCTTCATGCCACCGGTGTTTCCGGGCACGCGGGCCGACAGTCTGCCTGCGCTGGCGCGTGCGCTGGGGCTGCCCGAAGCTGCGTTCGTGCGCACCGTGGCCGAGTACAACGCCGCCTGTCGCGTCGGGACCTTCGATCACACACAACTCGATGACTGTCATACCGAGGGACTGGTGCCCGCCAAGACACACTGGGCGCTGCCGATCGATCGCCCGCCGTTTTATGCCTATGCGGTGCGCCCGGGCGTGACCTTCACCTATCTGGGACTGAAGACCGATGAAACCGCAGCAGTGCATTTTGCGGACCGGCCCAGCCCGAATCTGTTCGTGGCCGGCGAAATGATGGCGGGCAATGTGCTGGGCAAGGGCTATACCGCCGGCGTGGGCATGTCGATCGGTACGGCGTTTGGGCGCATCGCAGGCGCCTCGGCAGCGGCGGCGCTGAACGTGGGAGCGCTGGCATGACGACCCTGGATGCTCTGACACGTGAAGCCGCGCACCTGGGGGCGGGCGGACGGCCTTCAGCAGGTGTGCCTGCGTTGACTGACCACGAGGCCGAAGTCGCCCGGGTGCTGCAGATCTGCAATGCCTGCCGTTATTGCGAAGGGTTTTGCGCAGTCTTTCCCGCCATGACCCGTCGCCTGGAGTTCGGTGCATCGGACATTCATTACCTGGCCAACCTGTGCCACAACTGCGGCGCCTGTTTGCACGCCTGTCAGTACGCGCCGCCGCACGATTTTGCGGTCGCGGTACCGCAGGCCATGGCGCAGGTGCGCGGCGACACCTATGCGGACCATGCGTTTCCTGCAGCGCTGGGCGCGCTTTATCGGCGTAACGGATTGACGGTGGCGGTGGCGCTGGCTGCGGGGTTGTCGTTCTTTCTCCTGCTGGCGCTCGCCCTCACCGGATCGCTGTGGCATGCACCGCTGGCCGGCAATTTCTATGCGGTGTTTCCGCACAACCTGCTCGTCTCACTCTTTGGTGCGGTCTCCGGTTGGGTACTGGTGGCGCTTGGCGTGGGCGCCGCACGTTTTTGGCGGTCGGTGCAACCGGGCGGTCCGCCTGTGCCCATGGGCGCGGTGCTGGCCGAAGCGGGTCATGACGCCTTGCGCCTGAAGTATCTGGATGGCGGCCACGGCGACGGCTGCAACAACGCAGACGACCGTTTCACGCATGCCCGCCGCCATCTTCACCATGCCACGTTCTATGGCTTCATGCTGTGCTTTGCGTCCACCTCGGTCGCTACCCTGTACCACTACGCGTTCGGCTGGCAGGCCCCTTATGCAGTGACCAGTCTGCCGGTGTTACTCGGCACTCTGGGCGGCCTGGGGTTGCTGGTGGGGCCAGCGGGTCTGCTCTGGCTCAACCTCAAGCGCCATCCTCTGCAAGGCGACCCGGCACAGCGGTCCATGGACCGCGGGTTCATCGCGCTCTTATGGATGACGGCATTCACCGGTCTGGCCCTGCTGGCCGGCCGCGATACCGGTGCCATGGCGGTGCTGCTCGCCGTGCATCTCGGTGTGGTGATGGCGCTGTTTCTGACCCTGCCTTACGGGAAGTTCGCGCATGCCGTCTATCGCTGCGCGGCGCTGTTGAAGTGGTCGATCGAAAAGCGACAACCCAGCACCCTGTCGCTGGGGTCCGACTAATGGAGAACGCAGCATGAATGCGAAGGCACGAGAGGCGACCCACGCGACGCAGGCTTCAGCAGACGCTGCGCAGATCGAACCCGGCGATGGACGGCTTGTGATCGCATCGATGCGTGCGCACTGTGCGCCCGAAGAATGGCAGGCCCGCGTCGATCTGGCGGCCTGTTACCGGCTGGTGGATCTGTACGGCATGTCCGACATGATGGCCAATCATATTTCGGTGCGGGTGCCTGGCGCGGGCGAGTCGTTTCTCATCAATGCCTACGGCATGATGTATGACGAGATCACGGCCTCCAGCCTGATCAAGGTTGACATTGACGGCAACATCCTGTCGCGCCCCGACTTCGGCGCACTGGACTATGGCGTGAACAAGGCCGGTTACGTGATTCACAGTGCCATCCATGAGGCGCGTCCTGAGTTGGCCTGCGTGATCCACACGCACAGCTGGGCGTCCATGGCGGTTTCGGCGTTGAAGTGCGGGGTGCTGCCCATCACGCAAACCGGGATGCGCTTTCTGAAGATCGGTTATCACGATTACCAGGGTGTGGTGCTCGACACCGCCGAGCAGGCGTCGTTGCTGGCTGATCTGGGCGATGCCGAAGCGCTGATGCTGCGCAACCATGGAGCGCTCACGGTCGGGCGTACGGTCGGCGAGGCCTTCAACTGGATGCATCGGCTGGAGATGGCCTGCCGTTCGCAACTGGCGGCCATGGCCTGCAACACCCCGATGGTCGAAGTGTCCGATCAGGTGCTGCATGCCACCTGGAACAACTATCAGCGCGGCACGCGTCGTCCGTTCGGGGTCATGGAGTGGCCCGGGCTCTTGCGCAAGCTCGATCGAATCGATCCGTCTTATCGCACCTAAACAGCGCAACGCAAGGCGCGCTGCGCGAAACTGACCGAGCCTGTATGCCGCCATGAATGCGCCTGCCGTGCCTATCCTGATTTCACGTACGGCACTTGATGTGCTCGGTTCACACATTGACGGCGCATTGGAGGAGCGGGCCTGGCAAGCCATCGTGCCGGGTGAGGCTGGTCCGGATGCCTTGCGTACGGTGCAGGTTGCCTTCATTTCCCGCGACGTCACCGGAACGGCCACCAAGTCCGTCATCAGCCCGTCGCTGCAGGCCTTCTACGACGTCTTGCGTAGCGCCCAGGCGCTGCGTTGGGTCCACACGCACTCAGCAGGCGCCGATCGCCCGATCTACCCCGAACTGCGCGCGCGTGGTGTAGTCGTCACCACATCGTCGGGTGCCAATGCGCCCATCGTTGCGCAGTCGGCGGTTGGGGGCGTGCTGGCGCTCGCCCGACGCTTTCCGGCGCTGATGGCGGCGCAGCGCGAACACCGCTGGGCGCCTTTGCTGGGTGAGGCCATCCCTCCCGACCTCGCCGGGCAGTCTGCGGTGGTGGTGGGTTGGGGGCCTGCCGGCCAGCGCATTGGCGAGCTGCTTCAGGTGTTCGGTCTGCACGTCACCGTGGTCCGGCATCGTGCCGAACCTGCCGGCCCAGGTTTACCGACCTTGACCTACGATCGATTGCGCGAATGCTTGCCTGGTGCGCACTGGCTTGTGCTGGTCTGCCCTCTGACTGACCTCACGCGCGGCTTGGTGGACGCAGACATGCTTGCAACATTGCCCCGTGGCGCCTTTCTGGTGAACGTGGCGCGCGGTGAGGTTGTCGAAGAGTCCGCCGTACTCGAGGCGCTGCGCAGTGGGCAGCTTGGTGGCGCACACCTGGATGTGTTCAGCCATGAACCGCTCGCAGCCAGCTCGCCACTTTGGGATATGCCCAACGTGTTGCTGACCCCCCATGCAGCCGGCCATTCCCAAGGCAATGTGGCGCGCGTCTCGCAGATTTTTGTGGCGAACCTGCGCGCGTGGGCGCGTGGCGAGGACATGCGCAATCTGGTGAGCTGAACGGCTGTTCGCACGGTGGTGCGCGGTGGTCGGCAGAGCGTTTTGAAGCCTCGATCAAAGAAGATTGTGCAGTGATGTTCTGTACTGTTAATACAGGTTTTACACATGCACGCGTGTTGCCCATCAGGGCAAGCATTGAAAAATACTTTTTATTCCGAAGACTTGGAAGAGCGTGTCTGAACGCTGTCAATGACGCGTCGCAGAAGTTACGTTTTGTACTAAAAAGTTATTTTTTACCTCCGTAGGATGCGCCTTCCGGCTCAACCCACGAGGAGATGTTTGATGTCCAGCCGTAACGACGATAAACCGGGTGACAAGCCCAAGACCGCCGTGCAGGTCGCCGCGGCAACCGCCGCGACCGTTGCGCGCACGAGCGTAGGTCTTGTGCCTGGCACAGTCGAGGAATACACCACGGTGGTCGAAGTGCCCACCGTCATTGAAGTGCCGACCATCGTTCAGCGCGTCGTCGGTCCCATGGGACCCGCCGGCCCTGTGGGCCCGATGGGTCCCGCCGGTCCGATCGGCCATACGGGCCCTGCCGGCCCAGCCGGTGCCGCAGGTCATGACGGCGCGCCGGGCCATGCTGGCCCGATGGGTCCCGCCGGTCCCGCCGGCCCGGTTGGCCCGGTCGGTCACAAGGGAGATCCCGGCCCTGCCGGTCCCGCCGGCCCCCAAGGTCTGACCGGTCCTGCTGGCCCGGCTGGCAAGGCTGGTCACGATGGCGCCATGGGCCATGCCGGCCCTGCCGGCCCCGTTGGCGAGCGCGGTGCAGCAGGCCCTGCTGGCCCGGCTGGCCCGCAAGGACTGACTGGCCCGGCCGGCCCGGCTGGTAAAGATGGTGCTGTCGGTCCCGCGGGAGCGGTCGGCGCGGCCGGCCATGCTGGCCCCGCTGGCCCGATGGGTCCGCAAGGTCCGGCAGGCCCCGCCGGTGCGCCGGGCAAGCCTGGCGCTGAAGGTCCGATCGGTCACGCCGGCCCGCCCGGCCCGGTGGGCGCTGTGGGCCCGGCCGGCCCGGTTGGTCAGGCTGGCCCCGCAGGCAAATCTGGCCAGGATGGCGCGGTTGGCCCTGCTGGCCCGGTCGGACCCGTGGGTGAGCGTGGCGCAGTCGGCCCCGCGGGCAAAGCGGGTCAGGATGGCGCAGTGGGCCCAGCTGGCCCGGCTGGCTCGGTAGGACCTGCGGGTGAGCGTGGTGCAGCCGGCCCTGCAGGTAAAGTCGGTGCAGATGGCGCAGTCGGCCCAGCCGGCCCCGTGGGGCCTGCAGGCGAACGTGGCCCGGCCGGCCCCGCTGGCCCAGCCGGTATCGCGGGCCATGACGGCGCAGTCGGCCCGGCCGGCCCCCTCGGCCCGACCGGCCCTGTTGGCCCTGCTGGTCCGAAAGGCGTCGCGGGCCCGATGGGCGAACACGGTAAGGACGGTGCCATGGGTCCGGCAGGCCCCATGGGCCCCGCGGGCCCGATGGGTCCGGTGGGCCATGTCGGCCCCGCCGGCGCAGTCGGCCCAATGGGCCTGGCAGGTCCGGCAGGCCCCATGGGTCCTGCTGGCAAGGACGGTAAGGATGGGCATGCTGGTCTCGCCGGGCCCGCTGGTCCGATGGGCCTCGCTGGTCCGATGGGCCCAGTCGGCAAGGCAGGTCATGACGGCGCAGTGGGTCCAATGGGTCCGATGGGGCCCGCTGGCCCTGCCGGTCCGATGGGCGCAACGGGTGCGGTCGGCCACGAAGGCAAGGCCGGACCCCAGGGACCAGCAGGTCCCGCTGGCCTCAAGGGCGATCGTGGCCCGGCAGGCCCGATGGGTGCCCCGGGTCCGGCCGGTACCCCAGGCCATGTCGGTCCGGTCGGCCCCACGGGCCCCTCAGGACCGATGGGCATGCCAGGTGTCAATGGCAAGAGCGTCGCGGTTCGGACGATCGGCAACATGCTCATCGGCGCAGGCGATCGGCATGGCGATTACAACCTGCCGGTGGGCGAGTCGCGCACCTTTACGCTCGATGTGCCGGCAGAAGTGGTATCGGCCTGGTATGTGCCGATCGACAATCTGCCTGACCTGGTCAAGTTCCAGACGATCGCGCCGGTTGTGTCCGGCAAGTCGCGCGTGGCGGTGACCGTTCGGGCCAATCAGGATGCACTGATCCGCATCCTGGTGCTTGCCGAGATCGACTGAACGTCCTTGTAGTGCCTCCGGGGCCACCTGGGGGCAAAGAAAACAGGCCCGCCCGCACCGTTCAGGTCCGGGCGGGTCTGCGTTTCTCGCGGGTATCATCGACGTTTACCCCATCGTCGTTGAAGGCCTGCCGTGAACCATCCCTACGCCCTGCAGAGCACGTTGAAGCGTCCCTTGCCTGATGCGCTGGCCGCCAGGCTGCGCGCGCACTTCGGCGAGCGGTTCAGCACTGCGCAGGCCGTGCGCGATCATCACGGACGCGATGAATCGCCTTTCCCGGTCACACCGCCGGATGCGGTGGTGTTCGCAGAAAGCACCGAAGACGTGGTCGAGGCCGTCAATGCCTGTCGGGAACACCAGTTTCCGATCATTGCGTATGGCGCAGGCTCGTCGCTCGAAGGGCATCTGCTGGCGGTGCAAGGCGGCTTGACCATTGACCTATCCCGCATGAACCGCATGGTGGCCGTTCATGCCGAGGACCTGAACTGCACGGTGCAGGCGGGTGTCACGCGCAAGCAGCTCAATGCCGAGATCAAGGACACCGGGCTGTTCTTTCCGATCGATCCGGGTGCCGATGCCTCGCTTGGCGGCATGTCGGCCACACGGGCCTCGGGTACCAACGCGGTGCGCTACGGCACGATGCGCGAAAACGTCCTGGGCCTGACCGTCGTGACCGCACAGGGCAAGGTGATTCGCACCGGCGGGCGCGCCAAGAAATCCTCCGCGGGATACGACCTCACGCGCCTGTTCGTAGGCTCGGAAGGCACGCTCGGCATCATCACCGAGGTGACGGTGAAGCTGTATCCGGTGCCTGAAGCGATGTCGGCCGCGGTGTGCAACTTTCCCAGCCTGCGCGATGCCGTGAGCACGGTGATCGAGAGCATTCAGTTGGGCGTGCCCGTGGCCCGCAGCGAGTTTCTTGATCCGATCACCATTCGTGCGATCAATGCGCACAGCCACACCACGCTGCGCGAGGCGCCCACGCTCTTTTTTGAGTTTCACGGGTCGGAGTCGTCCGTGAAAGACCAGGCCGAGATCGTTCAGGAGATCGCCCGCTCCAAGGGTGGGCAGGACTTTGAATGGGCGACGCAACCCGAAGACCGGACGCGCCTCTGGAACGCCCGGCACAACGCCTACTTCGCCTGTCTGCAATTGCGCCCGGGCTGTCGCGCCATTTCCACCGACACGTGCGTGCCGATCTCGCGCCTGGCCGACTCGATCACCGGTGCGCGCGCCATTCTGGACACGGCACACTTTCCCACCGCCTTGCTGGGGCATGTGGGCGACGGCAACTTTCATGCAGTACTGCTGATCGACCCCGGGAACCCTCAGGAAGTCGCCGAGGCCGAGCGCCTGAATGATGAGATCGTTCGGATGGCCATCGCCATGGATGGCACCTGTACAGGCGAGCATGGCATCGGCTTGCACAAAATCGGTTTTCTGGTCGAAGAGGCCGGCGAAGATGCGATCGACCTCATGCGTGGCATCAAGCGCGCATTCGACCCGGACGGGCTCCTGAACCCCGGCAAGATCTTTCGCCTGTAGGGCAGACGGTTCATGAACCCTGCGACCCCGCTTGGGGTATCGGGTCAGGGCTGGCATGCGCGCCTGGATCTGGCGTTTGCAGCCAATCAGGGTGTGACGCGGCTGACCCATAACCGTCACGAAGGCCCGCTGCGTCTGATTCGGGCGCTCCCTTTGCCGCAGGGGCGCTGCCAGGCGGTGATCGTGCATCCGCCGGGTGGCCTGGTCGGGGGTGATCGGCTCGAGATCGACCTTGCGCTAGCCGAGGGCGCACAGGTGCTCTGCACCACGCCTGGCGCACAAAAGTGGTACCGAGCGCACCGGGACGGTGCCTGTGCGCGCACGCGCATCCAGGCAGCGTCCGGCACGGCACTTGAATGGCTGCCGCAACCCACCATCGTTTACAACGCTGCGCAGGTCGACCAGTCCTTGTGCATCGATCTGATGGGTGACGCCCGGATGATCGGCTGGGAATGCATGGTGTTGGGTCGAGCCGCCATGAAGGAACAGTTTTTGCATGGACTGTTGCGTCAGTCAGTAGATCTGTGTGTCGATGGCCGCACGCGATGGCATGAGCGCACGGCGGCACGCGCTGCGGATCGGATCTTTGAGTCGTCGTTGGGGTGGGGAGGTCGAACCGTGGCCTGC
>CANHUQ010000039.1 GCA_947463885.1 Burkholderiales bacterium
CTGGCGCTCCGTACGCGCCAGGCGTTCGCGCACCTGGCGGATACGCGTGGCCAGCATGCGTCGGTCCATCTCGAGCTGGGTTTCACCCGGGCCGCCACGCACGCCGATCCCGCCGCGCTGACGCTCGAGGTGGCTCCAGGCCCGCACGAGGCGTGAGGACTGATGCTGCAGCTTGGCCAACTCGACCTGCAAGCGACCTTCGGTGCTGCGGGCGCGTTGCCCGAAAATATCAAGAATCAGTTCCGTGCGATCCAGTACCCTCACCTTCCAGAGGCGCTCCAGGTTGCGCTGCTGAATGGCGGAAATCTCGTGGTCGAAGAGCACAAGCTGGGTGTCGCTCTGCTCGAGCATGAGCCCGATTTCCTCGGCCTTGCCACGCCCCATGTACAACCCGGGATCAGGTTTGGGCCGATGACAGACGACACGCGCAGCTTCGCTATGCCCAGCCGATGCAGCCAGGGCAGACAGTTCATCAAGTGAGGCGTCGGTGCGCCGGTTGCGGCCGATGCCCACGCCTATGAGCAGCGCGCGCGACTCCTGGGAAGCGGACGCGTTCAGCTTTCCGGGCCCTCGTCCTGCTGGAAGTTCACTGCCCGAGCTGGCACCACGGTGGAGATGGCGTGTTTGTAGACCATCTGCGTCACGGTGTTCTTCAACAGCACCACGTACTGGTCGAAGGCGTCGATCTGACCCTGCAACTTGATCCCGTTGACCAGATATATGGAGACCGGGACGTGTTCCTTGCGCAGCAAGTTGAGAAACGGGTCTTGGAGGAGTTGCCCTTTGTTGCTCATGAAAGCTCCGCGGCTCTTTTTCGAATGTGTCGTTCATCACCTGAAGCAGGTGGGGCCGGAGGGGCGCATTGCAAGCGACCGGCCAATCGACTCTAGCCGAAAGCTCTGGGGTTGGCTACCCAAGGTCCCCTCAACGGGGTGAAGCGTACGGGTTTCTGGAAGTCTTGAACTCCACACGCAGCGGCGTGCCCTGCAAGGCGAAGCGATCTCGAAACCATCCTTCAAGATAGCGGCGATAGCTGTCAGGCACGCGGTCCAGAGCGTTGCCATGGATCACCACGATCGGGGGATTCTGCCCACCTTGATGGGCATAGCGCATCTTGGGTCGAATCGGACCACGGCGCGGCGGTTGCTGCCGCTCGACGGCCTCGAGCAAAGCGCGGGTCAAGCGCGGCGTGGACAGCTTGGCCGTCGCCGCCGCAAAGGCTTCATCGACCGAACGCATGAGTGCGCTCACGCCCTTGCCTTCGGTGGCGGTCAGTACATGCATGCGAGCAAACGACAGAAAGCCCAGCTTACGATCGAACTCGACCCGAATCCGTTCACGGCGGTGGGCATCGGCCAGATCCCATTTGTTGATGCCCACGACGAGCGCCCGGCCCGCCTCGAGCACGTAGCCTGCAATATGCGCATCCTGTTCGGCCACATCCTCCGAGGCATCGAGCAGCAGCACGCAAACGTGGCTGTCCTCGATCGCCTGCAGCGTCTTGACCACCGAGAACTTTTCGATCACGTCGGTGACCTTGCCGCGACGCCGCACACCCGCGGTATCGATCAGGGTGTAGGGGCGCCCGCCACGCTCAAAATCAACCGCCACGGCATCGCGTGTCGTGCCGGGCTGATCGAAGGCGATCATGCGCTCCTCGCCCAGCAGCGTGTTGATCAGGGTCGATTTGCCCGCATTGGGTCGGCCCACAACAGCCACGCGAATGCGCCGTGGCGTCACAGGCACAACAGGAGCAGGCGGGCGGCCTTCCAGCGCAGCAGCCTCGATCGCCTCAGGTGTGGGCGGTGCATCGTCGGCCAGCTGAAGGGACTGTGCCGTGTCGTCACTTAATTCCGGGTCAGAGGCTTCGGGCAGCGCTGGGAGTGCCTCTTCGATCAGATCTGGCACGCCATCGCCATGCGCAGCCGAGATGGCATAGGGCTGGCCCAGGCCGAGCGACCAGAAATCGGCAATGACGGTCTGTCGCGACATGCCCTCGGTCTTGTTGACCGCCAGCAGGACCTTATTGGCGGTTCGGCGCAGTTCGTTGGCGATCTCACGGTCTCGGCCCGCCATGCCTTCACGGCCATCCACCACAAAAATGACGACATCCGACTCGATGACCGCCTGGCGCGCCTGACGCGCCATTTCCGCAGCGATGCCAGTCTTGGCGACCGGCTCGAAACCACCGGTGTCGATGACAACGAACCGACGCGAACCCAGCCGCCCCTGGCCATAGTGACGATCTCGGGTCAGACCCGGAATGTCATGCACCAGCGCTGCCCGGCTGCGGGTCAGACGATTGAAGAGCGTCGATTTGCCGACATTCGGGCGCCCCACCAGTGCGACGACGGGGGTCGGTGCCTCAGCGGCGCTCACTCGACCCGGAACGCATGCAGCGCTCCGCCGGAAGTCTGACTGACCACCATCCGCCCACCCGCAGTGGCCGAAGCCACCACCGCAGTGCCGTCGGTGGGCGTCACCGCAGCGAGTGTTCCGTCATCACGCGAGAGCCACAGCAGATTGCCCTGATAGTCGCCCAATATGACCAGACGACCCACGATCAGCGGCGCCGACAGTCTGCGACCGGCATAGCCCTTTTGCTGCCACACGGGCGTACCCCTTCGATCGAAGGCGTGCACGGTATCGTCTGCATCCGGCGAGATGAGCCCGCTGTTGTCGACATCGAACCCGACGGCCGAAGAAAACTCCCGCGACCAGACCGGCGCCCCGCTCACCAGGTCGAGACAACCAATGCGGCCCTGGTAGGTCACCGCACACAGTTCGCGACCAATGACCAGCGGCGTGCCGACCACGTCGGTGACCCGCTCAAGCTCGTTGGCGCCGCGCGGAGTCGCCAACGGCACATCCCAACGGGGTGCACCACTGCCCAGGGAGAGCGCAGCAAGGCGGCCGCCAGGCATGCCCACAAAACCGACTCCGGGCACCATGGCGATTCCGCCCGAGTTTCGAAGCACCAGAGGCGGGTTCTGGCGCTGATACGTCCAGCGGCGCTTGCCCGAAGCGGCATCGAATGCCAGCACGCGGTTGTCGCTGGTGCGCAGCAGCACCACGCCATCGGCCACCGCAGGTGCGGTAATGACCTCGCCCCCGAGGCTAGCCGACCACAGCGCACGGCCGTTTGCGTCAAAGGCGAGAAGCGCTCCATCACGCGACACCACCACACCGGTGGTGCCATCGGTTCCTACGCCGGAACTCAGCGGCTTGCCCGCCAGGATTCTCCAGCGCTCCCGCCCAGTGTCCAAATCGAAGACAGCAATCGTGCCGTTTTGGGCTGCAGCCCAGACCGCATCGCCAACCACCGCGGGCGCAAAGCCCACACCGGACGCAGCGCCCAGTGCCACGTTCCAGGCGGGATCGACACGCGCCGCTCCCGAAGGCACTGGCAGCGGATCAGGCACGCGCTTGGGCTTCGAAAACAGTGAGCACCCCGCCAGGAGGGATGCGCACAGCAGCGGCAACATCCAACCGCGTGCAGCAGACAGTTTGCTGTGTAGCACGGATGCGCTCACCTCAAGCGCCCCCCAGCGCATCGAGCTTAAGCTGAATCAGGGGGCGCAAGGCGTTGGCCTCACCGGCGTGTTTGAGTGCCTGTTGATAGGCGTCGCGCGCCTGGGCCGGTTGACCCTGAGCGACCAGGATATCGCCGCGGCGGTCTGCGAATGCAGCTGCAAAGGCGCCTGCATCCGGGACATTGAGTGCCTGAAGCGCTTCCGGATAAGCCTTTTCGTCGAGGAGCACGCCGGCCAACCGCAAGCGCGCCAACAGGCGGTACTCAGGATCCGTCGCCTTATCGGCCGCCCACTGCAGCGGCGCCTTGGCCGCCTTGAGATCGCCCGCATCGAAGTAGGCCTTGGCCGCCACCAACGCTGCCATGGACCCGTAAACCGTTGCAGGGTATCGCTCAAACAGCTCACCCGAAGCCTGCTTGATTTTGGAAATGTCGCGCGCCTGTACGGCGGCACTGAGCTGCTCATACACCACGGCAGCCTGGACCGATTGTTTCTGCTGCCAGTAATTCCAGGCACGCCACCCGGCCGTGGCCAGAAGGATGACCGTCAGGACACCCAGGATGAGATTGCCCCAGCGGTTCCAGAACGCTCTGAAGGCGTCGAGTTGATCCTGTTCCTGAAGATCGTATGCCATGCCTACCCCGTTTGGGCCGGCGCGCACGCCCGGCCTTGCATCAGTGATGGAATCAGTCGTTGTCGGCGACCAGCGCGTCGACGATGTAATCGGCCAGCGCCTCGAGCGCCACCGTGTGCTGAGCGCCCGCGCCCTGCCCTGCCTCGGCGCTGCGCAGCGCCTTGACGCTCGCCTGGCCTGCCGCCGCTTCATCGTCACCGATGATCACGGCGAATTCAGCGCCACTGGTATCTGCACGCTTGAACTGCGACTTGAAGCTGCCTCCGCCCGCATGCAACACCACATCCAGGCCCACGCTGCGCAAGGCCTCGGCCGTGGTAAACGCGACCGTTGCGGCACGCTCGCCTTGATGCACGACATAGACATCGCACCCCGATGCCTGAGCGGGCGCAGCAGATTCGCGCAGCAACTCGAGCAAGCGCTCGACCCCGATCGCAAATCCGCAGGCGGGCGCAGGCTTGCCGCCCAGCATGCCGATCAGCGGGTCATAGCGCCCTCCTCCGCAGATCGTGCCCTGCGCCCCCAGCCGATCGGTCGTCCATTCAAAGACCGTCCGGTTGTAGTAGTCGAGGCCACGAACGAGTCGGGGATTGATTTGGAAGGGAATGCCCACAGCGCGCAAAAGCGACTGCACGCCATCAAAGTGGGTGCGCGAGGCATCCCCCAGGAAATCAGCCAGCCTGGGCGCCGCTTCGACAAGCTCCTGCATTGCAGGATTCTTGGTGTCGAGGATCCTCAGCGGATTGGCATGCAGCCGGCGGCGAGCATCTTCATCGAGGCGCTCTGCATGGCGCTCGAAATAAGTGATGAGCGCGGCGCGATGCTCACGTCTTTCCTCGGCATCGCCGATGCTGTTGAGTTGCAGGGTCACGCCTTCCAGACCCAGGTCGTCCCACAGACGCTGGGACATGGCAATCACTTCGGCGTCGATGTCTGGACCTGCAAAGCCGAGTGCTTCGATCCCGATCTGATGAAACTGACGGTAGCGCCCGCGCTGCGGCCGCTCGTGGCGAAACATCGGACCGGTGTACCAGAGCCGCTTGGGGCCGTCGTAGAGCAGATTGTGCTCGATGACCGCGCGCACGACCCCAGCGGTATTTTCGGGGCGCAGCGTCAGGTGCTCACCGTTGAGTGCATCTTCGAAGGAATACATTTCCTTCTCGACGATGTCGGTGACTTCACCGATGCCGCGTCGAAACAAGGCAGTGTGCTCGACAATCGGCGTGCGGATCTGCGCATAGCCATAGCTGCGCGCCCAACCTGCCACCGTCTGCTCCAGATGCTCCCAGCGCTCGCTGTCGCCTGGCAGCAAATCATTCATGCCCTTGACGCCGACCAGCTTGCCTGGTGGACGCTGCGCCTGCGCCCCGATCGGCGCGTCCGTACGATCACTCATATCCAGTCCGTCTCAGGCAGGGGTGCGCTCGGCAGGCTTCAGTTGCGCGCCGTAGCGACGCACCACATAGGCATCGACGATGGCCTGAAACTCCTCGGCAATGTGCTCGCCCTTGAGCGTGACGGTGCGTTCTCCATCCACGAACACCGGTGCGACCGGCGCTTCATCGGCGCCTGGCAACGAAATGCCGATGTCGGCATGGCGCGATTCGCCGGGCCCGTTGACCACGCAACCCATGACCGCCACTTGCATCGACTCAACGCCAGGATAGGCCGCGCGCCACACCGGCATCTGGGTGCGCAGGTACGTTTGAATGCGGTCGGCCAATTCCTGGAAAAACGTGCTGCTGGTGCGACCACACCCCGGGCAGGCAATGACCATCGGCGTGAAGGCACGCAAGCCCATGGTCTGCAGAATTTCCTGGGCAACAATGACTTCGCGGGTTCGGTCGCCACCTGGCTCGGGCGTGAGCGACACGCGGATGGTGTCGCCGATGCCTTCCTGAAGCAGTACAGCCAAGGCCGCCGTGGAGGCCACAATGCCCTTGCTGCCCATACCCGCTTCGGTCAGGCCCACATGCAGGGGATAGTCGCAGCGACGCGCGAGATCGCGATAGACCGCGACCACATCCTGAACATTCGAGACCTTGGCGGACAAGATGATGGCATTGCCGGGTAACCCGACCGCCTCAGCCTGTTTGGCACTGTCGATGGCCGATGTGACCAGCGCTTCGCGCATGACCTGCATCGCATCCCAGGGGACCGCACGCGCTGCGTTTTCGTCCATGAGACGCGCGAGCAAGGCCTGGTCCAGGCTGCCCCAGTTCACGCCAATGCGCACGGGCTTGCCATAGCGCGCCGCGACCTCGACCATCTGCGCAAAATTCCCGTCGCGCTTACTGGCCGACCCCACGTTGCCCGGGTTGATTCTGTATTTGGAGAGCGCCTGAGCACAGTCAGGGTATTGGGTGAGCAGTTTGTGACCGTTGTAATGGAAATCGCCCACCAGTGGAACGTCCACACCCATCCGATCAAGTTGTTCGCGAAGCGCCACCACCTCGCGTGCGGCCTCCGGCGTGTTCACTGTCACGCGCACTACTTCCGAACCGGCCTGCGCAAGCTCCTTCACCTGGATCGCGGTAGCGATCGGGTTGGCCGTGTCGGTGTTGGTCATGGACTGCACCACCACGGGCGCATCACCGCCGATCAGCACCGTACGCTTGCCCCAGGTGACCGCCACCTGCCGGGAAACCCGGCGGCTCAGCGGGCCGACCGGCATGGGTGAGGGGCAGTCTGTCATTGGGCCATTCGGGTGTGCACTCACGGTACCCTGCCTTTGGCAATGTTGTTGGGCATGATCGTGACAGGCTTGAGGTCGACCTGCCGACCGGAAAACTCGAGCTCTACCTGGGAGGCGTTGCCCACGGTGTAAAGGAAGGGGCCTGTACCTGGCAATTCCAGCGCAGCGCCTGGTTTGACGGTACCCATATGCAGAACTTTCCCGGCCCCATCGCGCACCTCGATCCAGGCATCCTGACGGGCGCTCACGCGCAAGCCGGGAGCCCCCGCAATGCGGGGGGTTTCCGGTGCAACGGCAGGCGCCGGCGCCACCGTCGTAGTGCCTGATGCAACGGACTGTGCAGGCGGGGAGGCATTGTCGGCCGAAGGCGCCGCCGTCGGACTGTCGACACGGGGCAGCCCCGGATCAGGGGGTTTCTCGACCGGTGTATTCACTGACGCTGGCGTCGACGGATAGAACCCCGGGAAGCCACGCTCAGAGCGACCGAACAACACCGCAAGCGCCACAACGCCCGCCAAACCGAGCAGCGCCCAAGGCAGTCGCCGGAAGCGTCGATCACTGCCAAAGCTGATTTCAGCGCTGCGCGGCATCGGTGCGCCAATCGTGGGCTTGCTCTGCAGGGAATCGAGCGATTCGTAGCCGCCCATCTCATGCAACAACTGGGTCGGATCAATCCCGACCAGCCGGGCGTAGGAGCGCACGCTACCGCGCGCGAACGCCATCCCGGGAAGTGCCGGCCAATCGCCCCGCTCGATCGCCTCAAGCTGGCGCCGGTGCAGTTTGATGCGCTGAGCGACATCGCCCACCGATAGTCCCATGCGTTCACGGGCCGCGATCAGCTCGGCACACCCCGCCGGAACGCCAGGGACGGCTGCCGGTGCCCCAAGCACTGAATCAGTCACCGAACTCACCCCTTTGCAGCAGCTCGGCTTCACGCGAAGCCGGGAACTGTCGACGCAACTGCGCCGACAGGCTATTGAATCCATCGCGATCTGCGGCCTTGCGATCAACCCGCAAGGCCAGCCAGAGGGTCTCGGCGCTTGGCGGATAACTGGCAAGCAGCCGTTGCGCGTAAAAGCGTGCCTGCTCCACATTGCCGCGCCGCAGGTTCAACTCACCCAGGTGGTACATCGACACCGGGTTGCTTGGGTCGATCTGGAACGCCCGCTGGAAATACGCCTCGGCCGCTACCGGATCGCCGCTGCGCAGCGAACAGATCCCCGCATTGTGCAGCGGCCTGGCCGGCGTGGCATAGAGCGGATCGCGCAACGCGGCTAAAAATTCGGCGATGGCCTCGCGCTGGCGCCCGGTCTGGCACAGGAACCAACCATAGTTGTTGCGCAACTCCGAATCGTCAGGCGCAAGCGCCAGGGCACGGTCAAACGATTCCTGTGCCTTGGCGCGATCCCCCAGGTCCATCTGGATCAGCCCGAGCAAACCCCAGGCCTGCGCGAAGTTGGGATCGATCGCGACCGCAGAGCGCACCTCTTCGAGCGCCTGCGCGTAGCTGCCCTGTTGGTACAGCGCTGTGCCAAGTTCAAGGCGGATGCGTGATCGCCGCTGGGGGTCAGGTTCGGTGCGTTCGGCGGCTGCGTTCACCGTCGGCGCAACCGTTGCGCCGCCTGCTGCAGGACGGGCCTCCGGCCGACCTGGCGTCGCGGGTGCATCACGCCGCGCCGGCCTGACCGCGGGCGAGCCCGGCGCATCATTGACCACCCGCGGCGCCTCCTCGACCGTCGTGCAGGCAACCAGAGCAGCAGTGCAAACAATGATGAGCCGACCCAGCCAGCCGGCGCAGCTTGAACCAAGCGAAAGCCCTGTCACGGCCATGGACGACTAGCTCCGCTCGAGGAACGTGACCGGCCGCTCAGCACGCTGTGCGCGCCGCGTTCGATCCAGGATGTCGCCGGCTAACTGCCCACACGCTGCATCGATGTCGTCGCCTCGGGTCTTGCGCACCGTCGTGACCAGGCCGGCATCTTGCAGGCGCGCAGAAAAGACGCGCACCCGGTCCGCCGAGGACCGACGCAAACCTGACTCAGGGTATGGATTGAAGGGGATCAAATTGAATTTACAGGGCACCGTTCGAACCAGCTCGACCAGCGCGCGCGCCTGTTCATCCGAATCGTTGACACCATCGAGCATGACGTATTCAAACGTGATGAAGTCGCGCGGCGCATATTCCAGGTAACGCCGGCATGCTGCCATCAATTCGTCCAAGGGAAACTTTCGGTTCAGCGGGACGAGTTCGTCACGCAATGCATCCGTGGGCGCATGCAGCGAGACCGCCAGCGCCACGGGCTGCTCATGACCCAGGCGATCCATCATGGGCACCACCCCAGAGGTGGACACGGTCACCCTTCGTCTGGATAAGCCATATCCGTGGTCATCGAGCATGATGCGCAGTGCTGCAAGCGTGGCGTCATAGTTCAGCAGCGGCTCGCCCATGCCCATGAACACAACATTGGTCACGCGGCGATCGTGCGCATCATCCACACCATCGTCCGAGCCCGAACAAACGTCGGGCTCGCTGGACGCAACCGAAGCGCGCGGGCCCAGCAACCGGTTGGCCATCCAGAGCTGACCGACGATTTCCGCAGCCGTCAGGTTGCGCGCGAAGCCCTGACGCCCGGTTGAACAGAACCGGCAATTCACGGCGCAACCAGCTTGAGTGGACACGCACAAGGTGCCCCGCGAGGTTTCCGGGATAAAAACGGTCTCGACGGCGTTGCCTTGTCCGACATCAATCAGCCACTTGCGCGTACCGTCGCCCGAGACATGGTCGGACAAGACAGCGGGCGAAGTGACCGTGGCACGCTGTTGCAATGTAGACCTGAAGCTGCGGGCGAGGTCGGACATGGCATCGAAGCTGCCCTCATGATGCCGGTGCATCCAGCGCATCAGCTGCTGCGCACGATAAGGCTTTTCACCCCACTCGCCGCACAACGCGAGCAAGTCCTCTCGGGGCAACCCCAGCAGCTCGATCCTGTCGGTGGCGCCCGCCTCGGTCATCGGCTGTGCAGGTTCATTCCCGCAAAAAAGAAGGCCACCTCGTCGCGGGCAGTCTCCGGGCCATCGGAGCCATGCACCGCGTTGGCATCGATGCTGTCTGCGAAATCGGCGCGGATTGTGCCGGGCGCCGCCTTTTTAGGGTCGGTCGCGCCCATCAGGTCGCGATTCTTTTGGATAGCCGATTCGCCTTCCAGGACTTGAATCATGACGGGGCCTGAAATCATGAAGCCGACCAGTTCGCCAAAGAAGGGGCGCTCGCGGTGCACCGCGTAAAACGCTTCAGCCTCGGCACGCGACAGTTGCGCCAAGCGCGCTGCAATGATCTTCAGGCCTGCTGATTCGAAACGGCTGTAAATCTGGCCAATCACGTTCTTGGCAACGGCATCGGGCTTGATGATGGACAGGGTCCGTTCGACAGCCATGAAAACTCCCGGAATAAGCTTGAGGAAAAAGGAAAGGATTCGCGTATAGACGCTTGATCAGGCGAGTGATTTTTGATGATCAAACCGCCAAAGGTCAGCCCGCGAGTCTAGCACAGCCCGGCGAGTCGACGCATCACGTCGGCTGCTTCAACCCTATTGCGCAACGGGTTGAATTCCAGACTCGTCTGCCCTACATTCCGATTGCGCGGACGTCGCGCTCTTTGCAATCGGAGCTTTACTAGATGGCCTACGAGCCCCTGTCCAATTCGTCGATTCCATTCGGTCGCGGCGGCGCGGTCACCCGCGAATCGACGCACCGTGTGCTTCGCAACACGTATGCGCTGCTCGCGCTGTCCATGGTGCCCACCGTTTTGGGCGCATGGATCGGTGTCAAAAGCGGCTTCTCGTTTTTCTCCGGCAGCCCGTTCATCGGCTTCATTGTCTTCATGGCGATTGCCTTCGGCTTCTTCTGGGGCATTGATCGCAACAAGAACAATGGCTTGGGCGTCGCGCTGTTGCTGGCCTTCACGTTCTTCATGGGCCTGATGTTGTCGCGCCTGCTGGGCGTCGTGCTGGGTGGTGCCAATGGGGCACAACTGATCATGACAGCCTTTGGTGGGACGGCTGCCATCTTTGCTTGCATGGCCACGGTGGCAACGGTCTCGAAGCGCGACTTCACCGGCATGAGCAAGTTCATGTTCATGGGCGTGATCCTGCTGCTGGTGGCCAGCGTTGCCAACATCTGGCTGCAGATGCCGGCGCTCATGATGGCCTTGTCCGTGCTGGCCATCGTGATTTTCTCCGCCTTCATCCTGATCGACCTGCAGCGGGTCGTGCGCGGCGAAGAGACCAACTATGTAACCGCAACGCTTGGCGTCTACCTCAGCGTCTACAACGTGTTCTCCAATCTGCTGGCGCTGCTGGGCATTGGCGGCGGCTCAGACGACTGACCCCGCAGGTCATTCACTGAACCAGCGAAAGGCCGCCCCTCGGGGCGGCCTTTTTCGTTGCAGTCGCTTATTGCGGTGGATCAAACACTGCCATGGACTCCACATGCGACGTGTGGGGAAACATGTTGACCACGCCCGCCATACGCAACTGCCACCCACCCTCATGCACCAGAATGGAGGCATCACGCGCCAGGGTAGCCGGGTTGCAGGAGACATAGACCAGGCGCTTCGGTGCAGCATCCCGATCTGCGGCAAGAGCTTGGACCACGGACAGCGCCCCTTCGCGCGGCGGGTCAATCAAGACCCGATCAAAGCGACCGAGCGCGCGCCAGGCCTCAGGCGTCAATTGGAACAGGTTGGCCACCTGAAAGCGCGTCTTGCCCTCCAAGCCATTGGCCTGCGCATTCGCCTGTGCGCGGCTCACCAAAGTCTTGCTGCCTTCGATGCCCAGCACGTTGGCGCAGCGCGTAGCCAGCGGCAGCGTGAAATTGCCCAGCCCACAAAAGAGATCGGCCACTCGATCACCTGGCGCGGGTTCGAGCAGGCGCAATGCTCGCCCGACCAGCACCGCATTGATGCGGTGGTTGACCTGAGTGAAATCGGTCGGACGAAACGGAATGGTCACACCAAACTCAGGCAGATCAAACCGCAGTCGCGAAGATCCCGGGGTGGGCGAACAGAACAACTCGATCAAATCGGGCCCGGAGTGCTGCAGCCACACTTCCAACTGATGATGCGACGCAAATGCCTGCAACAAGGCCTCATCGACAGGCGTCAGCGGTTGCAGCACCCGCAATACCAGGGCCAGCACATCCTCCCCCTGGGCGACTTCGATTTGCGGCATGCGGTCGCGCATGGAGAGCCCGTCTACCAGCTTGCGCAGCGGCACCAGCAACGCCGAAACATGCGCCGGCAGCACGTGGCACTCGGTCATGTCGGCCACATAACTTGACCCGCGTTCGTGAAAGCCGACGAGCGCACCGCCCTTCTTGGGGACATACCGTACGGACAGACGAGCTCGATAGCGGTAACCCCAAGCGGGCCCAACGATCGGGGCAAGCATGGTGTCAGGACGCACCTTGCCGATGTGCCAGAGGCTGTCCTCCAGCGCGCGCTGCTTGATCGAGACCTGCGCGCGTGCATCGACATGCTGCATCGAACACCCACCGCAGACCCCAAAATGCGGGCAGCGGGGCGTCACCCGCAAGGTGCTCGGGCGATAGATCTGCTCGATTTCCGCGACGTCGAAACGGGGCTTGCGCCGCACAATCCGGGCACTCACCGACTCGCCTGGCAAGGCACCGCGCACGAACACGACCTTGCCCTCGTGGTGGGCCACACCGCGGGCTTCCAGGTCGAGTGATTCGATCTCAAGCGGACCGATGCTCAGCGGCTCCTTCATACGGGCCACGCTTCAATGAATTCGCGCCAGTGTTGACCAGGCAGCTCGCCCAGTGCTTTGCGGCTGAAGGCCACTTCCTGGTCATAGTGATCACGGTCCATGGCGCCACGCAGCAACTGGAACCGACACCAGAGTAACCAGGTGTTGGCCACATCGGTTTCGCAATAGTCACGCACTTCGCTGCGACGGCCCTGCTGCCAGGCCGACCAGACCTGCGAACCATCCATTCCAAGCTTGCCCGGAAAACCACACAGCCGCGCGAGCTGGTCAAGAGGCGCGTTGGCGCGACCGTTGTACATCGCAAGCAGGTCCATCAGATCGGTATGGCGCGCGTGATACCGGCCAATGTAGTTGTTGTAGCGAAAATCTCGATCATCTTCGCCCTGATCCCAGAACCTCGCGGCTTGCACCCCATGGATCATGGCTCGGTAATTGAGCACCTGCAGATCGAACCCACTGCCGTTCCATGAGACCAGGTTCGGTGCATAACGCTCAATCACCTTATAGAAGGCTTGCACCGTACGGGCTTCCTCCTGGGGCTGGGCGCTTGCATCACCATCCACCCCCAACGAGCGCACTCGCAGCCCGTCGTCATCGCGCATCAGCATGGAGATGACCGCGATCCGATGCAGGTGAAGCGGCAGGAAATCGCTGCCATGCGTCTGTTCACGTCGGCGCTCAAGCGCCGCCTGCACCACGCTGGCATCGTCGCCCTGCAATCCCCACGCCGCGCGCAGCCCGGCTGCATCGGGAATGGTCTCGATATCAAATACGAGAACGGGCGTCATTCGACCCGCTCAGCGCTTGGGCAGCACGGTCGTCGGGTCGATCGGTTTACCTTGTTGACGGATCTCGAAGTGCAGCCTGGGCGTTGAACCGCCAGACTCGCCCAACTCAGCGATCTTCTGGCCGCGCTTGACCATCTGGCCTTCCTTGACCACCAGCGTGCGATTGTGGGCATACACCGAGAGGAGGTCATTGGCATGTTTCACGATGACGAGGTTGCCGTAGCCGCGGGGACCATTGCCGCTGAAGATGACCTTGCCCTCGGCGGCCGCCAGAACTGGATCGCCGCTGGTGCCACCCAGAGCAATGCCTTTGGTGGATTCTGCGAAACCCTGGACCACCTTGCCGTTCGTGGGCCAGCTCCACTCGGCATCGGGTGCCCGGGCAGGTGCAGCGCCAGCCGCAGCCGCCTGACCACCCGTTGCCGCGCCTGCGGCTGCAGCAGCGGCTGCAGCAGCGGCGTCCGCGGACCGACCCGGCGCGGCAGCGCCCATCGCCGGGGCGGACTTCATGTCGGCCAACGCTGCGTCTGAGTAAGGCACCTTGCTGCCGCGCGGCTCACCACGAACGGTGGAAGCGCCCGCTGCAGGCTGCGTCAGCGCGGGGGCAGCGGTCACGGGGGGCGGGCTGACAACGGTCGGTGCCGTAGGCGATCCAGTGACCGGCGGCAGCGGGCGCGTATCGATGGGCCGCGATTCAATCGCTGCCGAACGCAGGGGCGCCGACTCCACCGAAGGCGATGGCACTGGGCGTGGCGCGGGCGTGGATGCAAGCGGCGCCGCGGCAGCAGGCACGGGCGTAGGCGCGGGCGCAGCGGGTGCGGGGCGCATGGCCGCCGTACCGCTTGGGGTGGTCCGAGATTGGATGGGTGCGGGCGGCGCGCTCGCGCAAGCCGCCAAGCCAGCCACCGTAAAGACGAGCAGCGCGCGGGAGGCGAGTGGCAAAGCACTGAACCGACAAGGCAACTTGAGCATAGATGGGAGTGCGTGCAGAAGGTTAACGGGTGCCGCGACGCAGCGGCACGAATCGTACCGCGTCAAGGACGGTGAGCGACCAGTGGTCAGCCCCTGTGCGGTCGACCTGATGGAGCGCCTGCCCTGCCCCGTCGGCATTTTGGACGGGCGCAATCAGCCGGCCGCCAATCTGCATCTGCAGCAACAGCGGGTCTGGAATGGCTTCGCCTGCCGCAGCGACCACGATCGAATCATAAGGCGACTGCGCCTGCATCCCCTGGCGGCCATCTCCAAAGGCCAGGCGCAGATTGTTCAGTCGCATGGGGCGCAAATGAGTGCGCGCGGCCTCATGGAGGCTGCGCACCCGTTCCACTGAAATCACCTCACCAAACACATGCGCCAACACCGCGGCCTGATACCCGCAGCCAGTGCCGATTTCCAGCACCCGGGCTTCACGCAGGGCCACGGCCGATCGGCCGCGCACCACGTTCTCGAGCATCCGGGCCACCGTGCTGGGCTTGGAGATGGTCTGACCCTGGCCGATGGGCAGGGCGACGTCCTCATAGGCCCGGCTGGCGAGCCCCGAATCGATGAAGGCATGACGCGGCACAGCGAACATGGCGCCCAGCACAACTTCGTCGCGCACCCCCTGCCCGCGCAGGGCATCCAGCATGCGGGCGCGGGCGCGCTCGGAGGTCAGGCCCAGGCCGGGCGACAGGCCTACTCGCTCAACCATGCGCGGGTAGCAGGCGCCAGGTCGGTGGCAGTCAGATCGACGCGCAGCGGGGTCACGGAGACCTGACCTTGCGCCACGGCATGAAAGTCTGTGCCTGGGCCGGCATCCTTCGCTTGCCCCGCCGGCCCGATCCAATACACCGTGTCGCCGCGCGGGTTGGTCGCCCGCACCACCTCCTCGGCATGATGGCGCTTACCCAGCCGCGTCTGCACGAAGCCCCCCAGTTGCTCGAAGGGCAGGTTGGGGATGTTGACGTTCAGCAGCACTGGCCCCTCGACGGGAAACGGTCGGGAGATGAAGCGGGCAACACAATCGCGCGCAACACGTGCCGCTGACTCCAGATGCTCATGCCCCTTGTGGGCCAGCGAAAACGCGATCGCCGGTACGCCCAGCAAAAACCCCTCGGTCGCTGCGGCGACCGTGCCGGAATAGACGGTGTCATCGCCCATATTGGCTCCGTCATTGATACCGGACACCACCAGGTCGGGGCGCGCGCCCAACAACCCGGTGATCGCAATATGCACGCAGTCGGTCGGTGTACCGTTCACATACAGGAAGCCATTAGCCGCCTTGCGCACGCTCAGCGGCCGATCGAGGGTCAGCGAGTTCGAGGCACCCGAACGATCCTGCTCGGGCGCCACCACCACGACTTCGGCCAACTCGCGCAGTGCCGCCGCCAAGGCTGCAATGCCTGGTGACAGATACCCATCATCGTTACTGATCAGAATGTTCATCGAGCAGTGTCCTCTGATTCAGCCCTCGGCGGGCCAATCCCGGATGTAGGCCTTGAGCAGACGATTCTCAAAGCCCTGTTCTTCAAGGACCGCCTTCGCGACATCGTGAAAAGAGATCACTCCCAGCAGCAGTTCACCGTCCATCACGGGGGTGTAGCGCTGATGATGCTCGAGCATGACACGACGCAACTCATTGACCTCCATTGTGGGCACGGCCACGGTGGGATGATGATTCATGACTTCACGCACCACGATTTCAGCCACCGGAGGTGTCGGGCCCGTCCGGTGCTCCTGCTGACGGCGAGCGAGCACACGCAGCACCTCACGAAACGTGAGCATGCCCGCGAGTCGGCCACGTTCCATCACCACAAGGGACCCGATGTCATGCTCGGCCATCACGATCACAGCATCGGACAGCATGGTGGCCGGACTGACTGTGAACAGCGTGGTGCCTTTCACCTTGAGAATTTCGCTGACCTGCATAGCTGCCTCCGCTGCGCCGAGCCGTCGATGCTATCGGTCCAGGGCAGGACTGACAAGGCGCGCGCGGCGCACGAGCACTGCAAAACGCCCGATGCCTGCGTGCTAGCATCGACGCATGTCCCAACGCGACCCCCAAGGTCTTTCCACGCTGGCCCTGCATGCAGGCAGCCCTCCGGATCCTGCGACCGGTGCACGGGCCACGCCCATCTACCTGAGCGCGGCCTTCGTCTTTCCCGACTCCGAACAAGCGGCAGCGCTGTTCAACATGGAGCAGTCGGGGCATGTCTACTCACGCATCAGCAACCCGACTGTCGCCGTCCTTGAAGAGCGAATGGCTGCGCTCGAGCAGGGCGTGGGCGCGATTGCCACGGCCAGTGGCCAGGCTGCGCTACATCTTGCTGTGGCCACGCTGGCCGGAGCGGGCTCGCATATCGTGGCGTCCAGAGCCTTGTATGGCGGCTCGCACAACCTGCTGCACTACACGCTTGCCCGGTTCGGCATCGAGACCACCTTCGTGGACCCGCGCAACATGGACGCCTGGCGTGCCGCGCTGCGCCCGAACACGCGCCTGCTCTTTGGCGAAACGCTAGGTAATCCCGGTCTCGATGTGCTGGACATCGAACGGGTGGCCGACATTGCCCACGGCCATGGTGTGCCGCTGCTGGTCGACTCCACCTTCACCACGCCCTGGTTGCTGCGCCCGGTCGAACACGGCGCAGACCTGGTCTTTCATTCCGCCACCAAGTTTCTGTGCGGCCATGGCACGGCCATTGGCGGGGTGCTGATCGACTCCGGGCAATTCGACTGGGTCGCATCAGGGCGCTTTCCTGAGCTCACCGAGCCCTATGACGGGTTCCACGGCATGGTCTTCGCGGAAGAGTCGACGGTCGCACCCTTCTTGCTGCGGGCACGGCGCGAAGGCCTGCGCGACTTCGGGGCCTGCCTGTCGCCCATGAATGCCTTTCAGATCGTGCAGGGCATCGAGACCCTCGGGCTGCGCATGGATCGGCATGTCAGCAATGCGCGCAAGGTCGTCGAGTTCCTGGCCTCACAAGAACAGGTGGCCCGGATCGGTTGGCCTGAACTCGCATCGCATCCGGACCATGCCCTGGCCAAGCAGTTGCTGCCCCGAGGCTGCGGAGCCGTCTTCAGCTTCGACCTGAAAGGCGATCGCGCAGCCGGCCGGCGCTTCGTCGAAAGCCTTGAGCTGTTCTCGCATCTGGCCAACGTAGGTGATGCCAAATCGCTGATCATCCATCCGGCCTCGACCACTCATTTCCGCATGGACAGCGCCTCGCTCGCGGCGGCCGGGATTGGTGAAGCCACCATGCGGATCTCCGTGGGGCTGGAAGATGTGGACGATCTGATCGACGACCTCAAGCGCGGCCTGCGCGCAGCCGCCAAAGGCGCCTAGGAGAGCCCGGCATGCAATTCGAACTGGATGGGCGCCGCGCCTACGCCTACACCGGCGGCAAGCCGTTCAATCCTGCCCTGCCCACCGTGGTGATGGTGCACGGAGCGCAGCACGACCACAGCGTCTGGATTTTGCAGTCGCGCTGGCTGGCCCATCATGGCTTCAGCGTGCTGGCACTCGATCTGCCCGGTCATGGGCGCAGCGCAGGCCCAGCCCTGACAGACATTCCGGCCATGGCGGATTGGGTGTTGCGGGCGCAGACAGCCATCGGTGCGCACCAATCGATCGTCATCGGTCACAGCATGGGCTCGCTGATCGCATTGGAAGCCGCAGGCCAGGCGCCGCAACAGGTTCGGGGCATTGGTTTGATCGGTACAGCCTTTCCAATGAAAGTGTCCGACGTCCTGCTCAATGCGGCCCGCGACGACGAGGAGCGCGCCTTCGACATGATCAATCGATGGTCGCATGCGCATTGGATTCATCGACCGGGCACACCTGGGCCAGGGTTTTCAGTGCACGTGCAGAACCTTCGACTCATGCAACGCCAGCCACGCGGCGTGCTGCTCAACGATTTTTCCGCCTGCAATGCCTATGCGGGCGGCCTTGACCGTGCCCGCGCACTGCACTGTCCGGTGCTCTTCGTGTTGGGCGCGCGTGATGCCATGACCCCACCGCGTGCGGCGCGAACGATGATCGAGGCGGTCTCGCAGGCAACGGTCGTGGAGGTACCCCAGTGCGGCCACGCGTTGATGACCGAAGCGCCCGACGCCACGCGCCAGGCGATCGCCGCATGGCTCCTCGGGCCATCGTTGCAGCAAGCGAGCGCCACGGCCTGATGGTCAGCGGTGCGGCGGTACGCCCACCAGCCACTCGCCCAACGGACGGTCAAGCTCAGCGGACCCAGGGTCCAGGA
>CANHUQ010000040.1 GCA_947463885.1 Burkholderiales bacterium
GGTGGCGCCGCCGCTCACCAGCGACCCCCAGAACAACAGGTGGCGCGCATCGATGCGGTCGGTGAGCGCGCCCAGGACCGGCACGGCCATCATGTAACCCGCGGGGTAGGCCGCAGCCAGCAAACCGGCCTGCGCATTGCTCAGGCCCCACAAGGGCACCAGGTGCGCCACCATCACGGCGGGTAGCACCACGTGCGGCAGCAGGCTACCCAGCTGCCCTGCGCACATGGCCAGGACGAGCCCCGAGACCTTCATGGCTGCGCCCCTGGCGCCATGCTGCCTAGCATCAAGGTGACGGGGTGACGCATTGGGTTGAGCGCTTTGGTTGGGAAGATGACGGCCTGACCCCGGTGGTTTACTCCACCTTTGCGCCCGACGCCTTCACCACCGGCCCCCAGCGCTTGTACTCCTCCTGGATCATCGAAGCCATCTGCTCAGGGGAGCCGCCCACGATCTCGTAGCCCAGATCGTTCATCTTGCGGATGAAATCGGCCGACTTCGTGGCCTTGACGCCTTCGGCGTTCAGCTTGGCGATGATCTCCTTCGGTGTACCCACGGGCGCCACAATCCCGAACCAGGCGGTCGAGATATAGCCCGGGAAACCTGATTCGATCATGGTGGGCAGCTCGGGCAAGGTCGGCGAGCGCACCGGGCCGGTTGTGGCGAGCGCGCGCAATTTGCCTGCCCGGATCTGCGAGATGGCCGAAGGGATGTTGTCGAACATCATGTTGACTTGACCGCCCATGAGGTCGGTCAGTGCCGGCCCGCTGCCTTTGTAGGGCACGTGGGCGATGTCCAGGTTCAGCATGGAGCGAAACATCTCGCCCGACATGTGGATGGTGGAGCCGCTGCCGCTGGAGGCGTAGGTGTACTTGCCGGGGTTGGCACGGATGAGCGAGACCAGTTCGCTCACGTTGTTGGCCTTGACGCCCGGATTGACCACCAGGACATTGGCAAAGGCGCCCAGCACGATGATCGGGGCCAGATCCTTGTTCGGGTCGTAAGGCAGCTTGTTGTACAGAAACGGTGTGATGCCATGCAGGCTGCTCGGCGACACCAGCAAGGTGTAGCCGTCGGCGGGCGACTTGGCGACGAAATCAGCCCCCAGATTGCCACCGGCACCCGGTTTGTTCTCGACCGTCACAGGCTGGCCGAGCGTCTTGCTCAGTTCAGCGGCGGCGGCACGTCCGATGATGTCGGTGGCGCCGCCCGGGGCGTAAGGCACGACCAGCCGAATCGGCCGGTTAGGGTAGGACTGGGCCTGTGCCGGGGCGGTCGCGGCCAGCAGAAGGCTTGCAAGAGGCAGGGCCGCCGCGGCAAGGCGGCTCATTCGAAAACGGCGAGTCATGGAAAGGTCTCCGGTTCAGGGTCAGGCCTAAGTCCTGGCAGGATGCGCGGGCACGGCATCAGGGTGCACACGTCGCATGAGGACGGCCGGGCAAGGATACCGCGCCCGCCCTCCGGTCGCTGCGTGGGCCGGCTTGTGAGACAGTGTCGCCTCACGCGCACACGGCACGATGCGCGGTTCCCGTACACAGCCCGCAGGAGCATTGCCCCATGAAAGCCATCGTGATTCAAGCCGGGGGACCGGCATTCGCTGAGGTTGCACAACCGGTGCCACAGGCCCGCGAGGTACTGGTGCGCGTGCATGCATGTGCGCTCAATCGCGCCGACCTGGGCATGGCGGCAGGCCACATGCACGGCGCACGCGGCGGTGCGGGTACCGTGCTGGGCATGGAGTTTGCGGGCGTGGTCAGCGCGGTCGGCGCGCAGGTCACGCATGTCAAACCGGGCGATCGGGTCATGGGCTCGGGCGCAGGCGCCTTTGCCGAATATGCGGTGGCTGATCGGGGACGTGTCATGCCCATCCCAGCTGCATCCATGAGTTTTGAGCAGGCCGCCACGCTCCCCGTAGCACTGCAGACCATGCACGATGCGGTCATCACCCACGGTCAATTGAAGGCCGGCGGCAGTGTGCTGATTCAGGGTGCGAGTTCTGGTGTGGGGCTGATGGCGATGAAAATCGCTCGGCTGCAGGGGGCATCGCTCGTGATTGGAACGTCCACCGACGCAGGCCGTCGGGCAAAACTGACCGAGCACGGCGCGCATCTGGCACTCGATACCACTGACCCTGCCTGGGTGGATGCGGTGCTCGCAGCCACCGACGGCAAGGGCGTCGATCTGATCGTGGATCAGGTCTCAGGCCCGCTGGCCACCGCGAATCTGCGCGCCACACGCATTCTGGGGCGTATCGTGAACGTCGGCCGCCTGGGCGGGATGAAAGCCGAATTCGATTTCGACCTGCATGCACTGCGGCGGATCAGCTATATCGGCGTGACCTTCCGCACGCGCTCAGCCGAAGAGGTGCACGAGATCAATCGACTCATGTTGGCTGACCTGGGTGCAGCCCTGGCCGATGGTCGATTGAGCTTGCCGATTGATCGCAGCTTTGCGCTTGCGCAGACTCCCGACGCGCTCGCGCACATGAAGGCCAATCGTCATTTTGGCAAGGTCGTCGTGACGGTGGCCCCGTGAGCAGCTCGCCCATCGAGGGCATTGCCCTCAAGAGCGTCACGGCCAACGGCATCACGCAACGCTACGCGGAATGCGGCGCCGGGCCCGCAGTATTGTTCTGCCATGGCTGGCCCGAGAGCTGGTACTCGTGGCGCCATCAGATGCTGGCGTTATCGGCCCAGGGCTACCGCTGCATTGCCCCCGACATGCGTGGCTATGGTGGCACGGACGCACCGCAGGAACTTGAGCGCTACACCATTCTGGATCTGGTGGGCGACATGGTTGCGCTGCTGCGTGAACTGGGCGAGACGCAGGCGGTGGTCGTGGGCCACGATTGGGGCGCACCAGTGGCCTGGCACTGCGCACTGCTGCGACCCGACCTGTTTCGCGCAGTGGCGGGCATGAGCGTGCCCTTTGCGCCTCGCGGTGGCACCGATCTCTTTACCTCGCTCACCAAGCTCGGGATCACCCGCTTCTACATCCAGTATTTCCAGAAGCCTGGCGTAGCAGAGGCCGAATTCGAGGCCGACGTGCGCAATGCGCTGCGCCGTGTGTATTTCACCGCAAGTGGCGACATGCGTGAATCCGGCAAAGGCTTTGCGATGCTGCCCGAAGACGGCGGGTTTCTGAGCAACACCGTCAGCCCTGAGTCCTTGCCCGGCTGGCTGAGCGAAGCCGACCTGGACTGGTTTGCTGGCGAGTTTTCCCGCGTCGGTTTTCGAGGCGGGCTGAACTGGTATCGCAACATCACCCGAAACTGGCATCTGACCGCACCGTGGTTCGGACTGCCGATCACGCAGCCAGCACTCTTCATTGCGGGCTCGCGCGACGGGGTGCTCAAGTTTCCGGCGTCAGCCGCGCAAATGGAGGCCTATTCGCGCACGCTGCCGCAATTGCGAGGCAGCCATATTCTGGAGGGGGCAGGGCACTGGGTGCAGCAGGAGCGACCCGAGGAAGTCAACCGCCTGCTGCTGGATTTCCTGGGCAGTCTGCCTCAGCGATAGACGCCATCCCAAGGGCCGGGCTTGACTTCAGCGGTGCGCTTGTCGGGTCCGGTCGTGGGGCGGTTCAGGGTAAAGAGGGTTTCGGGGGTGATCACCCCGTAATCCATGTAGCCCAGGCGAGCCAGCGGGCGCATGGCACCGGTGTCGACCACGCCTTCCTTGATGAAGCGGTCATCGATGTGCACGCCCACCACTTGCCCGAACACCACCACATACGGGATCTTGCCCGGCTGCACCGGCATCTCGATCGTCTTCCAATGGCGGCACTCGAATGCGGCAGGGCTTTCCTTGACCCACGGCACCTTGACCATGGTTGACGGGGCGGCGGTCAGGCCAGCCAACCCGAACTCATCGACCTCTGGCAGGACCGGTGCCGAGGACAGGTTCATCTGGTCGCGCAAGTCCCAATTGGCCAGTGAGCAAGTGAACTCACCGGTTTCTTCGATGTTCGCCAGCGAATCCTTGTGGCCGGCCGAGGCGAACATGACCACGGGAGGCTGATCACTGACTGCATTGAAAAAGCTGTAGGGCGCCAGATTGCAGATGCCGGCCTTGCTGCGGGTACCGATCCAGCCAATCGGGCGCGGCACAATGAGTGCTTTGAAAGGATTGTGTTTCAGTCCGTGATTGTCGGCGGCAGTGTCGTAGAACATGGTGTCTGTGCAGTGGGATAAAGGGTTGTCCGAGGCGGTACGCGGTAGGTCGAAGCGACTGAGCTGGTTCGAATCCAGCCCGGGCGACGCCGGGCAGCATGGCAGCTTACCAGCAGGTGACACGTTGCCTGCCCGAGCGTGCATCAGCCATTGATCGAGGCTGGAGATTCGCCCCGGCCTGCCGACGCGCAGTACACTCCGCCTGTACCCGCTCGCCGGGGCACTGGCCACCGGGTCATCCTGATCCGTGGTCCGATGAAACCAGAGTCATGCGCATGCATGGCCACACGAGACAAAACAGGGAGACCACCCGATGCAACGCAGAACCGCACTTCGTGCAGCTGGCGCTGTGCTCGCCGGCGCCAGCCTTCCGGCGGCCCGTGCCCAGTCCAGCAAATGGCCCGCACGCGAAATCACCCTCATCAACCCGAATGCGGCCGGCGCGTCCACCGACCTGACCGCGCGCATCATCGCGCAGGCCCTCGAAAAGCGGCTGCAAGGCACGGTCATCGTGAAGAACGTGGTCGGTGGCGCTGGCGCCCTGGGTGCAAGCACGCTGGCCAGCGCTGCACCCGATGGCTACACCATGGGGATGGCCGCGATCTCGAGTCATGTCACCGTGCCGGCCGCCATGGAGGTGAAATACAACCCCTGGGACGGTTTTGACATCATCGGTCAGGTGGCCGAGCTGCGCTATGGCATCGGCGTGGGCGAGGGCTCGTCGATTAAGTCGATCGAGGATCTGGTGGCTGAAGGCAAAAAGCGCCTGGTCACCTATGGCTCGAACAACATCACCAACGTGGTGGCGATGTTCCAGTTGGCCAAAATCACCGGGGCGCGCTTTCGCTGGGTAGTTTTCAGTGGCGGCCTCGAGGCGGTGTCACAGTGCGTGGGCGGCCACGTGGATGCTGTGATCCAGACGGTGGCCGAGATGCGCCCGCAAATCGATGCTGGAAAGCTGCGGTTCCTGGCCGCAGCCGGCCCTGCTCGCTGGCCCGATTACCCCGACGTCAAGACGCTCAAGGAGTTGGGCTACAACGCCATGACCCGCGGGCCCTTTGGCTATGCCTACCCGGCTGGTGTGGACCCGGCCATCAAGAGTCGCGTTGATGCAGCGCTGGCCGATTGCATGAAGGACAAGTCGGTGACCGATCAGATCGCCAAGCTCGGGATTGAACCGGTCTGGCGCAGCGGGCCCGATTACAAGGCCTACCTGAAGAGTATCGAAAGCGACCTGATGCCGATCCTTCAGGAAACCGGCATGGCGAAAAAGCGCTGATGGCCGGATCGACCGACGGCAGCGCCGCCCCGCCTGCAGCACCGGCCGCTCGCGCCTTGTCGGGCGTGCGGCTGGCCACACTCGCGTTGCTGACCACGGCCTTGATTGGCGTGTGGCAGGCCTGGGGGCTGGAGCGCTGGGCAATCGACGGCCCAGGGCCTGGGCTGTGGCCCATGGTGGTCGCCAGCGTGTGTGTGGCATTGTCGCTGGTCGTGCTGCTGTGGCCCGGACGTGAAAGCGCGACCGAGGCGGGCGACACCGACCCTCTTGATGCGGCAGAGGCTGGGCGCACACGCTCAACCTTTGGGCTGTATTGCCTGGCGCTTGTTGTGCTTGCACTCGGGTCGGCGTTTGCCGGGTTCGTGCTGACTGCGTTCGCTGTCTCGATCCTGCTGGTGCGCTTTGCCGAAGGCCGATCGTGGCGCAGCGCGCTCACGTATGGCTTAGCCGCGTCCGTCATCGGGTTGGTGTGCTTCGCGTGGTGGCTGCGGGTCGATTTGCCGACCGGCCCGATTGAACGCGCTTTTCTGTCGCTGGTGCGCTGAGCGGATACTGACCGATGGACGCACTGCTCAATGGTTTTGCGATCGTCCTGACGGCCGAGAACCTGCTCTATTGCTTCATTGGTGCCTTCTTGGGCACCGTGGTGGGGATCCTGCCTGGCCTGGGTCCGCTCACGACGATTGCCATCCTGCTGCCGATCACCTTCAAGATGGACGTGACCTCGGCCATCATCATGCTCTCGGGCATCTATTACGGCGTGGCCTACGGCGGCACGGTCACCTCGGTGCTCATGCGCATTCCGGGCGAAGCCTCGTCGGTCGTCACTTGCCTGGACGGCTACGAGATGGCTCGCAAGGGCCGCGCGGGTTCAGCCCTGTTCATCGCCGGCGTGGGCTCGTTTGTGGCGGGCACGCTCGGGGTGATTGCCATCAGCTTTCTGTCTCCGCCGCTGGCTAAAATGGTGCTGGCGTTCGGGCCATCCGAGTACGCCATGATGATGCTGGCGGGGCTGTCGATGGTGACCTACATGTCGGGCGGGTCACTGCCTCGCGCGCTGCTCATGGCAGCCTTCGGGTTGCTGCTGGGCACGATCGGGCTGGACCCGATGAACATGACGCCGCGGCTGACCTTCGACATCCTCACGCTGGCCGATGGCGTCAATCTGGTGCCGCTTGCCATCGGGCTCTTCGGTCTGTCCGAGGTGCTGTTCATGGCGCGCCGGGAAGAAAGCGAACTCAAGATCCTGGCGCCCCCGAAAGGTCTGGCGGGTTTTCTGCCCACGGCTGAGGAGGCCCGCAGATCCGTCGCTCCAGTGGGGCGCGGCACGGTGCTCGGTTTTCTGGTGGGCCTGCTGCCCGGGGGCGGCGCAGTGATTGCATCGTTCCTCTCGTATGCAGTAGAACGCAAGCTCTCCAAGCACCCCGAGCAGTTCGGCAAAGGAGCCGTAGAAGGTCTGGCAGGGCCTGAAGCGGCCAACAATGCAGGCACGACCGGTGCGTTCGTGCCGCTGCTGTGCATGGGCATTCCTGCCAACGCGATCACGGCGCTGCTGCTGGGCGCCTTCATGATCCATGGTGTGGCCCCTGGCCCGCAGATCCTCGAGCGTGCACCCGAGGTCTTCTGGGGTGTGGTGGCCAGCATGTACATCGGCAACGTCATGCTGCTGGTGCTCAACCTGCCACTCATTGGCCTGTTCGTGAAAATCCTGGATATTCCGCGGGTGTACCTCACGCCGATGATTCTGCTGGTGTGCCTCATTGGCGTGTACTCCAACAGCGGCAATCCGGCGGATGTGGTGGTGGCTGTGATCTTCGGATTCGTGGGCTATTACTTGCGCCGACACGGCTTTGATCTGGGCATCGTCATCCTGGCCTACGTGCTCGGTCCGATCTTTGAGCGTTCGGTGCGACAGGCGCTGTCGATTTCCGATGGTGATCCGATGATCTTCCTGCACAGCAAATTGTCGATCGGCTTTGCGCTGGCGGCAGCCGTGATCCTGCTGGCCGGCCTGTGGCCCAAGCGCAAGGCAGTGTCGAAAGCCTGACGTCGAGGCTGATGTCGATTCAAAAGGAATCCGTGATGTTGCCCATGCAGGTAGCCGAAGACTTCCGGGCCGAGTGCCGTGCCATTCACACCCTGCTCGCCGGTCTGCCCGATGAGCGCTTTGCTCAACCCACGCTGTTCAAGGGCTGGACCACCAACGCGGTGCTCCAACATCTGGCGTTCTGGAACGGCATGGCATGCAAACAGCTGGACGACGAAAGCGGGCTGCTGGCGGTGCTAGGTACGTTCAGGGCATACCCCGGCGGCATGCGCGCGTTCGAGAACGATCACTTCAAGGGCCTGGGCGGCCAAGCGCTGCTTGAAGTCTGGCGACACAGTGGCGAGCGTACCGCTGACCTCTTTTTGCAGGCCGACCCGAAGCGCCGACTCAAGTGGAGCGGCCCCGACATGAGCGCGCGCTCCTCGATCACGGCGCGACTGATGGAAACCTGGGCGCACGCGCAGGCGGTGTATGACCACCTGGGGGTGGTACGGCGCAACGGTGACGGTCTACGCCATATCGTGGCGCTGGGCGCCAACACCTACGGGTGGACCTTTCGCAACCGCGGCCTTGAGGTACCCCAGCCCATGCCATGTCTGCGATTGACCTTGCCCTCGGGCGAAGTGCTGGCGCTGGGTGACGACGGGCAGGGTGAGCGGATTGCCGGCCCAGCCGAGGCGTTCTGTCAGGTGGTGGCTCAAACCCGTCATATTGCCGATGTGATGCTGCAAGTAGACGGGCCGAATGCGCGCGCCTGGATGTCGATGGCGCAATGTTTTGCCGGACCACCTCAGGATCCGCCCGCACCGGGCTCTCGCGGCATCCATCCGGGATAACCTCGACTAGAGTCGTGCGGCGCTGCCATGTAAGGCAGTAGCAGCCCTGATTCTTTTGTCTCCTTCGGCCACTCGTGTTCGCATGGCGAGCTGATGCGATCGGCTAACATGCCGGGATGCAAGATGTCCTGGGACCCCGTTTCTCCGCCACGCAGCGCATGCCATCCGCTTCGACAGCGTTCCCGCACGAAGGGTCCACGGCCCTCAGCGCTGAGCCGACCGCTCAGGCGCCTCAGGTATCAATTGTCATCCCGATCTACAACGAGGCCGACAACCTGCCTGACCTGGTGCAACGCGTGCATGACGCGATGGTGCCTTGCGGGCGCAGCTTCGAGCTGATTTGCATTGATGATGGCTCGCGCGATGGGTCGGCCCGCATTCTGCAAGCCCTGGCGGCCGAACGGCCGTGGCTGCGACCGGTCTATCTCATTCGCAATTACGGGCAGTCCACCGCACTTCAGGCAGGCTTCGATGTGGTGCGTGGCGAGTTTGTGGCGACCCTGGATGGTGATCTGCAGAACGACCCGCTCGACATTCCGGTCTTGCTGACGCATCTGGATGCACATCCCGAACTCGACGTGATTTCGGGATGGCGTAAGGACAGACAGGATGCCACGCTCTCACGCAAGCTGCCTTCGCGCATCGCCAACGGTCTGATTTCCAAGGTCACGGGCGTCAAGCTGCACGACTACGGTTGCGCGCTCAAGCTCTATCGGTCGCAGATCATTCATGACTTGCGTCTATACGGCGAACTGCATCGCTTCATTCCTGCCCTGGCAGCTGAAGTGGGCGCGAAGATCGTCGAAGTACCGGTGCGTCATCACGCGCGCACACGGGGCACATCGAAATACGGCATCGACCGCACCTTTCGCGTGCTGCTCGATCTGCTGTGGATCAAGTTCCTGCTGCGCTTCTTGCATCGACCGATCCACGCCTTTGGCGGCATCGGGCTGGGCCTGGGTCTGCTGGGGATCTTGATTCTGCTGTGGCTCACCTTCGAGAAGCTGGTACTGGGGCACTCGATTGGTGGCCGACCGCTCCTGATGCTGGGCGGACTGCTGGTGCTGATCGGTGCTCAACTGGTGGCAACCGGGGTACTCGGTGAGATGCTCACGCGGATCTACCACGAGCCACAGGGGCGGGCGCAATACATGACGCGCACTGCGCCCCGACCGGCGCCCCATCAGACCAGCGCACCCGCTGGCAGTCCCACGCGCCAGGATTCATGAAGGGCCTCGGGCGTCCGGCGCGCCTGCTGGGCGCGGTCGCTCTGCTTGCGGCCGTCGCCTGGGTCGTGGGGCCGCAACGCCTGCGAGACAGTCTGGTGGGCACCGATCCGTTATGGTTCCTGTGTGCGCTGGCGCTGGGCATCGTGGCCAACATGGTGTCAGCCCTCAGGTGGGCCTTCATTGCCCGCGCCCTCGACTTGCATGCGCCGAACACCGCGCTGCTGGCCATGTATGCCCGGGGCGTCACCAGCAATACCCTGCTGCCGGGTGCGACGCTCTCCGGCGACGCCCTGCGTGCCTTCGAACTCAGCCGCCTGGGTAATCCTAAGATCGAGTCCGCGGTGTCGGTCGCCTTCGACCGATTCAGCGGCTTATGGGTGCTCTGTGTGATGTCTTGCGCGGCTGCGGCCCTGGCCTGGATGAGCGCAAGCGATGCGAGCATGGCCAGCGACAGGCTCGCCCCCGGCAATCAGAACGTGCTCTTGGCGTATGGACTGATGCTGGTCGGCATCGTCGTGGCGCCATTCATGCCGTGGCCCGTACGTTGGATTCGGCGTTTGCCTGGAAGCCTGGGCCCGCGATTGGCCGATCTGTGGCAACGCTTGCACGACCCAGCCAGCGGTCTGAAGCGGCAACTCGCGCGTTCATTGATCGGCTCCCTCGTGGTTCAGTTGCTCTCTGCGCTGGCGCTGGCGGCATGCGCGCGCGCGCTGGGTGTGCAGGTGCCCCTGGTCTGGTTGCTGGCAGCGTCTGCGCCCATTTTTGTGATGGCGGCTGTACCGATCGGCGTGGCGGGTTTTGGCACCCGTGAGCTGGCAGCGGTCGGGGTGCTTGGTCTGCTCGGTGTGGCGGCCGATCGTGCTGCGGCGACCGGTCTGTTGGTCGGCCTGTGTGGCGTGCTCATGGGGCTGATGGCCGCCCCGCTCTTTGTGCTGCGCGGGCGTCAGTCATGAATCGTGCGATGGCGTCCGAGCCGGTCCTGGGCAGTGTGCCCCTGATGCGACTGCTGCTGGCGCTGGCCATCGGGGTCAGTTTTTTCTTGGGGCTGGGAGCGGTGCCTCTGTTCGATCTGGACGAGGGGGCGTTCACCGAGGCCACGCGCGAGATGCTGCTGCGACGTGACTTCATCTCGACCTGGCTCAACGGCGTCCCACGATTCGACAAACCGATCCTGATCTACTGGCTGCAGGCGGCCTCGGTCAGTCTGTTTGGGCAGAGCGAATGGGCTTTTCGATTGCCATCGGCCCTATGCGCCACGCTATGGGTCCTCACGGTGTATGCGTTCATGCGCAAAGTGCGCGGCGAAACCGCAGGCCTGCTGGCGGGCGCCATCACTGCCACCGCCGCAGGCATCACGGTCATTGGTCGCGCCGCGATCGCCGACGCACTGCTCAATTGGCTGATCGTATCGGCCATGGCCAGTGCCTGGCTGTACCTGACCGAGCGCAGACGGCTTTGGTTGTATCTGACCTTTGCAGCCATCGGTGCGGGCTTGTTGGCCAAAGGGCCCGTGGCCATCCTTGTGCCTGGCGCGGTCACCGCGCTCTACTGCCTGTCGCGTGGGGAAGTGAAGCTCTGGCTGCGCACCGTGCTGGATATCAAAGGGATCGCGGTGCTGATCGCCATCGCTGCGCCCTGGTACATCCTGCAGTATCAGCGCCAGGGCGATGCATTTATCCAGGGATTCTTCATGAAGCACAACGTGAGCCGCTTCAGTGCGCCCATGCATGGCTTCGACGGCAGTCTGTTCTTCTATCTGCCCTGGTTGCTGGTGGCTACGCTGCCGTTCACAGCCCCGCTGCTCAAGGTGCTGAGCCGGCTCAAGCTCGTCTGGGCCGACCCGCTGCAGCGGTTTTGCCTCATCTGGTTCGGCTTCGTGCTGGTGTTCTTTTCGCTCTCGGGCACCAAACTGCCGCACTACGTGTTTTATGGCTACAGCGGGCTCTTCATGCTGATGGCGCTGCATGTGCCGGCGCTGCGATCACGCGTCTGGCTGCTGATGGCGCCTGCGATCTTTTTCGCGGGCTGCCTGTTGTTGCCGCGCGCCCTTGAAGCGTTCGCTCCTCGCATCGCAGACCCCTATTACCGCGAGGCCCTGGGCGGGGTGAATCAAGTGCTGGCCTGGCCGTTTCTGATCACGGCGGCTGCAGCCCTGCTGATCACCGTGGCGATGATGCGACTGCGTCGTGTGCCTGCTGCGACCGCCCTGATCGCAGCTGGTGTCATGCAGGCGGGGCTGATCGCGCAATTCATCTTGCCGGCGGCCGGCGAAGCACAGCAGTCACCCATCCGTGAAGCGGCACGCATCGCCCGTGACCGACCCGAGACCATCGTGATGTGGGGGTTGGATACGCCCAGTTTCATCGTGTATTCGGGACGGCTGGTGGACAAGCGCACGCCTCGGGCCGGGGACACCGTACTGACCAAGACCAAGCGGCTCGGCGCACTGCCGGCGCATGAGGTGCTGTTTCAGAAGAACGGCATTGCGCTGGTGCAGCTCAAACGTGACTGAGGCTGCATGATGAACAAGGTGCGGCCGACTGATCTCACCGCGCTGGCCGGCGCGCCAGCCGACCCTGGCAGCACAAGTTTGCCCGACTGGCGTTCCCCGGTCGTCTGGCTGTGGCCTGTGGCCGCCCTGGTGGCCGCGGCCTGGCTGCAATTCACGGGTACCAATCTGCCCATGTTTTCAGTGCTCAATCGTTTGAGCCACTGGACCGGGGCAGCGCCGTGGCCTGCTGTGACCGTGCTGGGCGATACCGTGGTGGCGCTCGCTCTGTTTGGGCCGCTCGCCGTGCGCCGCCCCCATCTGTTGTGGGCATTGGCGCTCAGTGCGCTGATCACCGCAGCAGTCGTGCACGGGCTCAAGCCCCTGCTGCTCCATCCCCGTCCGCCTGCAGTGCTTGCGCCAGACGCCATCACCGTCATCGGCCCAGCCTACATGCGCAAAGCCTTCCCATCCGGGCACACAGCCACCGCCTTTGTGGCCGCTGGGCTGGTCTGGATGCACCTGCAATCACTGAGACTGCGGATCTTCGCGCTGGTAGTCGCCGTGTGCGTCGGTCTGTCGCGCATTGTGGTCGGTGTGCACTGGCCGCTCGATGTGTTGGTCGGTAGCTCGATTGGCTGGCTCAGTGCCTATGCCGGATCGTGGTGGGCCGTGCAGTGGTCGGTGGGCCATCACCGCACCTTGCGCAGAGCACTGATCACTGTGATCGCTGCCTGCGCCTGCGCTGCGCTCACGTTCTTGGACACCGGTTATCCGCAGGCCCGAGCGGTCCAGCAGTCGGTCGGCGCCCTGTCGCTGGGTGCCCTCATCCTGGCGGCCTGGCGCGGGCGCAGATCGACATGACAGGCCCCTCCGACTGCTCAGGCGCAGGCGCACGGGCACAGACCGGTGTTGCGGACCGAGCCGTTCGTGTTGACGGTGAACACGCGCCGCAGTTGACTCGACGGGCTGATCTGCTGGCTGCCTTGCAGCAAGGCAGCCCCTTTGATTTGCTGGTCATCGGAGGCGGCGCCACGGGTCTGTCAGTGGCCCTGGATGCCGCGGTACGGGGCCATCGCGTGGCCTTGATCGATGCGCACGACTTTGCTCAGGGGACGTCGTCCAAGGCCACGAAACTGCTGCATGGCGGCGTGCGTTATCTGGCGCAAGGCAATCTGGCGCTGGTGCGCGAAGCCTTGCGCGAGCGTACGGCGCTGATGCGCAACGCCCCCCATCTGGCAAGCCCGGTACCTTTTGTGATGCCCGCGTACCGGCTGTGGGAGCGGCCGTTCTATGGGTTGGGTCTGCGCTTGTATGACGCGCTGGCCGGGTCGGCGTCGATCGCACCCACAGCGTCGCTGAGTCGCCTGAACACTTTGACGGCGCTGCCCACGCTGCGCCCGCAAGGCTTGCTCGGTGGCGTGCGCTTCTGGGATGGACAGTTCGATGACGCACGCCTGGCATTAGCCATCGGGCGCACGGCGGCGCGTCACGGTGCCGTGTTGGTCAATCACGTTGAGGTGACCGGGCTGCTGCATGAGCAGGGCAGGGTGGTGGGAGCCGATTGCATCGACCGCATCGGCGGGTCCGTCGTGCAGATTCGCGCACGCTGCATCGTGAATGCCACCGGCGTGTGGGTGGATCGGCTGCGCGCACTCGATGCCGCCGGCGCAGCACCGCCCTCTGCTCAGCCCGCTGAGGACCATATGACGTCACACCCGCCCACTCACGCGGCTGAACGGATGGCGCCCTCATCACCGACCCAGCTGGTGCGCCCCAGTCAGGGTGTGCATCTGGTGCTGGACCACGAGATGCTGCCGGGCGGCCATGCCTTGCTGGTGCCCCATACGAGCGATGGCCGTGTGCTGTTCGCGGTGCCATGGCTGGGCAAGACCGTGCTGGGGACGACCGACACCGCGACCGGCTCGATGGCACTTGAGCCCAGGCCCTTGCGGGAAGAAATCGATTTTCTGCTGGGGGAGTCGGCGCGCTACCTCACCCGCGCACCGGTGCGTGCGGATGTGCGCAGCGTCTGGGTAGGATTGCGCCCGCTAGTGGCGTCGGACCCTGGGCAGCGCGCAGGCGCCACACGCCGCATCAGCCGCGAGCACACCGTCCTGCGCAGCCCTTCAGGCATGGTGACTGTCACGGGCGGCAAGTGGACCACCTGCCGTGCCATGGCCGAGGATGTGCTTGAGTCTTGTGCGCAGGCCGGTCTGCTCGACCCACGCCCGGCTGGCGCCACCCGCAGTCTTAGGCTGGTAGGCGCGGCGCGCATGTCAGACCTTGCACAGCCTGAGCCTGCGGATAGGCCTGCCGGCAAGGACAATGCGCCCGCCTGTCACACCGTGACGCCCACGATCGCACAGGCCCCGGGCCCGCACCTGTATGGCGACGAAGCGGACGTGCTGGCCAGGCTGCCCGGCGCGGCACATACGCTGGCTCCCGGTCTGACTGAAGCGATGGTGCGGTTTGCAGCACGGTACGAGTACGCGCTGACAGTGGGCGACATGCTGGCGCGACGCTCACGCCTGCTGTTTCTGGATGCGCAGTTGGCAGCGCGGGTGGCACCCGAGGTGGCGACCATCCTGCAGCAGGAAACCGGAGAGGATCCTCAGCTCGCAGCGTTTATGAGCCTTTCGCAGCAGTATCTCGATCTGCCCTGAACGCTTGATTTATAGTCTCAGGCTGCCAACGCATGTCCTGCCAGCGCATGTCATGCGCGCGGCCACAATCATCGATCGTCCACCAGGAGACCCCCACCATGCCTACCTTGAACGTCAATGGCCGCAATCTCGAGGTGCAGGCAGATCCCAGCACGCCCTTGTTGTGGGTGCTGCGCGAGCAGCTGGGGTTGACTGGCACCAAATACGGATGCGGGATCGCGCAGTGCGGGGCCTGCACCATTCACCTGGACGGCGCAGCCATTCGCAGCTGTGTCATTCCGTTGGCGGCCGTGCAGCCCGGCCAGAAGATCGTCACGATTGAAGGGCTCTCACCCGACAGCAGCCATCCTGTGCAAAAAGCGTGGGCGGCCCTCGACGTGCCGCAGTGCGGCTACTGCCAGTCCGGCATGATCATGGCTACCGTCGCATTCCTGCGTGACAAGCCCAAGCCCACCGACGCCGATATCAACGAGAACATCACCAACATCTGCCGTTGCGGCACCTACAACCGGGTCCGTGCGGCGATTCACGTCGCCGCCGGCACCAAACCCGGCAAGCAAGGCTGAGGAGCGCGCGCATGAACTCGCCCATCGCCCACACGACGCCCTCGCCGGATCAGACGCAGATCGCGCCCCAGGCGGAACGCCCTCACGATCTGCCCGCACCCCAGGTATCCAGACGCCGCTTTCTGATCAGTTCTGCCACGACCACTGGCGGGCTGATGCTGGCGTTTCACCTGCCCTTCGGCCATGAAGCCGCAGCACAGACCGCTGGCCCGGTGCTTGCACCAGCGGTGCCATCAGCCGGCACGCCCGAGGTCAATGCCTGGGTCGTGATCAAGCCGGACGACACTGTGATCATTCGCATCGCCCGCTCGGAGATGGGGCAAGGCACGCTCACCGGCCTGGCACAACTGGTGGCCGAAGAGCTCGAGTGCGACTGGTCCAAGGTCACGACCGAGTACCCGACGCCTGGTCAGAACGTTGCGCGTAAGCGGGTCTGGGGCAATTTTTCGACTGGCGGCAGCCGTGGCATTCGCGAGTCGCAGGACTATGTGCGCAAAGGTGGAGCCACCGCACGCCAGATGCTGATCCAGGCGGCCGCCAACGAATGGAAAGTGCCGGCTTCGGAGTGCCGCGCTGAGTCCAGCCAGGTGATCCATGTGCCCACCGGGCGACGCGTGCGCTACGGTCAGGTGGCCTCGGCGGCCGCAGCCTTGCAGCCACCGGCGGAGGTCACGCTGAAGGATCCTTCGACCTGGAAAATTGCGGGCAAGCCGGTGGCTCGCCTCGATACGGCCGACAAGCTCAACGGCAAACAGATTTATGGCGCCGACCTGACATTGCCCGGCATGTTGAATGCGGCCATCCGCGACTGCCCGGTGTTCGGCGGCAAGGTCAAGGCCTTTGATACCGCCAAAGTGCAGGGTATGCCTGGTGTCAGGCGCGTCGTCCAGGTCGGTGATTCCGCGGTCGCCGTGGTGGCCGACACCTGGTGGCAAGCCAAGACAGCCCTCGATGCACTCTCCATCACCTGGGACGAAGGCCCGAACGCCAAGGTTTCGAGCGAGACCATCGCGGCCACGCTGAAAGCCGGGCTGGACGCGCCGGAAGCCTTCGTCGGCAACGAGAGCGGCAATGCGAAAGCCGCGCTCGCCTCGGCGGCGCGGCGGATCGAAGCCACCTATTCGTATCCGCACCAGAACCACGCCACCATGGAGCCCATGAACGCCACCGCACGCTGGACGCCCCAGCGCTGCGAGGTCTGGACGCCCACGCAAAACGGTGAAGCGGCGTTGGCGGCCACGGCCGCAGCAGCCGGTCTGCCTGTAGCACAGTGCGAGGTCTACAAGCTGCATTTGGGCGGTGGATTCGGTCGGCGCGGTATGCATGACTGGGTGCCCCAGGTGGTCGCGATCGCCAAGGCCATGCCGGGCACGCCGATCAAGCTGCTCTGGTCGCGCGAAGAAGACATGCTCCATGGGCGTTTTCACCCGGTCACACAGGCCCGCATGACGGCCGGTCTGGATGCCCAAGGCAATCTGACCGCCTTGCATATGCGGCTGTCCGGACAATCGATCCTTGCAGGCGTGGCGCCGCAAAACCTGCAAAACGGCCGCGATCCGGTTGCTTTCCAGGGTTTGACGACCAGCGGTGACGGGGCCTTCGGCTATACGGTCCCGAATCTGCTGGTGGACCATGCCATGCGCAATCCGTCCACACCCCCTGGTTTTTGGCGCGGCGTGAACCACAACCAGAACGCGATCTATCTCGAGTGCTTCATCGACGAACTGGCGCATGCCGTGGGCCAGGATCCGCTCCAGTACCGCCGCAAGCTGATGAGCAAGCATCCCAAGCATCTGGCGGTACTCGAGGCCGCGGCTAAGGGCGCAGGCTGGGGCACGCCCGCCAAGCCCGGCGTGTTTCGCGGCATGGCGCAGCACATGGGCTTCGGCAGCTACACCGCCGCGGTGGCAGAAGTCTCGGTGAGCAAGGAAGGCGAACTGAAAGTGCACCGGATTGTGGCGGCTACCGACCCGGGCTATGCGGTCAATCCGCAGCAAATTGCAGCGCAGGTGGAGGGCTCGTTTGCCTACGGCCTGTCGGCCTGTCTGTACGGCGAATGCACGCTGAAGGACGGGCGCATGGAGCAGGACAACTTCCATACCTACGAAATCATGCGCATGGCAGCCATGCCCGCCGTCGAGACCATTGTCATGCCCTCGGGTGGTTTCTGGGGCGGCGTGGGTGAGCCGACCATTGCGGTGGCTGCACCGGCCGTCCTCAATGCAGTTTTTGCGGCCACGGGCAAACGGGTGCGTCACCTGCCGCTGAAACACACTGACCTCAAGCGCGCCTGAGCCATGCGCGCGCGGCCGATGTGAGCAGACTGGCAGCGACGGTTCGGGTGATGAACGCCGTGATGGCAGGGCTGGGGGCAGGACTGAGCCTATGGGCCCTGGGCGGGTGTGCGGGGCACGTCACGACCGATCGCTTGAATCAGGCCCAGGCTGATCCCTGGGCGCGCAGCGTGCCCCTGACACATCAGCCTGGTGACGCACAGCGCGGGCGAGCCATCGTCGCAGACCGTACGCGGGGCATGTGCCTGCTGTGCCATGAAGGGCCGTTCCCGGAAGTTCGTCAGGGCAATCTTGCCCCTGCTCTGGATGGCGCCGGGACACGTCTGACCGAAGCACAGCTGCGTGCACGCATCATCGATGCGCGTGCAATCAATCCCGCATCGATCATGCCCGCCTACCATCAGATCGGACCACAGGTGCAGGTGGCCCCGGCGCTTCGCGGGCAACCGGTGCTTGCCGCTCAGGAGATCGAGGACGTGGTCGCTTTTCTGCTGACCCTGCGCGACGCTCCCTCTGGACAGGAGGCCCGGCCATGACCCGCGCGCGACAGGCCACAGCCCACAGCGGCGCATCAGCGCAAAGTATTGGTCGGGCTAAACCTTCCGCAACGCAAGCCATCCGCCTGCTCCATCATGGCCGTCGACGCCTGCTCAAGGCCAGTGCAGCCATGACCGCTTGCGGCCTGGCTCCTGGCTTGAGGGCGAGCCCGATGGGCATGGAACTGGCGATCAACCAATTCACCGGCGGGCGCCCGACCAACACCGGCCGGGTGCTGCTGGATGTGCCGGCTCTTGTCGAGAATGGCAATTCGGTTCCGGTGCGTATCGAGGTCTCATCGCCCATGACCGAGCGTGATCACGTACTGCGTATTGCCCTGTTCAGCGAAAAAAATCCCTTGCCCCAAGTGGCGGTGTTTCACCTGGGGCCACGGGCCGGCCGGGCGGCGGTCACCACCCGGATGCGTCTGGCCGATTCGCAAAAAGTGGTGGCGGTCGCTGAGATGTCTGATGGCAACTTTCAGCGTGTGCAGGCGGA
>CANHUQ010000041.1 GCA_947463885.1 Burkholderiales bacterium
ATGCCATGAGCACCTTCGGTGCCCTGCCGATCGATCTTCGGCAGATCCGCGCCGCTGCCGTGATCTCCGCCTCAGGAAAGTGTCTGGAAGGCGTGCCGGGCATGGGCTTCGTGATCGCCGATCTTCCGGTGCTGCAGGGCAGCGCTTCCAACTCGCATTCTCTGGCGCTCGACCTGCACGATCAATGGCAGTACATGCAGGCAACGAAGCAGTGGCGCTACACGCCACCCACGCATGTCGTGGCTGCCCTGCAGACTGCCCTGGAGCTTCACGCGCAGGAGGGTGGTGTCGCGGCCAGGGCCGTGCGATACCAGGACAATTGCACAACGCTGATGACGGGCATGCGCCAGATGGGGTTCGTGCCGTATCTGCGTGACGCAGACCAAGCACCGATCATCACGACCTTCCACGCCCCACAGCATCCGGCCTACGACTTCTCAACCTTCTATCAACTGATGCGTGCGAAGGGCTTCGTGCTGTACCCCGGCAAGCTCACCCGCGCAGCCACCTTCCGCATTGGCTGTATCGGAGCCATTTCGCGTCAGGACATCACCAGGATGCTGCATGCGGTCAGGCAGACCATGCAGCAAATGGGCATGGATTAGGAGCCCACAAGATGCATCCCTCTCCCCTTCAAAGCCAACCCCTGCTGCACCTCCTGGTTGAGTTGTACGGACAACAGGGCGATCGACGCTATGGTCTGGCTGAACTCAATCAACGTACGCATGCCGTGCAGGCCGCAGCGCTGGCCCAGGCGCAAGGCGAGCCTTCAGCGATGGTGGTGGCGGCACTGTTGCACGATATCGGCCATATGCTGCACGGGCTGGGGGAACATCCCGCAGCCCGCGGCGTGGATGATCAACACGAGCAAGTCGGTGCGAACTGGCTGGCGCAATACTTTGGGCCGGAGGTGGTTGAACCCGTGCGCTTGCATGTGGCGGCCAAGCGCTATCTGTGTGCAACCGACCCCGGCTACCTGAGCCTGCTGAGCCGTGATTCACTCGAGAGCCTCGCCTTGCAAGGTGGGCCGATGCGTGCGCCCGAACAGCAGGTCTTTCGCTCGCGCGCTGGCTGGCGCAACGCGGTGGCATTGCGCCGCCTCGACGAAGAGGCCAAGGACCCGAACGGCCCAGCACCCGACTTTTCAGTCTTTCACGACCTCATCGTGTCGAATCACGAGTCCTTCTTCGGCACACGCTGATCACGACGTCGACTGAGCCAGCGCCTCGGTGTATCAGCCCCGCGCCAACGGATTGGGGGTGGGCGGCGCCACCTGGCGCAGCAGATTGCGGTCGGTGTGGTGGAACGGCTCGGTCTGGCCGCGAATCATCAGCACGGTGTCTTCTTCGTAGCCCCAGGTGCCATCCGGGTTCACGGTCACCTTGATCCGAAACTCCACGGTCCTGAAGGCATAGTCCAGAAAAGGCCCGGAGCGAATCCCGAAGTGCTCATGGCCGTGCGTAGCCACCAGCTCGAATGAAGTGGAGTCCGCGTGAGCCTGGCCGCTTGCCATGACCACCTGACCCCGCGGGATGGTCAGCGTGTGAATCACCGCTCCGGTAGCGGGCTCCCAAAGCCAGTAACCCACCTGGTCGTGATAGGTCTTGATCTGCGCCGGCTTGGTAATGTGGGTGTGGTAACGCAACCCATAGAGCAGTTGCGGGCCGTTGGTCTGCGGGTCGATGGGCTGCAGTTCGATGCGCTCGACGAAAGCCTGCTTGCGCGGGCCATCGGCTTTGGGCTTGACGTCCAGGCCGCGCTCGCCTTCCCAGATACCCGCCAGTGCACGCAGCGGCCCCAGATTGGCCAGCGTATCGACATCGATGTCGGACGGTTCGGTATAGATGTCCTCGGAATACTCACCCATTCGCTACCCCTCTCGGCTTGGCTTGCACGGCGGGCATGATAACGGTGCCCCCGTGCACAGCATCCGAGCAGACTCAGCGCTGGATCTCCTTCCAGGCCGCACGGCGCGGATTGACCACCGCAGGCGGTCGAATGAGTCGTGATCCGATCGAGTTATCAGATTCGTGCACCAGTGCGACCAGCGACAGCGTCGGAAGCTTGGCGATCACGACCCGCGAGGACATGACATTCCCGATCAGCTGCCCGGTCCAGGCAGAGCCCGTGAACACTTCGGGGGGGCGCTGCGAACCCGAAGCCACATCGACCATGTAGATGTAGGACTGAGACGAGCACGCCAGACTCGATGGCTTGTTGGTGGTGAAGAACACGCCACCTTGGGCGATCAGCGGATCGGTATTGGCGACCTCCCCTGCGGGCAAATCGAAGTACCACCCGCGGCGTGTGGTCCAGTCAGGCGTTGAGGCCGATAGCGTCCGGTTGTCGCCACTCACGACAAGCGTGCGTGAATCGAGCGCCGTTCGCACGTTACTGATCGTCGCGCCGGTGTCGGAGATCGCGTAAAAGGACTGGGTCTGCGTCGGCGAAAAGTCAGTGGCCCCGAGCAGTCTCCCTGTGCCGATCAGCACCACGCGTTGCCCTTTGACCATGGTCAGTTCAGGCGTCGCGGTAATCGGCTGCGCGACACCTGCCGCATCCTTGAGGGTCGCCACCAGCGTGACTGCGCCGGTCTCGAGATTGAACCGCCAGAGGTTTCCGGCAAGATCGCCCGCATAGGCTGCATCGGCTATCGGTGTCGCGGCGCTGCGCGTCACGAAGGTCGCCACTTGACCAATATCAGCCACTGCGGTGGTCACGAACTCCCGCTTGATCTGCCCGGTCATGGCGTCCAGCATGAAGACTCGCCCTCGGCCGTCACCTGCCGTGTTGTAGCCGGAGCTCACCAGCACGACCCACCCATCGGCCGCGGTCTTGACAATCGAAGGCCTGGAAAACGCCAGTCCCAGATTGTTGCGCGTCGTGGCCGATGTGGACGCATTGGGAAACTCCCAGAGCACTTTCGACGCCACATCGGCATCGCTGCTCGCGGTGGTCTGTGTCACGTCCAGTGCGTAAAAGCCTTTGCCGCCTGCGCGCAAGCCACCCACGAGGATGGTCTTGCCCGTGTCCAACTTCTGCACGGAGGGTGTGCCATCGACAAAGAATCGATGCGAGTAAATCTTCGCAGCGAGTGCGCCCAGACCAGAGAGCACGCCGCTGGGAACATATGCCCAGAGTTCCTCGCCGTCACTGGCCCGAAAAGCATGCAGCATGCCGTCGTTGGACGCCTGATAGACCACCTGACCATCAGGCGACTCCACCGGTTCGGCGTTCACGATGTCGCCCAGTCGCCCGACCCGCTTGCGATACAAGGCACCGTCCTGCGTCCGGTCGCCCCGCAGCCACGACACCAACTGCGCCGAGGTGCCGCCCGGGCTCGAGCCGATGGAAGCGCCCACCGCCGCATCGGTGAACGGCACGCCCGCGCTGCCATTGAAACTCGCGATCTTGCGCGTCGTCCAGTCTCGGGCATCGAGTTTGGTCGCCGCCGACCAGTTCGACGTGGTCGAGACGGCCCCGGTCTTCAAATCGATCGGGCCAGCGTTGACGTCGCCTGTCCAGCCTCGCCCGTTATAGGATGACCAGTAGACCGTGTTCGATCCGTACGTGACATTCGGATTGACCAAGCCCACTGCGCTTTGCGACCCCGACTTGAACAGAATGTCGTTGATGACATCCTGCACGCTTTGGGTGAGGCTGCTTACATCGTTTGCCAGCAGCATCTGTCCGCGACCGTTGAGGGTGGCCAGCCACAGATCATCGATTGCCGTGGGACTGCGGGCCACGTTGGGATTGGGCCAGGTGGGCGGTGTTGCAAACGGATCCGTAATGCCTGGCCACAGGGTGCCTCGCGCACCCAGAGTAATCGCATAGGTGTTTACGTGCAGATTCGGATTGAGGTCCGCCCCCGGGGTCGTGTCGGTGGAATCCACCGGCACACGGCCCGTCGTGAAGCTGGGCCGCGGGTTGATCGTGTAGTAGGCCAGGCCCAGGTCACCCAGCGTTCCGGCATAGGGCACGCCCAGGGGCGTCGGGCTGCCATAGGTGGCCTTATTATAGGTCGGCGGCGTGGTCGATGCCGCCTCACCGAAACCGTCGGTCACAACGAAGGCCGCGTTGCGCTGGCAGGCATACTGAATGATGTTGGTGTTGCTGCTGAATTGCCGCCCTACAAAATCCAGGGTCTGGCGGGTGGGTGTGCCGCCCGATGACGGGTTGTTGTAGAACTGTCCGATCACCGCTTTGTCATTGGATGCATCGGCCGTCGCATCGAAGTCGTACATCGTGACGTTCGTCGGGCGCACGTTGAAGCCCGTGACACCACCGCGCACGTTGGTGATGCCCGCCAGCACATTACCCATGGCAGCGCCCAGCAAGAGCTTGCGCTTGCGGTAGTACTGGAACCAGTTCGCGAAGTTTTGCATCTCGGCCGCATAGGTTCGGCCAGACGGAAACGTCACCCCCGACTTGATCTCATAACGCTTGAGGGTCGCGCCATCAGGCGCACTCACGCAGGTGGACCCATCGACCGTACACGCCTCAGGCTGGTAGTAGGTCGCGGCGTAATACGGAATCGACGCGTAATTGCAGGTGGTCAGAGATGAGCTTGCGGTCGGCCTGCAGCGGTTGGAGGAGTCCACCGTGAAGTTTTGCGTCATGGTGGTCCAGGTCCCACCAGACGCATTGGCTGATACGCGGATCGAAGCGATGAGCGCGCCCGGGATGACCATGCCTGGCAGCAGGCGAAACACCGTGTCGGCCGTGGGGGATGCCGAGGAAGGTATGTCGGCGGTGAGGTTGATCGAACCTGCAGAGCTGCGCACCGGATGGGACCAGACCGAACTGGCCGTGGCGGCAGAAAACGTTCGGGTGCTGGTTGAAATGTAGCCGGGTGGCCAGGCCGAGTAGGTGGTGAGCGGGTTGTAGTACAGGGGGTTGTACGACACCGAGCGCAGGCTCGCGAACTGCGCCGTAGGCGGGATGGCGAAGTGATCCGAGTTGTCGCACAGAATGCGCTTGTCGGCTGCGCATCCGTTCGGGAAGAGGTAAGACAGCTTGTACCAGGTCGAGCTGCTGGTCCCCGTACTGTTGAAGAGCGGCTTACCCGCTGCATCCCAGGCACTGCCTCCCGTACCCGAGTTCTGCCACCACAACGCCCCGTCGTTGGTGTTGAGCATCACCTCAAAATCCATGGAGCCTGAGTCGTCCATGGCGAAAATGATGTTCGGCTTGACGTTGGAACTGCCATCGATCGGCACCTGGGCAATATCCACGGCCGCCCAGCCCCATCCCGGCAGTTGCATCCAGGTCAGCAGCACGCACAGTGCTCTTGCGACGGTCCGTTTCATGTCAGCTCCCCCATTGAGCGCACCCCGACTCAGCGCTGCGTGCCGTTCATCGCGACACCAGCGACTGGATGAATTGCTCGGTGGATTTGGGACCGGTCACGCGCACGGTCACACGGTAGTACTTCACCGGATCATTCTGGATCGCCACGCCCCACCCACCCCGATTGGAGCCGGTCTGTTGCGTCTGGCTGACCTGACACTGACTGTAGACATCCGACACTGGCAGCGGCGCGTTGCACATGCGCTCCACCACCCATTGCACACGGTTGTTGCCAAGCGTCGTCTGCGCGACCGCGTTCCAGTCGATATTCGCCGGCATGCCACTGGCGTCGGTGTTTTGAGCAGTCGCGAAATACCAGGGGGCTTGGCTGATGTCTTCGCCGGTCAAGGCCGTCACGGCGCTGAACGCCGCATTGATGCCCAACTCGCCGGATCGCACCGCAGACTCCTTGAACGTGGTGTTACCCACAATGAAGGTGGCGCTCTCGGTGGTGCGCATCAGCATGGCGGAGCCCACCAGCAAGATGGCCAGCACGATCAGCACCAGGATGAGACTGACCCCCTGCTGAGTCCTTGCAGTGAAAGGCACCACACGCCGGCTCATAGCCGCTGTCCCCACTGCAAATTGCGCAGACCGATCACCGCGGCGTACGCACGATAGCGAAAGCACTGCCAATCGGGGCGCTGCGACAAATTGGCCGACTCACCAGCCCAGAGCTCGGGCGCAGTACCGGTGGCGTCACATGAGCCGCCCTGCGCTCGTTCGCGTTGGGTGTTGACCGTGACCAGGCCAATCCTGATTGCGCGCATGCGCGCGAGGTCGCCCGCACCGAGCGGCTGGTTTCCGGCCGCATCCTGCCAGGCGGCAATCCCCGCACTGGCCGCATCTGCCGACAAGCCATACTGCGCGCGCAGTTGCGCCACGCCTTGCGCAACCGTCACCTCGACACCGGTGAGCATGTCGGTCATGACCAGCGCATCATTGCGCACTGCGTAGCGTCGCCACACCAGCTCGCCCAGCGCTGCAATCGAGCTTGCATCAGGATAGGGCGCCAGTGCAGGAAAGGTGCCTGCCCAGCTGCCCGGTGTGAAGCCTGTGGCCGTTTCAAAGCGCAACTCCGTACGCCCGCCAGCCTGCGCTGCGGCGGCGCCTACGGTTGCCACGGTGCAGGGCATGCCGGTCAGCGGCGACGACAACAACACGACTTCGCCTGCGCGCAGATTCGAGCCCGCATCGACCGTGACCGTACCCATCGGACCAGTCATGGGCGATAGCGTGCGCGACCCGGCGCCGGCGTTGACCGATGTCCCGAAGATCACTTCCAGTCGATCGGTGCCATCGGGCATGCGGTCGACCCGTGCAGCCTGAAACACCGCGCCATTGGCCAACACAGCACCTGCCGCTTGCGCATTGATCGTGGCGCACTGGGGCGTCGCATCCGAGAAAAATCCCAGACCGGCCATCTGCAGGTCGTAGCGCAGTGCGCCCAGCGACGCCATCGCGGCAACCGCTGTCCCGCCTTGCCCGTCTTGCGATCGCCCGACCGCACCAAACGTCTGCGCAGCCGACATTGCCGCAATGACCACGAACAGCCCGACAAGCAGCGCCACCATCAACTCGACGAGCGTTGCGCCGGTCTGACGCAGGCTGCGGGAGCGCCTGAGGAGGGACGTGGAACGAAACGCTTGCGTGCCAGCCATGTCGATCAACTGCCGATTTGCGTGGCCACGCGATGGTTGCGTGTCAGTCCGCTGTCCTTCTGGCGCCATTGCAGCGTGACCGTAAAGGTGCGATCAACACTCATCTCCACCACCGGCGGCAGGCTGGAAGCGCCGGGCAGGCTCGCGGTCACGCGCGCAGACCAATCGGTCAGGAACTGACCGGCTGCGGGAGACGTGCAGGTCGTGGTGCCCGTATTGGCAAAGCATCCGGCATTGGCCGGATCGGTCTGCGCCATCGTGATGAGCTCATCGGCCAGAAGCGATGCGGCCAGCCGCTGGTTGCCAACCGTTGCGGAGGCAATGAGAAAACCGTTCACAAAGAGCAGCCCGATCACACCCATCCCGAGCACGGCACTCGAGACCAGAGTCTCGATCAGCGCAAACCCGCCGGCACTGCGCGCACCGGAACGCGAGGCGGTCCGGTGCATGCGATGACGCTGTAGAGCAGGCGTCTTCATGTGCATGCTCCTGCCGTCCCTGCCACCTTCTGAGGCGAACAGACGCGGGCTGCCCCGCCGCTCGTGACACGCACGGCCATGCATCGAGGGCTGGCCGCGCAGGCCGCGCCGTCGTTGGTCACCTCGAACAGCCGCTCGGTCCCCACCGGAAAGGTTCGGCCATTACTGGCGAAGGCCACTGTCGTCACTTCGGCCCGTGCGCGAGGATCGAGCGTACCCGCCAGCAGACGAGTCTGGGGTTGAGCGGTCACATCCATCACCTCCCAGCTGTTCGCCGCAACGCGCAACTCGGTGCGTACGTTGCGCTTGATCGCTTCGGAGCGTGCCAGCACGGCCGCGTGATGCAGGTCCACCGCGGTACGGCGCACGGCTGCGTTCTCGAGGTAGTCGGAGATGGTTGGCAAGCCCTGACCTAGCAGGATCCCAAACACCGCCAATACAACCGCCAGTTCGACCAGTGAAAAGCCGGCTGCGCGCGCGTGATGGGCTGGCTTGCCGCGCGGTGTCAGCTGCATGACCCGGCCCGGATGACCCAGCATGCGCTGGCCCCCACTCCCGGAAAGGCTAAGGTCTGACGCTGCCCGGCCTCATCGATGGAATACTGATATCCGGCTGTGGCACCCACACCGGTTGCCGTCGCGGTGAAACCCTGACCGCCATTGGTCAGCACACATGCAAAGTTGAAGTTGGGGCTCGCTGCGATCGCGACCGCACAACTTGCCGCCCCGAAATTTCCATTGTCCTGATACGACTGCTCCATGCGCAGACGGAACGACGCCAGCGTGCCGGTGGCATCGGTGAGTCGGCCCCGCGTCGCGAAACCGCTGTAGGACGGAATGGCAACTGCCGCGAGGATGGAAATGATCACCATCACGATCAACATTTCGATCAGCGTGAAGCCCCGAGCCCGAGCGGTTTGTTGAATACGAGCGAGATCTGAGTAGGGCGAGGACATGGGGCGAACCGGTGAAGGTCGGATTGACGCTGACAATTGTCACGATCGGCCCGGCAGCCCGAAACTTGACGCTCGCCTCTGACGATCGGTCAGCGCGACCCGTTCAGCGGCCGCCATAGAGGGCGCAGCGCAATCAGCCCAAGCAGCGGCCCCGGCAGCAGCCACCAGGCCACTTCAACCCCCACGTGATCGACCACGCGGGTGGTCATTGCAATGGCCACCAGTGTGATGGCAAAGCCAATCCCGTTCTGAACGGCCAGCGTGCTGCCCACGGCATCGGGCGGGCATGCCTGCGACGACAGGGCCGAGAACTGCGGGGAGTCCGCAACGGCCGACATCCCCCAGATCAGCAAGGTGCCAAGCAGCAGCCAGGCGGGTGCTTCACTCACCCAGGGAAACACCAGGCAACAGCACGCGGACAGACCCAGGGCGACCGCGGCCACGCGGGCGCTCCCGATCCGCACCGACATCCAGCCGCCTAGCACGCACCCCAGCGCGCCGACACCGATCACCGCAAAGGACAGCCCGGCAACGCTGCCAACACCCAGTCGACCCGGCAGATCCGTAATGCGGATGAGCATCGGCACCAGTGTCCAGAAGGCATAGAGTTCCCACATGTGCCCGAAGTACGCGAAGGCCGACGCGCGCAGCGCGGGGGCCTTGAAGGCGCGCAGCACGTTTGCGCGCGCGGCAGGCGACGAGGGGTCGCGCAGCTTCAGATGCGGACCATCCCCTAGCCACATGACCATCGCTGCAGCCATCAGGGCGAGGAGCGATGACACCAGCAACACCATCTGCCACGGCAGATGCGCCCCAAGCACTCTCACCCCTTGAGGCAGGGCGGTGCCGAGCGTCAGCATGCCGACCAGCCAGGCCAGCGCAGCACCGGCCTGCTGCGGCGCCCAGCTGACCACCAGTTTCATCCCGAGGGGATAGATACCGGCCAGACAGAGTCCCACGACAAAGCGCCAGACCATGCCATCGGCCAGGCCGTTCGCCCACAGTGCAAAGCCTGCGTTGGCGCACGCACCCAGCACCGCGCTGATCGCGAAGATGCGGCTTGCGCGGTACCGGTCAGCCAGGCCGGTGAACGCGATGCCGAGCGTGCCGACAATGAAGCCCGATTGCACCGCATTGGTCAGCCACCCGATCCCCGACGGCCCCACCCCCCAGGCGCGTGTCAGATCATCGGCTGCGCTGTTCGTGCTGAACCAGAGCGAGGTGCCCAGCAGTTGGGCCACGACGATGATCGCGATGGGCATCGCAGCCGCCACGGATGCGCCAGCTCAGGCCGGTGCGCCTTCCTTGCGGTGTGAGAAGAGTCGGAAGGTGCCTTGGGCCATGGCCACCGGATGCCCCTGGGCATCGCGGATCTCGCCGCGCACGAACGCAGTCCGGTTGGTCTTGAGCGTGGTGGCCACCGTGCAGACGAACGGGCCGCTGCGCGCGGCCGACAGATACTGCACGCTGCAGTCGACCGTGGCGCAGCCGCTTTCGGTCTCGCCATTGGACTGCGCCGCAAAAGCCATGGTGGTGTCCAGCAGGGTGAACAGCACGCCACCGTGGGGCTGCGGCGTGGGCCAGCAGGCACTCACGGTGGGCGTGAGCACCGAGCGGGCCTGACCATCGCCGACGGCCTCCACCCGGATGCCCAACGCGTGATACAGCGGGTTGTCGTTGAGTCGCGTCAGATCCGCGGGCGAGTAGTCCATGCCAAAGTCCTCAGACGAGCTGGTCGGGATTCGTATGCTCGAAGTCCAGGACCACGCGGCCGATCACCTTGCCATCACGCAGCTCTTCCATGCTGCGATTCACTTCAGAGGCCGGCCGCACCTCCACGGGTGAAGGCTGCAACTTGCCTGAGCGTGCCAGCGCAACGACGGCTTTCAGTTCATCCAGGCTGCCCACGTACGATCCACGCACCGAGATGCCGCGTTGGGCAATGGGCGGCAAAGGCATGGTGATCTCGCCACCGAACAGTCCGCACAGGATGTAGTGACCGCCCTTGGCCAGTGCCGCGATGCCCAGATTCGCAGTCGCGGGCATGCCCACGAAATCCAGCGCCCCGGCAATCGCGCCACCGGTGACCGCCTGCAGACGCGCCAGCGCATCGGGCTCGCGGGTATCGACGGCAGCCGACGCGCCCTGAGCGCGCGCGCTTTCAAGTTTGGCGGCGTCCACATCGCAGGCCACGATGTTGGTGATGCCTTGCGCGCGCATGATGGCAATGGCCGCCATGCCCAGACCGCCGCAGCCCAGCACGATCACCCAGTCGCGTGCAGCGAGCGTGGGCAGTTTGCTGATCGCGCTGAACGCGGTCAGACCCGAGCAGGCCAGCGTGGCCGCCCAGGCTTCGTCGATGCCGGACGCATCGATCAGATAACGTGAATCGGGCACCACCACGTGAGTGGCATAGGCGCCGGGCTTGACCACGCCCAGGAAACGCTGGCTCAGGCAGTAATTGTCGTGGCCGCCCAGGCACACCGGGCAGGTCCCGCAGCCGATCCACGGGTACACCAGTCGCCGGTCGCCAAGCTTCACACCCTGGGCCCCAGGCCCCATGGCCTCCACCACACCATAGGGTTCATGGCCGCACGTGAAAGGCGGCACGCAACCGCGGTCTTTCACATAGAAGCGCTTGCCGCCGCCCAGATCGAAATACCCTTCCCAGATATGCAGGTCGGAGTGACATACGCCTGAGCGGGTAATGCGAATGAGAACCTCGCTGCCTTGCGGCACGGGTGTTTCACGAATACGCGCCTGCAGCGGCTTGCTGTGTTCGACCACTTCGTAACTGAGCATTCCGGTCTCCCTGATGTATCGATTCGAATCTGTCTATTGTGCCCGAGAGGCGTGATCGCCTGACGGACTGCCTGAGCCCGCGACCGCCGACATTCATCGCAGCGTCAGCGCGACCCGACCGATCACTTCACGTGAGGCAATCGCATTCAGTGCCTCACGGAATCCGTCCAGCGGCCAGGTGCGCCAGGTCTCGGGGTTCAGGCGCCCCTGTGCACACCAGCCGAACAGGTCGTCAAAGGCCGCACGCACCTTCAGCTCGGTGCCCGGCACGGGGGGCACGCGCCCCCAGCCCACGTAATGACCCCAGTACAGGCCAATGACCGTGATGTTCTTCACCAGCGCTATGTTGGCGGGCACACTGGGAATGTCGCCGCTGGCAAAGCCCATCGGGATGATGCGACCGTCAGGGGCAATGCACCGCATGGCTTCGCGGAAAGCCTCGCCGCCCACCGGATCAAAGATCACATCGGCACCACGCCCGGCGGTCGCTGCGAGCACCGCCTGCGAAACCGGCCCCGCGCGCCGATCAATCATCACCTGCGCACCATGACGCCTGGCCGCCTCGAGTTTCTCATCGGTGCCGGCCACAGCCAGCACGCGCGCCCCCAGACAGCGCGCCACCTCGATCGCTGACAAGCCACTGCCTCCCGCTGCACCGAACACCAGCACGGTTTCGCCGGGCTGCAGGTGCGCACGCCACGCAAAGGCTGCATACGCGGTGGCGTAGATGGTGGGAAAATGCACCGCCTGCAGAAAACTCACTTGTGCGGGCAAACGGTACACCGTGCGCTCGGGCACGATCACCTCGTCGGCAAAGCCACCTGAGCGCACCCCCGCGGCCACGCGATCGCCCACCTTGACGTGCGTGACATCGGCCGCGCATTCAAGCACCACCCCGGCCACTTCGGTGCCCGGCGTGAAGGGCGGCTCAGCGCGATTCTGATGCGTCCCCTTAAGCACCAGCAGATTGGCGAAACTGACGCCCGCCACATGCACTTGCACACGCACGCATCCGGCACTCAAGGCAGGCGATGCGATCTCCTGGACCGATGTGGCCGAGGGATCATCAAAGGACTGGCAGACCACCGCTCTCATCCGCGTGTGCCCTCGTCCACTTCACCAACCTGACCATGTCGACCGGCTCCTGCCGCAAACCGGCGTGCCCCCTCGGTGGCTTCGAGCCGACGCGCCTCGAGCGACAAGACGTTCTCGCGTGCAATCGCCTCGGCTTCGGGCAGATCCCATTGCGCGTAGGTGGAGCGACGATCCGAACGCATGGCAATCTGCGGGAAAGCCGCCATGCTGTGGGCCAGCGCCTGAGCCGCTGCAACCGCCTGTCCAACCGGCACTACCCGCGTCACAAGCCCCATGTGCAGCGCTTCCTGCGCATCGACCGCGCGTGCGGTGAGCATCATGTCGAGCGCGCGGCCCATGCCCACAATGCGTGGCAGGCGTACGGTGGTGCCATCGCTCATGGGCACCCCCCAGCGGCGCGAGAGCACTGCGAATTTCGCCGTCTCGTCGGCAATGCGAAGGTCGCACCACAGGGCCACACCCAAGCCACCGGCACAGGCCATGCCACTGACCGCAGCAATCACCGGCTTGTCGAGCACCCGGTGCAGGGGCCCTGCCTCACTGCCCGCCCAGGGTTCGTAGGGCACGCCGCCCGCCAGCTCCTTGAGGTCAGCCCCGGCGCAAAAAGCTTGGCCTGCACCGGTCAGTACGGCCACCCGTGCGCCTTCATCGGCTTCAAATGCCAGCAGGGCCTGCGCCAGCGCCTGTGTGGTCTCACGATCGAGTGCATTGCGGACCTCGGGCCGATTGATGACGAGCGTGGTCACCGGCCCATCGTGCGACACCTTCAATGTGTGAGTCATGCGTCTTCCCGCGTCTGTGCAATTCAGTGGACTGATCGTACAAGATGGCCTCATACGGTTCGGTGCACCCTTCGTTGCACGGTTCGTTTTTCAAGCGGCGCATCGGCCCGGAGATCCGTCGGCGTGCCAGCATCGCCACCTGTGCCGCCCGGCATGCATGAACCCACAATCCACAGATCACCGCATCAGGAGACCGACATGCTGCTTCGCTGGCTGAGCACAGTGAGCGCCCTGACCACGCTCGCCACCGTCAGCGACAGCGCCGCCGTTCGTTCCGCATCGCCTGTCCCGCGCGCCGCGCAGGTGGGCCAGGCACCGCTGGTCATGGAAGAGTTCATGGTTCCTGGTGGCGACCCGGGCATCCAGCTCTATGTGCGCAACAAGCGGCTGGCTACGCTCAACACATTCAGCGCCGATCACGTGCTGCTCTTCGTGCACGGTGCCACCTACCCGGCCGAGACCGGTTTCGATCTGACACTCGAGGGCGTCTCGTGGATGGACGTGCTGGCCCGCCAGGGCTTCGACGTCTACATGGTCGACATCCGCGGCTATGGCCAATCGAGCCGCCCACCGGAGATGGACCAACCTGCCGAAGCGAATCATCCGATCGTCGATTCGGAAGTGGCCGCACGCGACTTTGCCGCCGCCGCCGACTGGATCCGCACACGGCGCCAGGTGCCGCGCATCAACGTGATGGGCCACTCCTGGGGCACCGTGATCACGGCCCGCTATGCCACACAGCATTCCGACAAGATCAGCCGCCTGGTACTCCTGGCACCGGTATGGCTCAGACAGGACGGCGCCTCACTGACCGACTCCGGCGGCGCACTGGGCGCTTACCGTACGGTCACGATCGAGGCCGCACGCAAGCGCAAGGACACCGGTCTCAGACCTGACGTCAAACCACAGCCCGACGCCTGGTTCGATGCCTGGGCTCAAGCCACTTTTGCCAGCGATCCGGTGGGTTCCAAAGCCAACCCGCCTTACGTCCGGGCACCCAACGGTGTGGTGCAAGAGGGGCGAATCTTCTGGAGTGCTGGCAAGGCGGTCTATGACCCGGCACGCATTCGGGTGCCCACGCTGTTGATCCTTGCCGAATGGGACGCCGACACACCACCCTACATGGCGCAGACACTGTATCCGCTGCTGGTCAATGCCCATCCGAAAAAGCTCGTGCTGCTCAGCCAGGGCACGCATGGCATCATGAACGAGCTGGAGCGCTTCTCGCTGTTCGATGAGGTTTACCGATTTCTGTCTGACGGCCTGCAATCCTGAGCGCCGCACACAACCCGATCGTCATCCATTTCCAAGACGCTATGCACACCACTCGAAACACTTCACGGCGCAGCCTGCGCACGATACGACTCAGTCTGCCGTGGGCACTGTCGGCCGTATGGGCGCTGAGTCTGATGCCTTCACTCAGCCAGGCGCAGACCGCCGCAGCGCCTGCCCCTCAGGCCTATCCCAGCAAGCCGATCAAAGCGATCGTGCCCTTTGCGGCCGGCAGCGCCACCGACCAGATCGGTCGAGCCTTCGCGCAAAAAATGTCCGAATCGCTCGGGCAGCCGATCGTCATCGAAAACAAGCCCGGCGTGAACGGCATGCTCGGTGCTGATGCCGCCGCCAAGTCAGCCCCGGACGGCTACACGCTGCTGATTGGCACCAACAGCACCAATGCCGCGCTCAAGAGCCTGATGAAGAAGCTACCCTATGACCAGGACACGGCCTTTGCGCCGGTAGCCTTCCTGGGCCAGGTGCCGCTGATTGTCGGCATCAACAACGATGTGCCCGCCAAGACATTGCCTGAGCTGATCGCCATGGCCAAGGCCAAGCCCGGTCAGATGAGCTTTGCCAGCGCCAGCACCTCGCAGCGCGTCTCCAGCGAAATGCTCTTCAGCATGGCCGGCGTGCAACTGAACTACGTGCCGTATAAAAGCGGGCCTGCTGCCATGACCGATCTGATCGGCGGACAGGTGAACCTGTTCACGGCAGACTTTGCCGTGATGCTGCCGCAGGTGAAGGCGGGCAAGGTGCGCGGGTTGGCCGTCACGTCCACCCAGCGCTCCAAAGCCATTCCCGAGCTGCCCACGGTCAATGAAGCCCTCGGCTTGAAAGACTACGAGCTGATCGCCTACTTCGCGATCTTCGCGCCGGCGGGCACACCGGCCGACATCATCCAGAGGCTTAATCGGGCGGCCAATGCGGCAGCCACTGACAAGGAGCTGCTGGACAAGTTTTCCTCGATCGGATTCGAGACCGCACCGGCTTCACCCGAAGCCCTGGCACAGCGCTCGCGCACCGAAACCGCCAAGTGGGCGAAGGCCATCCGGGACGCCAAGATCGAACCCGAGTGAGCCGTCCAAGTTTCAACGTGCGATCCGATGCCGACCGCACGCGTTCCGGATTGAGAGGCAAGACCGACGCCCAACTTGCCTGTCCAAGGCCCGGTGAACGACACTGCGAAGTGTTCCCGCAGCCTCGGGGGCCCGCATTCAGGAGAGATGAAGATGGATTTGAGCTATTCGGACCAGGAACTGGCCTTCCGCAACGAGGTACGCGACTGGCTCGCGGCCAATTTGCCCAAGGATATTCGCGACAAGGTCGTCAATTACCAGCACCTGTCTAAAGAAGACTTTCTACGCTGGCACAAAATCCTGGCCAAAAAAGGCTGGGCTGTGCCGCATTGGCCGGTGGAGTGGGGTGGCACGGGCTGGGACATCACACAGCGCTACATCTTTAACGAAGAGTTCGGGCTGGCTGGCGCTCCCAACCTGCCGAATTTTGGCCCCAACATGTGCGCCTCGGTGCTGATGCGCTTCGGGACCGATGCGCAAAAAGATCATCACCTGCCGCGCATTCGCGAGGGCGATGATTTCTGGGTGCAGGGATACTCCGAGCCAGGTTCAGGCTCCGACCTGGCTTCACTGAAAACGCGCGCCGAGCGCAAGGGCGACCATTACGTGGTCAACGGCCAGAAAATCTGGACTACGCTGGGGCACTACGGTGACTGGATTTTCTGTCTGGTACGCACCGACCCGGCCGCAAAGATCCGTCAGGAAGGCATCAGCTTTCTGCTGATCGACATGAAGACGCCAGGCATCACCGTGCGCCCGCTCATCCTCATGGACGGCGGCCACGAAGTGAACGAGGTGTTCTTTGACGAAGTGAAGGTGCCGGTCGAGAACCTCATCTTCGAAGAGAACAAGGGCTGGACGGTGGCAAAGTACCTGCTCGGCCATGAACGCGTGGGCTCGGGCAATGTGGGCGCCTCCAAGCGCGAACTGCAAGCGCTGCGCACACTTGCCGCAGGCGAAATGAAGAACGGCAAGCCGATCATCGAAGATCCGCGCTTTCGCGACCGGCTCTCGCGCACCGAGATCGAACTGCAGGCACTCGAGCTCACCGCCATGCGTTTCCTTGACCGGATGCGTCGCACGGGCCAACCGCCGGGCGCCGATGCGTCCATGCTCAAGCTCAAGGGCAGCGAGATCCAGCAGTCGATCACCGAGCTCATGATGCAGGCGGTGGGTCCGCAGGCGCAGCCCTTCGTCGCTGTGGAAGGTGGCAGCGTCGACGCCTACAAGTCACGGTTGTCGCCGCGCTATTTCAACTATCGCAAGACCACCATCTACGCGGGCTCCAACGAGATCCAGCGCAACATCATCGCCAAGGCGACTCTGGGTCTGTGACCGCAAGGACATTCGCATGAATTTCGAATACAGCGAAGAGCAGCAGCAACTCTCCGACGCGCTGCGCAAATATCTGGCCAACGAATACGACTTCGAAAAGCGCAAGGCGATCATCCGCTCCGACAGTGGTGCGAGCGATACCGTGTGGTCCACGTTCGCCGAGATGGGCTTGACTGCTATTGCACTGCCCGAGGCCGATGGCGGTTTCGGCGGTGGCGCGGTCGATCTCATGGCCGCCATGGAAGCCTGCGGTGAGGCTCTGGTCGTGGAGCCCTTGCTCGATAACGTGGGTCTGGCCGCAAGGTTGGTCTCGCAAGCGGGCAGCACCGAACAGCGTGCCGCGCTGCTGCCAGGCCTGGCTGCCGGTACCCGTCGCATGGCCTTCGCCTACCTCGAGCCGGGGCGTCGCTACGAGACCGCTCCGCAGGGCACCACCGCACGGGCTGAGGGCGGTGGATGGATTCTGGATGGCGAGAAATCAGTCGTCATCGGTGCGCCCTCTGCCGACCAGCTGATCGTGAGTGCGCGCACCGGCCAGGGCACGAGCCTGTTCGTCGTGGACCGCACCGCACCGGGTGTCACGCTCAACGCGTGTCGCACCGTCGACGGACAGCGCGCAGCCGACATCCGCTTCACAGGCGTGAAACTGCCCGCACAGGCCTTGCTTGGAACGGCCGATGCGGCCCAACCGGTGATCGAGGACACGCTGGATTTCGCCACCGCGCTGCTGTGCGCCGATGCCATCGGCGCCATGAAGTTCGCCAATGACACCACTCTGGAATACCTGAAGACCCGCAAGCAGTTCGGCGTGGCCATTGGCACTTTCCAGGCGCTGCAGCACCGCATGGTCGACATGTACGTGGTGTGCGAGCAGGCTCGTTCGATGGTGATCTACGCCGCTGCAAAAGTGGACCAGGCCACCGACCCGGTCGAGCGCAGGCGCGCGGTGTCAGCCGCCAAGATCAAGGTGGCGGACGCTGCCCGTCAGGTGAGCCAGGAGTCGGTGCAGTTGCACGGTGGCATGGGCATGACCGAGGAAATGAAGGTCTCGCACTGTTTTCGCCGTCTGACCACCATCACCCACCGCTTCGGCGACGCCGACCATCACCTTGAGCGGTATGCCTCACTGAACTGAGGCCTGCGCGCGCTACACCTCCCAGGGGACCGGGCCCGCTCGCAACGGGGCCCGTGCGCGCGCCAAGATGTGCGCATCGATGGCGCCCGCAGCATGCAGCGCATGCACCGCAGCGTGCGTGATCGATGCAGCATCGACCTCAAAGAATGCACGCAGCTGGGCCCGGGTGTCACTGCGACCAAAGCCGTCGGTTCCCAGCACCGTATAGCTGCGACCTTGCGGGATGCAGACCCGCACTGATTCAGGCACTGCACGCACGTAGTCGCTCACGGCAATCACCGGGCCGTCGTGCCCGCTCAGCAGTGTGTGCAGATGCGGACGTGTCGATGCGCCTTCCAGTCGGGCCGCGCGTTCACAACGTTGCGCATCGCGGGCTAATTCGCTCCAACTGGTCACGCTGATCACCTCAACCGCCACACCGTAGTCGCGGCCCAGACTGTCAGCGCTCGCCAGGGCCTCGCCCATCAGCGCGCCACTGGCCATGAGCGTGACGCGCGGCACGTCAGCGGGTACGGCAGGCGCCGCTCGCAGTTGATACGCACCACGCAGCAGGTCGGACTCGACACCCGATGGCAGTG
>CANHUQ010000042.1 GCA_947463885.1 Burkholderiales bacterium
GCATCCCAGCCTTTCTCGAAAACCGGCAGGTACTTGTCGATATAGCGCGCCGGCGCATGGTGCGGCGAGTGTTGTGCCCCGAAGCACATGTACAGGAAAAAAGGTTTTTCTGGCGCGGCGGTCTGCTGATGACGGATGAAGCGCATCGACTGCTCGACGATGTCTTCCGACAGGTGATAGTCAGGGCGATCAGGTGCTTCGATGCGATGGTTGTCCATCGCCAGGTCGGGGTGGAACTGATTGGTCGCGCCCGACATGAAGCCATAGAACCGGTCAAAGCCGCGCTGCAGCGGCCACTGGTCGAACGGCCCCGCCGCCGTGGTCTCGAAAATTGGGGTCAGATGCCATTTTCCGGTGGCAAAGGTGTTGTAGCCGTTGCCGCGCAGCATCTCGGCGAGCGTGCCTGCGCTCTTGGCTATGCGCCCGCGCATGCCAGGAAAGCCGAAGTCCCAGTCCGACAGCCCGCCCATGCCCACCGAGTGATGGTTGCGTCCAGTGAGCAAGGCTGCGCGGGTGGGCGAGCACAAAGCGGTGGTGTGAAAGTTGGTGTAACGCAAGCCGCCTGCGGCCAGCGCGTCGATGTTCGGCGTGGAAATTTCCGAGCCATAACAACCCAGGTCGGCAAACCCCATGTCATCGAATACGACATAGACGATGTTCGGTGCGCCAGCCGGGGCCTTAGGCGGTGCAGGCCAATGCGGCGTGGATTCGCTGAGGGTCAGACCCACTTGGGCGGGTGCATGCTGTTGGGTCATTGAAGTCTTTCCTTGATATGCGCTGTGCAGGTGACGTCAGGCGTGGTGTGCCGTGCCTGATCGTTAGGGGGTGTCGGCGTTGGCTGCACACCGAAACCCCATATGGCTGGTGGTGGCGTCGGGTCCGTTGGAACTGCGCGCTGCCACGCGGTATCGATTGCAGTAACTTTCATGGCACAGGAAGCTGCCACCGCGAATCACGCGGCGGTTGCCATGCATCGGGCCACGAGGGTTGATCAGATCGTCGCGGGTGAAGTGGTTGTCGAACCAGTCGGCGCACCACTCCCAGACATTGCCGCAGACGTTGAAGAGGCCGAATCCATTCGCCTCGAACGCATCGACCGGGGCGGTGCCGTAAAAGCCGTCGTCCTGCGTGTTGCGCATTGGAAAGCGCCCTTGCCAGATGTTGCATCGGTGCACGCCATCAGGTGTGAGCTCATCGCCCCATGCATAGCGCTTGCCCGCCAGACCACCGCGCGCGGCATATTCCCATTCGGCCTCAGTCGCCAGCCGCTTGCCGGCCCAGTGGCAATAGGCCACCGCGTCATGCCATGAGACATGTACGACCGGGTGGTCTGCACGTTGGTCCACGCAAGAGCCGGGCCCTTCCGGATGGCTCCAGCAGGCACCTTCCACTTCGCGCCACCAGGGCGCATCGACGACACCGCGGGTGGGCGGAAAATCGTCTGGCAGCAGGCCTGCAAACACAAAGCTCACACCGACTTCCTCGGCGAGCGAAACATAGCCCGTGGCCTGGACGAACGCAGCGAATTCGCGGTTGCTGACCGCCGTGCGATCGATCCGAAAGGCGGGCAGGTGAACGCGCCGGGCAGGCGCCTCGCCATCGCCTGGCTCACCTTCATCGGCGTCACTGCCCATGATGAAGTTGCCGGCAGGAATCGCAGCCATGTTCGCGACGCGATCGCCTTGCGCGATCGGTCCCGACTGACTCGGTGGCCCGAGCCTCCGCGCATCCAGCGACGGATGAAGACCAACTGCTGCGGTCGGCCCGCAGCAGCCGGAAGCAGACTGCGCACTCATCGCCTGGCGTATGCGCGCGCAGTCCGAGCTCAGCGGCCCTTCCAGTTGGGCTTGCGCTTCTCGGAGAAGGCCTTGGGCCCTTCGATGAAGTCTTCGCTGGCGCGCAGCTTTAGCACCGAGTCATACGTCGCTTCCATCGAGTCCTGCAGCGATGCCGTGCTCAGGCTGCGATAGACCACGTCCTTGCTGGCACGAATGGACAACGGCGAGCACTCCAGGATCTGATGCGCCCAGGCCATCGTGCGCTCCATCAGCTTGTCGGGCGCGCAGACCTCATTCACGAAGCCCAGTTCATAGCCTTCCTTGGCCGTCACATGCCGCCCGGTCAGAATCATGCCCAGCGCTCGCTTGGGGCCGATGACACGGGGCAGGCGATTCAGGCCGCCGGCCAGCGCAGCGAGACCCACTTTCGGCTCCGGCAGGGCGAAGGTGGCCTGTTCGGAAGCAATGATCAGGTCGCAGGCCAGCGCGGTTTCAAAGCCGCCACCCATGGCCACGCCATTCACTGCGGCCAGAACGGGTTTGGTCAGATCCCAGCGTGCGGTCAGGCCGTTGAAGCCCAGCGGCATGGGCGGGCGCACGCCACCTTCAGCCTGGTAGCGCAGGTCGTTGCCGGCACAAAAGCCCCGACCTTCACCGGTAATGATGGCGACCCACATATCGTCGTCGGCCGCGAAGTCGTCAAAAACCTTGGCCAGCTCAAGATTGCCGGGGGGGTGCATGGCATTGAGCCGCTCAGGGCGGTTCAGGCGCACGGTCATGATGTGGTCGCGTTTTTCGACCAGACAGAATTCGGTGTTCATGCGGGGCTCCTCCAGAGTCGGGGCGACAGCTGTCGCCGGGTGAAAACGCGATGCATGTCGCGGTATGTCAGGATTGCGGGCTCGGCCTAAGGCTGGCGCCGTCTTTGACGCATCATAAGCCAGCCCGGGCTGGCCAGGCCCCGAATCGGCGCCCAGCGGTTCCAATCGATTGCCTCATGAAACGGAGACTCCCATGATCGAACACCATCTCGACATCCAGACCCGCGACGGCGCCATGCCCACATTCGTGGTCTATCCCGATGAAGGCGGCCCGCACCCGGTCGTGCTGTTCTACATGGATGCACCAGGCAAGCGAGAGGAACTGCATGACATGGCGCGCCGCATTGCCGCGGTGGGCTACTTCGTAGTGCTGCCCAATCTGTACTACCGGCGCGTGCGGTCGTACGAGCTGTCTGTGCGTGATGAGGCGCACATGAAAGTGATGTTCGAGCACATGAGCAGTCTGAGCAACGGCATGATCGTGCAGGACACCCAGGCGATGCTCGATTATGTCGATGCTCAGCCTGCCGCCGACAAGACTCATATCGGCGCAGTGGGCTACTGCATGAGCGGCCCGTTCGTGATTGCGGCGGCCGCCCACCATCCGCGCCTGCGCTGCGTGGCCTCCATCTACGGCGCCAATCTGGTCACCGATCGCGACGATTCACCGCACAAGATGCTCGATCGCGTGAAGTGTGAAACCTATCTGGCGTGTGCCGAAATCGACAAATGGGCCCCGCCCGAGACCATCGCCACGCTTGAGACCGCGCTCAAGGCGGCCAAGGTGAATTACCGGCTGGAGTGGTACCCCGGGGCACAGCACGGTTTTGCCTTTCCGAAGCGCGATGGCATCTACGACAAACCCAGCGCCGAGCGGCATTGGGTGCGGCTGTTTGATCTGTTCAGGCGCAATCTGCAGGCGTGATGATGCGCGCCTGATGGGTGCCGGGCCCGCAGCGCCAACGGTGCGGCCCCTGGGTAAGTGGTGAACGGCGATCGCTGTCAGTCGCAGATGGTGCGCTGCGGATTGACGGCCTGCGAAGTGCCTGTCATGTTCTGGTGCTGCGGCTTCACTAGGAGGAGACATGGGGCCGGTCATCATCCGACGATTGCTGGTCTCGATGCCGGCGCTGATCGGGGTTCTGTTTTTGTGTTTCTGTCTGTTGCAGGTCGTTCCCAGCGACCCGGCACGGATCATTGCAGGTCCTGACGCCAAGGCCGAGGAGGTCGCGGCCGTGAGGGCTGAGCTCGGTCTCGATCGGCCTGTGCTCACCCAGTTCGGTGACTACATCGGGCGAGTGGGCCGTGGTGATCTGGGGCGCTCGATCATTTCCAACAAGCCGGTGAGCGAGGAGCTTGTCGAAACGATTGGGCCCACGGTCGAGCTCATGCTCGGCGCCATGCTCATTGCGGTGCCCATTGGGTTGCTGCTCGGCACGCTTGCAGCGGTCAGGCGCGGCACGGCCGTCGATCGCATCATCATGGCGATCTCGGTGGCCGGTGTTTCCATGCCGGTCTTTTTCATCGGCTTGCTGCTCATCCAATACGTGGGCTTCAAGTGGGACCTGCTGCCCTTTACGGGCCGCACCGGCCCGGTCTGGGATGGCGGATTGCCCAGTCTGATCCTGCCTGCGCTCACGCTTGGCAGTGTGCTGATCGGGCCGATTGCGCGCATTACCCGTACTGCAGTGCTGGAAGTCCTGGGGGCGGATTTCGTGCGCACGGCCCGCGCCAAGGGCTTGCGTGAGTCGGTCGTGATCGTGCATCACGCGCTGCGCAATGCACTCATCCCGGTTGTCACGCTGATCGGCCTGCAAGCAGCGTTTCTGCTGGGCGGCGCAGTGGTCACCGAGACCATGTTCTCCTGGCCAGGGGTGGGCAGGTTGGCTGTGGGCGCCATCATTTCAAGCGACTTTCCCACTGCACAGGGCGCGATCATGATTCTGGCGATTGCGTTTCTTGCCATCAATCTGCTGGTGGACGTGCTGTACGTGTATCTCGACCCGAGGGTGCAACGCGCATGAGTACGCCCGCCGTTCAAGTGGCAGCATCGACTGCCGCCGCAGTTCCCGAGCAGGGCTTGTTGCGGCGTGACGGGGTGCTGGTGCGCCTGGCTCGTGACAAGGTGGCGCTGGGTGCCGCCATCGTTCTTGGCCTGATCACACTTGCGGCCATCTTCGCCCCGCTGATTGCACCCTACGATCCTTACTTCACCGACCTGAGCAAATCCATGGCGCCACCCGACGCCGTGAACTGGCTCGGTACCGACAACACCGGACGAGACATCCTGAGCCGAGTGCTGTTCGGTGCGCGCAACACGCTCATGATGGGGTTGGCCGGTGTCCTCATCGGTGGGCTGCTGGGGGGCGCATTAGGGATCATCGCGGCCTTTTATCGCAAGCTCGATCCCTGGATCATGCGGCTGGTCGACGTCATGCTGGCCTTTCCCGCAATCCTCATCGGATTGGCGGTCGCGGCCATCGTGGGCCCGGGCATGGAGTCCGTGATCATCGCGCTGGTGGTCTCTACCGTGCCTGATGTGGCGCGCGTGGCCCGCGGCTCCGCCATTGGCATCATGGGTCAAGAGTTCATGGAGGCGGGCAGGGCGGTGGGTGTTTCCAATCGCACGCTGATCTGGCGCTACCTCACCCTCAATTGCATCTCCACCATTTCGGTCTTTCTCACGCTTCGATTCGGTCAGGTGATCCTGGTGGGGTCAGCGCTGGGTTTTCTGGGCATGGGAGCACAACCACCTGAAGCAGAGCTGGGCATGATGGCAGCGCAAGGGCGGGACTTTCTGTTCATTGCGCCGCATATCGCAACGATGCCGAGCTTGGCGATTTTGCTGATCGTGCTGGCAGCCAATTTGCTGGGTGACGCGGTGCGCGATGTGCTCGACCCGAGGCTGCAGCAATGAAGATCTGTTTCGGTCCGGCTGTTGACCGTGGGCCGACCGATGGGTGTGTTCGTTTGGTTTTTCAATAACACTGCCACCGAGGTTCACACAGAACCCGCACTAAGGAGACAACGTAATGCTCACCTTGAGAACCGGCCTGGCTGCAGCAAGTGCTGCCATGACATTGTTGACTGCAGGCGCACACGCCCAGACGCTGAACTACATGAAAGCGCTGGATGCACCTCACTTCGACGGCCATCGCACGACCTGGTCTCCCACCGGAGATGTTGTGCACCTGATCCAGGACACCCTCACGGCGCTGGACTGGGACGGTAAGACACCGCTGCCGCTGCTTGCCAAGTCCTGGTCCATCAGTCCCGATGGCCGGACTTACACCTTCAAGCTGCGCGACGACGTCACGTTTTGCAGCGGCAAGAAATTCACCGCCGCCGACGTGGTGTACAGCTTCACCCGGCAACGTGAGGTGAAAGGCCCTTATGCCTGGCGTGCCGGCAAGATCAAGGAGCTCAGGGCCGTTGATCCGTATACCGTTCACTACGAAATGACCGAGCCTTACTCGGACCTTCTGGTGCAACTGGCCATGTTCAACAACGCGATTCACAACAAGGAAAGCGTGGATGCGTTGGGCAAGGACTATGGCACCAAGGCGATTGATGGCACTGGCCCATGGTGTTTCGTGTCATGGCAGCCGCGTACCGAGACCGTGCTCAGGCGCCATGACGCCTACAAGTGGGGCCCGTCGATGTACAAAAATCCGGGCCCGGCGAAGTTTGAACGCATGTCGATCAAGATCGTGCCGGAAGACTCCAGCCGGCTAGCCGCCATGATGGGCGGACGCTTCGACATCACCCCGCATTTCCCTACGCAGTTCATCGACCAGGCCAAGAAGGCGCCGATGCTCAACGTGGAAAAAGCCAACCCCAATTTTCAGTTGATGTACTTCGGCTTCAAGGCGGATCGCCCGCTGGTCAATGACAAGCGGGTGCGCGAGGCGATGAACATTGCCCTGAATCGTGCCGAGCTGACTAAGGCCGTCATGCTCGGGCAGGCGGAGCCCGCCTACACCTACATCGATCCCAATGCGCTGGACTTTGCCCCCTCCACAAAGGGCCTCATCAAGGAAGACGTCAACCGCGCGAAAAAGCTGCTGGATGAGGCCGGCTGGAAGCCCGGGCCCGATGGCATTCGTGTCAAGGACGGGGTGCGTCTGGCACCGATCGTCTATATCCCGCAGGTCACGTACTTTCCACGTATGACTGAAGCCATTCAGGGGCAGATGCGCAAGATTGGCGTGGACTGGCGCATCACGGCGCTGGATTCCACCATCATGCCGGCCAAGCTCAGCGGTCAGGACTTCGATCTGTGGACCGTGACCGTGCCGTATCTGTCTGCCGGTGAGCTGATGAATTTCTACTTCGATTCCGCGCAGATTCCCGTGCCCAATCGCATGAACTACAAGGACGCCCAGACCGATGAGGTGATCCGACAGGGACGTGTCGCGCTCACTGATGCCGATCGCGCCAAGGCTTACGGCGCAGCGCAGGAGCGTGTGATGAATGAGCATCTCTGGATCCCGGTCATGAACGTCAACATGTACCAAACCTCCAACAAGAAGCTCAAAGGGGCGCGCGCGCACATGCTGTTCCAGTACACCTTCTACAAAGGGCTGGATGTGTCGTACTGACCAGTGCCAATCCCTCTCAGAGTGTCTTGCCAATGAATGCGATGGCGAAGCCGGGCGACGCTGTGCGGGCAGCGTCGGAGCAGCCAATCGAGCAGACCGATGCCCTGTTGCAGGTACGCGACCTCAAGACCTGGTTTGAAACGGACCGAGGTCTTTTCAGGGCAGTCGATGGCATCAGCTTCGATGTGCCGCGGGGCCGCACCGTGGGCCTCGTTGGCGAGTCGGGCTGCGGTAAGAGCGTGACATCGCTGTCGCTGATGGGTCTGGTAGCCTCGCCTCCGGGCAAGGTCAGTGCCGAATCGATCCGCTTCGAAGGCGAGGAGGTGCTGAGTCTGTCACCCCAGGCCAGGCGGCTGCTGCGGGGCAATCGGATGTCCATGGTCTTTCAGGAGCCCATGACCTCGCTCAACCCGGTGCACACGATCGGACGGCAGATCATTGAAGTGATTCGCGCGCATCGCGATGTCAGCATGGAGCACGCTCGTGCCCGAGCCATTGAGGTGCTCGAGCTCGTGCGCATTCCGTCTGCAGCGCAGCGCCTGGATGACTATCCGCATCACTTGTCAGGGGGAATGCGTCAGCGGGTCATGATCGCCATGGCACTGGCCTGCGAGCCGGCTCTGCTGATTGCCGACGAGCCGACGACCGCCTTGGATGTCACGATTCAGGCCCAAATTCTTGAGCTCTTGCGCGACCTGCAGCAACGCCTGGGGATGGCCATCCTCATCATCACCCACGACCTGGGCGTGATTGCCGAACTCGCAGATGAAGTGATCGTCATGTATGCCGGAAAGATCGTGGAAAGCGCACCGGTCTCGGCAATCTTCAATGACCCTCAACATCCGTACACCATCGGCCTGCTCGGATCCATCCCGCGGCTTGATGTGGCGCGTGAGCGTCTTTCAACGATCGAGGGTACGGTGCCAAGCCCTGCGCGTCAGCCGGCGGGCTGTCGCTTTGCGCCGCGCTGCCCCTTTTCGCAGCCCCGCTGCCATGCTGAGCCGCCACCTCTGCGCAACATGGCGCCTGGCCATCAGGTGGCGTGCTGGTTGGCGCCGGTCGAGTCCATCCAGGCTGTGCCGATGCAGGAGGGTGCATGAACTCGCTGCCTGCAGTGGACTCGGAGCTGGCTCCGATCGGATCAACCGATGTACCGCTGCTCAGCGTCAAGGGCTTGGTCAAGCACTTTCCGGTGAAGCGCGGCGTGATCATGAACCGGACGGTCGGGTCGGTGCAGGCCGTGGACGACGTGAGCTTCGATATTGCGCGCGGCGAGACGCTGGCATTGGTGGGCGAGTCGGGCTGTGGCAAGTCGACAACCGGGCGCATGATCTTGCGACTCATGCCACCCACAGCAGGGTCGATCCGGTTTCAGAGTCAGGAAATCGCGACACTCGATGACGATGCGATGCGTCGGATGCGTCGGCATCTGCAGATCATCTTTCAGGATCCGTATGCCTCATTGAACCCCCGCATGACGGTGGGTGACATCATCACCGAGCCCATGCAGGTGCACGAGATCGGATCTCCGGCTGAGCGTTCTGCGCGCGTGAAGGAGTTGCTGGATGTTGTGGGCTTGTTGCCCGAGCATGCTCGCCGCTACCCGCATCAGTTCTCAGGCGGGCAACGACAGCGCATTGGCATTGCGCGCGCGCTGGCAGTACAGCCCGATCTCATCGTGTGCGACGAGCCGGTCTCGGCGCTGGATGTCTCGATTCAAGCGCAGGTCGTGAACTTGCTGCAGGATCTGCAGCAGCGCTTCGGGCTGTCCTACCTCTTCATTGCGCATGACCTGGCGGTGGTCAAGCACATCAGCGATCGGGTGGCAGTGATGTACCTGGGCAGACTGGTCGAGGTGGCCGATAAGCAGACCTTGTACGCACGCCCTTTGCATCCCTACACTCAGGCGCTGCTCTCGGCGATTCCCCGTCCCGATCCGGGCGCGCAACGTCAGCGCATCGTGCTGACAGGTGATGTGCCCAGTGCCATGAAACCGCCCGAGGGGTGCCGCTTCAACACCCGGTGTCCGCATGCACAGGAGCGATGCCGCAAGGAGGTGCCGGCATTGCGTGAAGCGCAGCCCGGTCATCGAGTGGCCTGCCATTTCTTCGAGACGCTGCCCGCCCCGACGCCGTATGCGCCGGGGGTCGCAGGTCAGGCCGTGCGATTCGAGCGGCGGCTCGCTGCCTTTGAAGCAGCGGCGCGCGAGCGCAGCGCTTCGCGGGGCTGAGCGTGGTTTATTCCGGCGTGTAGCCGACGGTCTTCATCATGTCCTGGAAGGTGCCGACCAGGCGGGTCTGACGGCTCTGAAACTCTGTGGGCGTGGAGGTCATGACGTCCAGCCCCATGCCTTCCAGCTTGCCGCGCAAGTCAGCCGACTCGGTGGCCGCGCGCAGTTCGCGGTTCCAGGCCTCAATGATGGCGGGCGGCATCTTGGGCGGGCCATAGAAGCCGTAGAAGCCCTCGTAGGTGGCCTTGGGGTGTCCCAGTTCAGCGAAGGTCGGAATATCGGATGCCGATGCCGAGCGCTTTTGCGAACTCACGCCCAGAATGCGCAGGCGGCCAGCCTGGTGCTGGGTGAGAAAGTCGGTCAGACCCCCGCATCCAGCGGGGATGTGCCCGGCCATCAGGTCGGCCATCAGTGGCGCTGCGCCCTTGTAGGCCACAGCCTCCAACGGAAATCCGACCGACTGCCCCAGCAGGTTGCCCACGAATTGGGTATTGCTGCCCAACGCCGTGGTCCCGAAATTGTGCCGGTTCGGATTCTGCTTGAGCCAGGCGATGTATTCGTTGAGGTTGCGGACGTTCAGCGTGTTCGACACCACATAGGCGGTGCAGGTCAGGCCCGTAAGCACGATCGGGGTCAAGTCACGGTCCAGATCGAAGCCGGGATTCTTGCGTGTGACCGCTTGAGCAACCGTCGTAGCCGACGTGCCGAACATCAGCACCGTGCCATCGGCCGGCGACTTCTTCAGGGCGTCAATGGCAATCACGCCGCTTGCGCCCGCACGATTTTCAACGACCACGTTCAAGCCCGTACGTTCCCGCAGCTTTTCTGCGCAGGCTCGTGCCATGAGGTCTGTGCCGCCACCGGGGGGGAACCCTGCCAGGATGCGAATGGTCCCGGTAGGCAGTCCGGAGGCGGATTGTGCAAAGGCCCGGGGCGCAAGCCCGCTGAGGCCGACTGCGCCGGCAGCTTGGATCAGCGCCCGACGCTGGCGTGAGTTTGAATGCATGGTGATATCTCCTGAGGCATGGCCCCGTGATCGGGGCGGCTGGGCTCGGCTCGTGCCGGGCTCTCTTGAATGTCTCTGCGCGCCGTCGACGCAGGGCGGTGGCACTTGACCACGCGCCCTGCAGGTCTTGATGTGAATCAGGCCGCCACGGCTGGGTGGTAACCCAGGATGGCCTTGGTCTCGAGGAACTCCTCCAGACCCCACACCCCAAACTCCCGGCCATTGCCCGATTGCTTGTAGCCACCGAACGGTGAGCCCGGATCGACGCCTGCGCCGTTCACGTGAATGTTGCCAGCGCGGATCTGGCGCGCCACCTTACGGGCCCGCTCGATGTCGCCCGACTGCACATAGCCCGACAGGCCATAGGGCGTGTCATTGGCGATGCGCACGGCGTCGGCGTCATCCTGGTAACCGATGATCGACAGCACCGGCCCGAAGATTTCCTCGCGGGCAATAGTCATCTGGTTGGTCACGTGCGAGAACACGGTAGGCTTCACGAAGTAGCCCTTGCTCAGCCCCTCGGGCAGGCCTGTACCACCAATCTCGAGCTTGGCGCCTTCGTCGATGCCTTTCTGGATCAGGGCCTGGATCTTGTCGAACTGCATCTTCGAGACGACCGGACCGGCCTTCGTTTCAGCCGAGTTCGGGTCACCGACCGTGACCTTGGCAGCGGCCGCTTTGGCAATGGCTGCCGCCTCGTCCATACGGCTCATCGGCACCAGCATGCGGGTGGGCGCGTTGCACGACTGGCCGGTGTTGCTGGTGCACGAGAACAGGCCCGCGCTGATGGCCTTGGAGAAATCGGCGTCGTCCAGAATGATGTTGGCCGATTTGCCGCCGAGTTCCTGCGTGACCCGCTTCACCGTGGGCGCAGCGTTTTGGGCCACCAGCACGCCTGCGCGTGTGGAGCCCGTGAACGACACCATGTCCACTTCGGGGTGCTTGGAGAGGGCTGTGCCCACGCCGGGGCCGTCACCGTTCACCAGATTGAATACACCGGCCGGCACACCCGCCTCGTGCAAGACCTCTGCAAACAGGATGGCGTTGAGCGGAGCGATTTCGGTGGGCTTGAGCACCATGGTGCAGCCTGCGGCAAGCGCCGGGGCTACTTTTGCAGCAATCTGATTGAGCGGCCAGTTCCAGGGGGTGATGAGTGCGCACACGCCAATGGCTTCGTGCACGACGCGGCTGCGGCCCACATCCTTTTCCCATTCAAAAGCCTTGAGGGCCTTGAGTGCGTGCATCAGATGGCCCAGGCCCGAAGGGGCTTGAGCGGCGCTGGCCAGCGACATGGGCGCACCCATTTCCTTGGACACCGCCTCGGCGATTTCGGGCATGCGACGCTTGTACACAGCGATGATCTTTTCGAGCAGGGCGGCACGCTCGTCGATCGTGGTCTGAGAAAAGCTCTCGAAGGCGCGACGCGCGGCCTTCACGGCGCGATCGACGTCCTGTTCGTCGCCAATGGCAACGGTGCCAATCACTGCTTCGGTCGCCGGGTTAATCACCGGCAGCGTGGCTGTGCTGTGCGGTGCGACCCACTGGCCGTCAATGTAGAACTTGAGTGCGTTATCCATGGAATCTCCCTCTGTGCGTTGCTGAGTGCGTTGCTGTGTGCGCATGGCATGCGGCCGCCTCTCGGCCGTCAACCCCCGATGCTACCGCATGGCGCGGGGCGGCAACTCGACGAACTCGCCGGCCCGCTTCTCCGCGTTGGCACGAATTGCTTCCTGTATTTCTTCCTTTTGCAGCATGCTGGCATTCCAGATGCCGATGTAGTCCAGGCCATCGGCCGTGCCATGGTCGCGGGCATAGGTGATCATTTTCTTGCAGCCGTAGACCGCCAGCGGGGCCTTGGACGCAATGTCTCGGGCGATGGCCATCACCTCGGTCAGCATGGTGGCCTGATCCGCAAATACGCGGTTCACAAGGCCGCAAGCCTGAGCCTCGCGCGCCGGCATGCGCCGCCCGGTGTAGGCCAGTTCGCGCACGATGCCCTCTGGGATCAGCTTGACCAGGCGGGGGAAGGTGCCCACATCGGCGGTCATGCCGATGTTGGTTTCGAAAATGGTGATGAAGGCGTCCTCGGTGGCATAGCGCATGTCGCAGGCTGTGACCAGATCCACCCCGCCACCAATGCACCCCCCTTGGATGGCGGCCAGCACCGGGATGCGGCACTGCTCGAGTGCGGTGAACGTGCGCTGCATGTCCAGTACATGGTCGTAGAAGCGTGCACCGTGCTGCAGGCGCGCTGCGCGCTGGGCGTCCGCGCCGGGCGCGATGCTGTTGTCGGCAAACATGCCGGTGTCGATGCCCGACGAAAAATGCGGCCCGGTCGACGAAATCACGATCACCCTGGCACGCGATTGGCCATCGATGTCGTGGATGATGCGCGGCAGTTCGTCCCAGAAGGCGCGGATCATGTTGTTGCGCTTGTCGGGGCGGTTAAGCACTACATGGGCGATGCGATCGGTGATGGAGACGTCGAAGCACTGGTAGGTCATGGCGTGTCCTGAGTGAGGCGAATTCCGATCTTAGCCTGCAGCGTCTAGCCTGCGTGGTCTGACACAATCACAACTCTGCGCCGAACCATCACGACCCAAGGAGCCCTCGAGATGAATGTGTATGAAGCCGTTGGCAGCCGCCGATCCATTCGTGATTTTCTGGATAAGCCCGTCGATGCCGGCGTGATTCGAAAGGTGCTGAGTGCCGCGGCCCGTTCGGCCTCGGGCGGCAATCTGCAACCCTGGCACATCGACGTGGTGGGTGGCGCCGACCTGGATCGACTCAAGGACATCATGCGTACACGGGTCGTGGAAGCACCCGGCGGTGATGAGGTGAAGGACTACAGCATCTATCCGCCCGAGCTCGTGGCGCCGTACCGCGACCGGCGGTTCGCAGTGGGCGAAGACATGTACGCGCTGCTCGGTGTGCCGCGTGAAGACAAGGCCGGCCGGTTGCGCTGGTTTGCCCGCAATTATCAATTCTTCGGCGCGCCGCTCGCATTGTTCTGCACCGTCGATCGCCGTATGGGCATGCCGCAATGGTCCGACCTCGGCATGTATCTGCAGACGGTGATGCTGCTGTTGCGTGAAGAAGGCCTGGATAGTTGCGCTCAGGAATGCTGGGCGGTGTATCCGCAAACCATTACCCAGTTTCTGGGCACTCCGGCCGAGCGCATGCTGTTCACCGGCATGGCGATCGGTTATCGCAATGAGGCGGCAAAGATCAATGAATTGGTCACCCGTCGCGCGCCGCTGGAAGAGTTCGCGAGCTTTCGGGGCATTTGAGACCCACGGGCCCCGTAGGGGCCGCGTGATGACGGTCGCGTGATGACGGTCGCGTAATCGCGGCCGGATAATCGCGGCCACATCATCGTGGCTACATTATCGCGGCCGGTGCGTCGCGTAGAAGCCGCCCAGATGCTCTTGTTCGAACTGCGTCACTGACCAGTCACGCGGCTCGAGCAGGGCAAGGTCTTTCCAGGCATAGAGTTGTGCAGTCTGTGCGTGCCCTGATGCGGTCTTCACGGTGACGGTGACCCGTTCGTATTCCGTCGACTCAAAGGCGTCCAGGCTGAGCAGGTCTGCTTCTGTCAAACCGTGCCACAGCACGCCTTCGATCGTGCAATCTGCTTGCGGCACAGCGCCGGGGTACGTCCTGCCTTTCAGGGCGTGCCGGCGCCAGCCCTGCAGTTGCGCGCGTTCATGGAGCAAGGGGCGCCCGACCACACTCGAGCAGACTGCCTCGTACATCAATGAACCATAGGTAAATAGCGACTGCATCGGTGCGTTCATGCACGTGGCTCCTGACTGCTCGACCTCAACATCCCCTTCCCCGGAGATCTTGTTCCAGCTTCTCCTACGGTCGCAACCACAGGCAATCCATCGCTGCCATGTAGCCATTCGGTTGCCGGTGATGGTTGGTGTTGGAACCAGCGTCCGGCAGGGCATCTCTTGCCAGGTACCTAGCGCAATGGCGAGATGATGGTGCATGATCCGAGAGGTGCCTTGGCAGCAGTACATCGTGATCTGCGGGCGCCTGCATATCAAATTACAATGATCAGGAGATGCTAATGCGAACAGCGAAATGGTTCGGCGCCTCGCTTGTGGCGTTGCTGACGGCAGGCACCGCTGCTGCCCAGGGAACCGACTTCCCTAACAAACCCATCCGAATGCTGGCCCCGTTTGCAGCAGGTAGCGGTGCCGACAGTTCAGCCCGCGCCCTGGCTGAACAGATGCAGCGCATTTTGGGTCAACCTGTCCTGGTGGAAAACAGGCCTGGCGCAAGCGGTGCGGTGGCCGCCATGGCGGTCAGGCAGGCGCCGGCTGACGGCTACACCATTATGGTCGGCTCCAATTCGCCGATGTCGGTGAATCCGATCGTCATCAAAAATCTGGGCTACGACCCGCTCAAGGAATTCAAGGCGGTGCACGGCATCGGGCGCAGTCAGAACATCTGGTACGTCGCCAATGAGTCACCGGTGCGCACCATTTCAGATCTGGTGGCGCAGGCCCGCACCCGTGCGGTCAATGTAGGCTCGTATTCAGCGGGCTATCAGCTCGCCATGGAGTGGGTCGCATTGTCCTCCAAGACCAAGCTCACCTACGTGCCCTACAAGGGACAGGCGCAAGTGTTCACGGATGTGATCGGTCGACAGCTCGATGCGGGCTTAGGCGACCTGGGTGGTGCGCTGTCGCTGATCCAGTCCGGCAAGATGCGCGCCATTGCGGTGTCCGGCGAAGCGCGGCACCCCGCGCTGCCCAATGTGCCGACGTTGCGCGAAGTCTGGCCCGAGTACATCAACTATTCGTGGACTGCGTTCTGGGTGCGTACGGAAACACCTGCCGATGTGCACGCCAAGCTCGTCTCCGCGACAAATCGCGCCATGAAGACGCCTGAACTCACTAAGTACTTCGAGACGCAGGGCTCTGAGCCGATGTACACCTTCGGGCCGGTCGAGATGGGGCGCTATCAGGGTGAGGAGTATCAGCGCTTCAAGGGCATCGCGGATGCCGTTGGGATCAAGCCGGAATAGCGCCGTCTGAGCGCCTTCCCTGAGCGAGCGTGAGTGGCAAACGCATCACGCGCGCTTTGGGAGAGGCCTCAAGGACCGACGAATTGTCCCTGCGCCCAGCGCCCTTGCGAGGCCACGGAACCATCTGGCCGAAACTCCGTACCGGTCCCGTGACGGAAGCCCTGGTCGTAGTGGCCGACGTATTTTCGGCCGTCCGCAAAGGTGTAGGCGCCTCGGCCGTGCGCCTTGCCATTCAGATAGCCCCCTGAGTACTGGTCACCTGCAGGCGTGATCCGACTGCCTACACAGTCGGTCCAGGTTTGCGGGTCATAGTCGCCATAGCATCGGGGTGACGCCGGGGTAGCTTGCGTTGGGTGCGCATGCACTTGGGATGGCATGGGCACGGGGGGTGTCGGCTTGGTGGGCAGAGCAGACGTCAACGCGTCACTCAGAATCCCCTTCGATGTCTTGGTGCTCTTGCCAGACGACAACGCCTCGGCGAGCGCCTGATCGGCTTCACGAAGTCCCGCCATCAGTGTGGCCACTTCAGCACGATGCGTGGGTGCGGCATCGTTCAGCGTCAGTCGGCCGTCTTTGAAGCGGAATTGGGCGCGTAGCCCAGTTTCGCGCAGCGGCTCAAAACCCATGTCAAGCAGCGCCTGTCGCTGATCCGGGGTCATGCCTTTGATCACCATGGCAAGTTCGCCGTCAGCGCGCAATTGTTTTTCAAGCGACGGAACGGAGTTGTTTGACGGGGCCATTTCGATCGACAAGCGACCATCAAACGATCCGTCTTCAGAAGCTGCAGCGAACTTCGAGATGCCTGCTGACAGGCCTCGTGCGAGCAGCTGCGACACGGCTTGTTTCGCCGATTTCTGCTCGTCATTCGTCATATTTCTGAATCCGCAACTGGAGCGAAACAGGGTGTTGAGGCGCTCAGCGCTTTGGAGGTCAACGCCTGTGACCGAGAGATCGAAGGCGAGGTTTCTGAGCTCCTGTTCGCCCCAGGACAGCTTTTTCGCGGTGTAGGAGGCGGAGGAGTCGAGCCGGTCTCCCCGCTCGAGCGTCTGCGCGCGGACCACCATCCCCTCTGCGGACCCTGAGCTTAGGCTCGCTTTATCCATGCTGACCGTGTAGGTGCCCGTGCCTAAGTGCCGATCAGTCAGATCGATGTGGACTGACACACCTCGCAGGTCAATCGCCTCGCCGCCCGAACGTATGCCAAAGCGCTCGAGGTTCCATTCGAATTTGAAGGTTGTGGTGCCCACCTCAAAAGAACCCCGCGAAGGGGCGAGCTTGAGACCGGTGCGGCGACGGGAAAGCTCCGGTATTGAGACATCGCTGCTGATTTGCCCACTGAGACTGACCCGACCCTGGCCCGTCAACTTTGCGTCGCTGCCGATGAGCGCGCGCAATTCCTGCGCCGCATCACCTGCGGGTACTGCGCTCCAGGCAAATCGCGATAATCCGGAGGGCAGGGGCCCATGCGAGATGTTGTATTCGATCGTCGCCAAAGGCTGAGGGTCATCGCCTGCTGCCAGATCGTCAGAGCATTCATCGATCAGTGCGATTTCCGCCTTGCCTCGTGAGCTCAGCCATCCCGGCTCGTGCGACAACTTTGTCAGGCGCACACTGGCGCCGTCCGTGGAGGTCGTTGAAGTCAGTGCCTGCAGCGCAGCTTGTGCGCGCTTGCCGGTCCAGGCAGCGGCGCCAAGCCAGCCCAGCAGCAGCACAGCTGCTGTACCGGCAGCGATCAGACCTGAACGTGAAGTCGACGTGCGCATTGAGATGTGTGCCGCAAGTGGGCTCGCAGTGGTTCAAGGTCTCACATGATGCCGGCCGGGTATGCGCGCAGGTTGATGCGCTGGTTGAACGGCGTCGTTGGTGTAGTCGGTGGAAGGGGCGCGTCCGGTTCGTACTCCGCGGGTAATCAACTGGCCATGAAGATTCCCTGGATCACCCGATACGTTGAGACGCAATGGTCCGCGACGCTGTCGAGTTTCTTTACAGTTGATCGTCGGTTTTTCGAGTCGAGCCTGTTCGACCTCTCTTCAAGTCACTGAATTTGTGAGCTTCGTCACAATTCGGTATCGAAATTGCTTGACTTCTGGGCGGATGCGTCCCCCCGATCTCCATAACTCGAACGAGAGGTTCCTCATGTCGACTCTCTTGTCTGTGCGTGCTTTGAGTATTCTTGGCCTAAGCGCGGTGTTGCTTGCACCCTCGGCCTATGCGCTCCAGGTGTCGGTCAGCGCTAATGGCACGGGTCCAGACTTCATTCTGCTATTTCAGGGTGCGAACAACGGAGGCGATTCGACCGTCACCTCTGCCAGTTACACCGTGTTGAAACAGCCCGGTGTCCCCGATTCAAGCCCGCCTCTCTTTTATCTGTATCAACTCGAAGGCCGTGCTGACTCAAAGCAGGGGACACTTAAGTCGATGGTCGCTATCTCCAATACCGGAGGCGCGTATAGCGGAGCCGGCGGAGACGTCACCAGCAAGGTGGTTGAGAACTTTCAGATCCGGCCTGGTTCGACAGGCAATATTGCCGGCATAGCAGGCGTGGGTACCTCGGGCGACGGTTTTGTCACGGTCAGGGCGCGAGCGGCGTTAGAAGGTGTGCTGTTTGCGGGGTCTCCGAACGGCATTCCCGTGGGCGCGGAACCTGGATCAGCCCGGGGCTCGATGTTTCTGGGCATGGGTCAATACAACCAGTACAACTATATCGATGGCTGGGGCCAATTGAGTCTGTCCCAATCCAACACGGCGCCTAGCACCGTCGTCTCGGTCACGAACAATGGACGCGCCATTATCGATACGGGCCCTATCGGGAACAGCCCGCCGACAAATATCGGCTCGTTCTCGGTGGCTGCTGATGGCACGTATGTTGAGATGTTGATCAAGGAGGATTGGGTCGAGGCGACCAAGACCTTCAATGGAGCCAATACCTACTTCACGGTCTTCCAGTCACTACTGGCCGAAGCTGCAGTGGGTAATTTCCCTGGCGCACAGGCGGTGGCCGATTATTCCAGTACAGGCTATTTCGA
>CANHUQ010000043.1 GCA_947463885.1 Burkholderiales bacterium
GCATGGCCTGTTCGTTGCCTTGCATGGTGCGCTGCTGTCGGGCAGCAAGATGATCTGGCTGTCCAAGTTCGATCCGAAAGAGGTGGTGCGGCATCTGCCGCGCGCGAGCGTGTTCATGGGGGTGCCGACCATGTACGTGCGTCTGCTCGATGAGCCCTCTTTCGATGCCGCAGCGGTCCGCTCCATGCGGCTGTTCATCTCGGGCTCTGCGCCTTTGCTGACCGACACCTTCAAGCAGTTCGAGGCGCGCACCGGGCAGCGCATTCTCGAGCGCTACGGCATGAGCGAGACCGTGATGCTCACCTCCAATCCTTATGACGGCAACCGGATGGCGGGCACGGTGGGATTGCCGCTGCCTGGCGTGTCGGTGCGCGTGGTCAACGATGCCGGGTCTGCCTGTTCCACCAACGAAATCGGTGGAATTGAGGTGCGGGGTCCCAATGTCTTTTCAGGGTACTGGCGCATGCCTGAAAAGACCCGCGAAGAGTTCACTGCCGACCGCTGGTTCAAGACCGGAGATGTGGGCCGCGTTGATGTCAACGGCTACGTGACGATCGTGGGGCGCAGCAAGGATCTGATCATCAGTGGCGGCTACAACGTCTACCCGAAGGAAATCGAGTCCTACCTCGATGACATGCCGGGTGTGGCGGAGTCAGCGGTCATTGGCGTGCCACACCGTGATTTTGGCGAGGCGGTGACGGCCGTTGTGGTGAGCAGGCCGGGTGCGACGCTGGATGAGGCTGCGATCATTGCCGCGCTGAAGAGCCAGATTGCGGCTTTCAAGGTGCCCAAGCGGGTGTACGTGGTCGACGATCTGCCCCGCAATGCGATGGGCAAGGTTCAGAAGAACGAACTGCGCAAGCGCTACGCGACTTGACCGAGTGGAGGTGAAGGCTGTCGCCGCAGGCATCAGCCCGCGATGGAGCGGGCGAGCATGTACACCGACAGCGCGCCCAGCAGCGCAGCAAATATTTTTTTAAGCGTGGCTGTGGGCAGGGCGTGCGCCACTTTCGCGCCCACTGGAGCGGTGAACACGCTCGCTGCCGAGATCACGGCCAGGGCCGGCAGGTAGATGTAGCCGAGCGTGCCGGCAGGCAAAGACAGATGACGGCCGGCCCAGATATAGCCGACCGTGCCAGCCAAGGCGATGGGAAAGCCGCAGGCCGAGCTGCTCGCCACAGCGCCTTGCATCGGGACGCTGCGTTTGACGAGGAAGGGAACGGTCAGGAAGCCCCCGCCTGCGCCAAGCACTGCAGACAGCCCGCCAATGACCGAGCCCATGCCGAACAGGCCTGCCGTGGATGGCAGGGTCCCTTGCGCCTTCGGAGGCGCTCCCCACAGCATCTTGGCAGCTGAATAGCCGAGGAACAGTCCGAAGAAGGCGCCGAGCATCCGACCGGGCACGGCACCGGCCAGTTGGGCCCCGAGGAGGGATCCCACGAGGATGCCGGGCGCCAACCCGCGCACCGCATCCCAGCGCACTGCGCCGCGCTTGTGGTGCGCGCGAACGCTGGAGATCGACGTGAATACGATCGTGGTGAGCGAGGTGGCAATGGCGACCTTCACGACCTGTTCGGCTGGAAAGCCCACGCGGGTCAGCAGCATCGTCATGAACGGCACCATCAGCATGCCGCCACCGATGCCCAGCAACCCCGCTGCAAACCCGGTGAACGCGCCGAGCACGAGCAGCGCAAGAATGATCAGAGGATCCATAGGCAAGACCAGCGGCCGCTCGGGCTGCCCGACCGGAGCACTCCGGGGGCGGATGGCCGTGAAGCAAGGTCACGGTCGGTGAAGGGCGGATTCAGTCGCCCGACAGACCGGACATTGAACCGAAGAAGGGCCCCGCCAGTGCCGCTCGGCCATCATCCTGAACGGTGACGTTCAGGTCGGCCGCGAGTGGCATCACATCAGGTGCATCCGCGCAATGGGACGCTCACAACAGTGACGCTCAAGTTAGACCCGCGACCTGGAGGTATCGCATTGGTTCAAGGAATGTATGACCGTGGCGAACACCGCAGGGTTGCCCCGATCTTACCGCCGCACCGGCTACACACCAAGCTGGGCCGATCGGAGGGGCTGCCAGTCAGAAGAGCGATTCCTGGCGTTTGAGTGCGTCGTCGATGGTTTCGGTCATGCGACGCACGCGTTTGGACACGTCGGTGTCCGGTGCACTCGGGGTGCCCTGGGCCGCCTCGCGCAGGCCGATCAGTTCGTCGGCCAGTTGCAATGCCGCCATCACGGCGATCCGGTCGGTGCCGCTGACGCGCCCCGCTTCGCGCAAGGCGCGCATGCGTTCGTCGACTGCGCGCGCTGCTTCGATCAGACGGGGCTTGTCTTCCGCTGATACCGCGAGGCGGTAATCACGGTCCAGGATGCGGACATCGATCTGATCCATTTCAGTGTGCCGCCTCATGGTCGTCGATCCCCAGTGATTCGTCGCCGGGCAGGCGGTCGAGTGCCGATCTCACCTTGGCACGCGCCTGTTCCATGCGTTGCTCGAGTGCATGGTGGCGGGCCTGCGCCTGGGCCAGTTGGCCACGCAGGGCGCGATTGCTGTCGGCCAGCTGCTGCATGCCTTCGATCAGGCGATCGATGCGCAGTGCCAGCGCCTGCAGGTCTTCGTCCATCCGACTGATGGTAGGGATTCGTTGTTCGGGGGTCAAGCTGCGTCCACCCGATCGGGTAGCATCGATCCATGCTGTCTTCTCTTGCGTTGGGGTCTGCGACCCGGGATCAACTGCGCCGTCTCGCGCTGCGCGCTTCAATGCGGCTGGCGGGGTGTCTGGCGTTGTGTCTGGGTCTGCTGCCGTCCATGGCCCCGGCTCAGACACAGGCTCGCACGGGTGCACAGCGGGTGGATGCGGTCACGGTCGAACTGATCGCTGATCGCGCGAGCGTCGGACCGTCCGGGCAGATCGAGCTGGCTCTGCGGCTGGCGCATGAACCCGGCTGGCATACCTACTGGCGCAATTCGGGTGATTCCGGATTGCCCACCACGGTCGAGCCCTCCGGGCCCGCTCAGACCCTATTCGGGCCGCTGCGCTGGCCCGCCCCCAAGCGGATGTGGGTTGGTCCGCTGGCCAATTACGGTTATGAGGGCGAGGTGGCCTTGCCTTTTCAGGCGCAGTTGCCTGCCGCATTGCCTGCGGGCACGGTGCGCTTCGAAGCCTTTGCGCAGTGGTTGGTTTGCAGGGAGGTGTGCGTGCCGGGCGAAGCCCGCGTGGCGCTGGAATTGCCGCAATCGGCCCCTGGCGAGCGCTTGCGTCCCTCGGCGCAGGCGGCCTTGTTCCAGGCCATGTCGGCCCGGATTCCTGATCCGGCGCGTCCGCTGGCGGCGACCCTGTTTGTCCAGGCGCGCACGGCGTCGCTGACGTTTGACGCGGCAGCCCTATCAGGCGCCGGCGTGTCGACCCAAGCTCTGCAGGCGGTTGAGTTTTTCCCCTATGTCCCCGGCGAGATGACCCCCGCCGCGCAGCAGTCCTTGTTGCGCACGCAAAGTGGCTGGCGTATCGACCTGCAGCTGGCGGAAGATGCCAAGCCTCCGGCACGGATGCAGGGGCTGCTGTGGGTCGAGGACCGACCGATCGAGTTGCAGGCGCAGGTGGCCGCCGGGGCGCCGCCGGATGGTCGCCTGGTGTTCACGACGCCCCAGCCCGTGGCCTCGGTTTCGACCAGCGCATCGGATGGTGCTGCCCCTGGCTCTGGTCGACTGCTGCAGGCGGGCAGCGCGAACACCCCCGCAGCGCCAGCCGATCGCGTCAGTGCGCAGTCGGCGACCTCGGCGACCTCGGCCAGCGGCTGGCTGGCATCGCTGGCGCTGGGCCTGATCGGCGGCATGTTGCTCAACCTCATGCCCTGCGTCTTTCCGGTGATCGGCCTGAAGGTGCTCAGTTTTGCGCAAGCCTCGCCCGATGCATTTGAAGGGCGACGCGCCATGCGGCATGGCGGCTTTGCCTTCGCGGGCGGGGTGCTGGTGTCTTTTTGGCTGTTGGGCGGGCTGATGCTGGCGTTGCGGGCAGCGGGTGATGCCATCGGCTGGGGATTCCAGCTGCAGTCGCCGGGTTTCGTGGCCGCGATGGCCCTGCTGTTTGTGCTGATTGGCTTGAACTTCTCAGGCGTTTTCGAGATCGGCCTGGGCCTCACGCGTCTGGGCAACGTTGGCGCGAACGACCGTGCGCAGCAGGGTGGCCCTTCCTTGACCGGCTCGTTCGGCGCGGGCGTCCTGGCTGCAGCCGTGGCCACGCCCTGCACCGCCCCGTTCATGGGTTCAGCGCTGGGCTTGACGCTCAGCCAGCCGCCGGCGCAAGCCATGGCCGTGTTTACCGCCATCGGACTGGGAATGGCCTTGCCCTATGCCCTGCTGGGGTTGTTTCCGGCGTGGTTGCGGGTCCTGCCCAGACCGGGCCGCTGGATGGAAACTTTGCGCCAGGTGCTGGCATTCCCGATGTACGCCAGTGCCGTCTGGCTCACCTGGGTGCTCGCGCAGCAAGCGGGGGCTGATGCGATGCTCAGACTGCTGCTGGCAGCGGTCCTGCTGGCCGCCGCGGCCTGGGCCTGGGGTCGGTTTTCAGGGCCGCCTCGCGCGCGTCCGGGGCTCGCACTGAGCCTGGTGATCGCCTGCGCAATCGGCATGATCGGCCTGCTCGAGCCCGTGGCCCGTGCTGCCCAGGAGCCCGCGCAGGATTCGGCGGCGGCGGCGCCAACCGTCGCTGCGGGCGATTGGGAACCCTGGTCTGAATCACGGGTGGCCGCAGCGCTGGCGGCTGGCAAGCCGGTGTTCATCGACTTCACTGCCGCCTGGTGTGTCACCTGTCAGGCCAACAAGCGCATGGTGCTCGAGCGCACCGCGGTGATTCAGGCGTTCGAGCAAGCCGGTTTCGTCAGGCTGCGGGCCGACTGGACACGCCGCGATGCCCGAATCGCCGCCGAATTGGCGAGACATGGCCGCAACGGGGTGCCGCTGTACCTCGTGATGCGCCCTGGGCAGCAGGAAGCACGTGTGTTGCCCGAAGTGCTCACGGTCGCAGGGGTGCTCGAGGCGCTGACTGTCGGAACGCGATAAGCGGTCGCCTCGTTACAATCCCCGTTTTGGGCGCTTCGCGTCGCCCGGCCGCCTGGCCGGGTTGCCATCCATCCGGGGAGTCTGTTCGTCATGCCAGTGATTGCGGTCATGAATCCGAAGGGCGGTGTCGGTAAGTCGACGCTGGCCACCCATATCGCAGGGCTGTATGCGTCGCAGGGCCATGAGGTCATGCTGGGCGACGTCGACCGCCAGCAGTCGTCCAAAGCCTGGCTGGGGCTGCGTCCTCAGAGTGTGGCGCCGATCCGCACCTGGGATCTCAGCTTCGGCCTGGCGCGCCCGCCGCGGGGTGTCACCCATGTGGTGCTTGATACGCCTGCCCAAATGCCTGATCGCAAGCAGTCGGAGGTCTTGCGGGTCGTCGACAAGGTCTTGGTGCCCTTGCAACCATCCATTTTCGATATTCTGGCCACGCGTGAATTTCTCGATGCACTGCGCACGCAGCTGCCGCGTGCAGGACAGTTCGAATCACGTGTGGCCGTCGTCGGTATGCGGGTCGATGCACGCACGCGTGCAGCCGAGCAGTTGCGCCTGTTTGTCGACCAGCTCGGCGTGCCGGTGGTGGGCTACCTGCGCGACACGCAAAACTACGTGCAGCTGTGCGCCCATGGCCTCACCCTGTTCGATCTGCCTGAGTCTCGATTCGAGCAGGACCGCGCCACCTGGGCCGGGCTGACCACCTGGTTGCAGTCCTGAACGCGCTCACGCAGGCGATTCTGCCGCGCGCGCCTTCCGCGGGTGCGCGGGTGAGCGTGCGCGAGGTTGAAGATCGCTTTGAGCACCTGCTGGTGCGCCGGGGGATCACCCACCCGATTGAAACTGGCCACGACCGCGGTGCCATGGTCACGGTCTGGCGACGCCGCGGCGTGGGCTACTGTGCCACAGCGGATTTGAGCGCTGCGAGCCTGCAGCAGGCTGCCGACACCGCAGACCAATGGGCGGCACTGGCCGAACGGTACGGCGTGTTCGACGGACTGGATCTGCATGCGCTGCTTGAGGCCGCACCCACTGCACAGCACCACGCGATGGAGTCTGCGGCCGCGATCGAACCGCTGCCACCGCGTTCAGCACTCATCGACCTGCTGCGAGCGGAGTCGACGGCGATGCACCTGGATGCACGCATCGTGTCGTGGTCCGCGCGGCTCAATCTGACCCACCGTACCCAGCAGTTGTGGATCGATGGGCAATTGCGTTCGGCCCATGCCGTGCGTTTCGTTGAGCCCAATCTGGAAGCGACCGCTGCCCATGCAGGCGTGGCCCAGACCCGCACGCTAGGCGGCCAGTACAACGGATTCTGTCAACAGGGCGGCTTTGAGGTGATTCGTGCGAGCGGCCTGGTGGGCGGCGGAGTGCGGATCGCCAACGAGGCACTCCAACTGCTGGATGCACCCGAATGCCCAAGCGGTGCCATGGATCTGCTGCTCGCACCCGATCAGATGATGCTGCAGATTCACGAGTCGATCGGGCATCCGCTGGAGCTCGACCGCATTCTGGGCGACGAGCGCAATTTTGCCGGGACGAGCTTTGTAACGCTCGACATGTTTGGCCGCTATGCCTACGGCTCGCCGCTGCTCAATGTGAGTTTCGATCCGGGCGTGCCGCGTGAACTGGCGGGCTATCCGGCCGATGATGACGGTGAGCGGGCGAGCAAGGTCTGGCTGATCCGAGATGGCGTTTTGCACAGCCCGCTGGGCGGTGGGCTGTCGCGTGCACGCGCAGCGCAGCGTGGCGTGAGCCTGGAGGGCACGGCGAATTCACGTGCGATCGGCTGGCACCGTGCACCCATCGACCGCATGGCCAACCTGAATGTCGAGCCGGGCGATGCCTCACTCAACGAGATGATCGCGTCGGTCGAGCGCGGCGTGATGATGCGTACCAATGTCTCGTGGTCGATCGACGATGCGCGCAATAAGTTCCAGTTCGGCTGCGAATGGGGCCAGCTCATCGAAGAGGGGCGCCTGACCACCGTGGTGCGCAACCCGGGCTACCGCGGCATCTCGGCCACGTTCTGGCGCAGCCTCAGTGCAGTGGGGGATCGCGCCACGGTCGAGGTGCTAGGCACCCCGTTTTGCGGCAAGGGCGAGCCGGGTCAGGTCATTCGCGTGGGGCATGCCTCACCGGCCTGCCTCTTTCGTCAGGTCGATGTGTTCGGGGGGCAGGGCTAAGCATGCGCAAGCTGTTCGATACCTTGGCCGAGGCCCTGACCGCGCACACGCGCCCGGGCGAATTCGCCTGTGCATCACTGGAGGCTGAGTCCTCTGACTTTGTGCGACTCAACGGCGCGCGCATCCGCCAGGCGGGCCGGGTTGATCGTGCCGTGGCCCGAGTTCGGCTCGTCGAGGGTGATCGTCAGGCCATCCATCATCTGACCTTGCCCGGGCTGCAGGCCGATGCCGACAGCATGCGTGCGTTGCTCGCTGATGCGATGGACGCCTTGCGGGCATCGCTGCGCGATAGCGCGCCCGACCCACTCCTCGATGTGAACCGTGCGCCGGTCACGCTCAGCGACAGTGATGGCGACAGCGACAGCGAAGAAGGCGCCTCGATCCGCGTGAGCGCGTCGGCCCTGGCATCCGGTGCAGTCGCATCTGGTGCAGTGAGGCCCGGCGCGGCATTCGATCGCGCCCTGTTTCTCGATACCGTTGCCAGCGCTGCTGGCGATGCTGATCTGGTGGGGTTTTGTGCGGCCGGCCCGATGGCGCGCGGCTTTTGCAGCGGCACGGGGGCCAGGCTCTGGTACCGGCGCCACAGTGTGTCCTTCGACTGGTCGGTGCACTTGCCGTCCGATGCGGGCAGCGGTGAACGCAAGGCGGTGAAGTCCGGTTGGTCGGGCGAGCGCTTCGATCCGCAAGCCGTGCGCGCGGCCATTGCCCAGACCCGGCGCGATGCCCAGGTCATGGCGCGCCCCGTGCGCCGTCTTGCGCCAGGCGATTACCGTGCGCTGCTGTCGCCGCGTGCTGTGGCCGATCTCTTGTCAATGCTGGGCTGGGGCGGTTTTTCGGCCCGCGCGCATCATGGCGGGCAGTCGCCGTTGGCACGTCTGCGCAGTGGCGAGGCGCGCTTCTCTGCCTTGCTGAACCTGGCTGAAGATTTGGGGGCGGGCTTTGCGCCACGCTTTCAGACCGATGGCTACGCCCGGCCCGAGCGGGTGCCGCTGATCGAGCAGGGCCGATTCGCCGATTGGCTGGTGAGCCCGACCACGGCACGCGAGTACGGCCTGACCAGCAATGCTGCCGGCGCGTATGAATCGCCCGATGCGCTGGTAATGTCCCCCGGAAACCTGTCCGATACGCAGGCGTTGCAGGCTCTGGGAACAGGCATTTCGCTTGCCAACCTCTGGTATCTCAACTTCTCCGACCGCCAGGCCTGTCGTCTGACCGGGATGACCCGATTTGCCTGTCTTTGGGTCGCAGACGGAGAGCCGGTGGGCCCGATCGAAGCCATGCGGTTCGACGACAGTCTTTTCGAGATGCTGGGCGATCGGCTCGAGGCCCTGGGCGACACCGTGGCGCGTATGCCGGCCACCGATACCTACGATGGCCGGGCCACCGGTGGTGTGGCTGCACCCGGCGCACTGGTCAGCGCCGTGCGCTTCGCCCTGTGAGCTAGAATCTCCTGAGGGAGACCGGATTGCGTGCGCAGACACGGAACCGGCAACAATGACAAGCCCGGTTGCGCCCTGCAACCGACACAAGGGAGACGCTCATGAAATTCATGTCGTTCAATCTCATGCCGTACCGGTTCCTGCCGATGGATTTTCCACAGCAGCACCGTTCGGTCTGGGTCGACATTCCAGGTGAACTGTTCGATCCGGAAAAGGGCAATCAGCTCTACAACGAGTACATGGATCAGCTGGAATATGCCGCGACCGTGGGCTTTGATGGCATCTGCGTCAATGAGCACCATGCCAACGGCTACGGCATCATGCCTTCGCCGAACATCATTGCCGCCAGCCTGGCGCGTCGCACGAAAGACGTGGCCATTGTGGTGCTGGGCAATTCGGTGGCGCTCTACAACCCGCCGGTGCGCGTGGCCGAAGAATTCGCCATGCTCGATTGCATCTCGGGCGGGCGTCTGGTGGCAGGCTTTCCGGTGGGCACCAGCATGGACACCAACTATGCCTATGGCGAGGTGCCCACGACCCTGCGCGAAAAGTACTACGAAGGCGTGCGGCTGATCATGGAGGCCTGGAAGCGCAACGACGTGTTCGCCTTCAATGGCGAGTTCACGCAGATGCGTTACGTGAATTGCTGGCCTAAGCCGGTGCAGCGACCGCATCCGCCCGTGTGGATTCCTGGCGGCGGTTCAGTTGAAACCTGGGATTACTGCGCCGACAACAATTTTCTCTACAGCTACTTGTCGTTCTCGGGTTACAAGCGCGCCAAGGTTTTCATGGATGGTTTCTGGGAGACCCTGGAGCGCAAGGGCTTGCCGCGCAATCCGTATCAGTCGGGCTTCGTGCAGTTTGTGGCCGTGGGTGACTCCGACGACGAATGCGCCGAAAAGTTCGGCCCCCATGCCGAGTGGTTCTTCAACAAGACCCAGCATGTGTATGGCGGCTTTGCCGAGGCGCCTGGCTACCGCACGCTCACCACGATCAAGATGGGCATGGAAAGCCAGCAGAAGGGCCCGCGCATCATCGACACCACCTGGAAGGAAATGATCGATCGCGGCACCGTGATTGCCGGCACGCCCAAGCGTGTGATCGAACAGATCGAAGATCTCGCCCGCTCGTTGAACACCGGGCACCTGGGCATCCTGGGGCAGTTCGGTGACATGCCGCACGACCGCACCATGGTGAACCTCAAGCGCATCGGCACCGAAGTCGTGCCCAAGCTGCGTCATCTGTGGGACGACAAGTGGGAAGACCACTGGTGGCCCAAGCCCATGAAGTCGCCGCGTCTGCCGCATGCCATCCCGAGTTTCGCGGGAGTGCAGGCATGAGTCAGACCCTGACGCTGGCCGGCAACGGTCTGAACGTTGAATACGAGCGGGTGGGCACCGGGCCGGTCCTGGTGTATCTGCACGGCGCGTTCGGACTGCAGTGGTCGATGCCGCTGGTGCAGGCGCTGGCGAAGCACCACACAGTTGTCGCACCGCACATGCCCGGATATGGGCGCAGCGAAGGTCTGGAGCGCATCGGCTCGTTTTACGACCTCTCGGTCTGGCTTGATGAAGTGCTCGATGCACTCAAGCTCGATCAGGTGGCCATCGCCGGCCATGATTTTGGTGGCGCGGCAGCGGCCGAATACGCGGCGCTGTACCGGCGCCGCATCGAGCAGGTGGTCTTGCTCGCGCCCTATGGGCTGTGGCCGCAACAGGGTGAGCCGCTGACCGATATCTTTGCGCTGACACCGGGCGCGCTCACCCGTGTGCTCTATGCAGACCCGACGGGTGCACATGCGAATGACTTCAATGTGCAGTATCCGGACAAGGCTCAGCAGGATGAAGCGATTCTGGCGCGCAGACAGGCCCTGATCGCAGCGGCCAAGCTGATGTGGCCCATTCCCGACAAGGGACTGCGCCGGCGGCTCTATCGCATCACGGTGCCCACGCTACTGATCGGTGCGCGCCAGGACGTCATCCTGCCCGAGTCGTACATGAAGGACTTCGCGTCAGCGATTGCCGGCGCGCGTCTGGTCATGGTGCAGGCCGGCCACATGCTGCCGCAGGAAGCCACGGCTGAGGTCACGCAAGAGATCTGCGGATTTCTGCAACACGCCACCGCCTGAATTCGCACACTGGAAGCACTCTGGAGCACACGACCCATGTCACACAGACCGATCAATGCAAGCCGGCGCCAAGCAGTGGGTGCCCTGGCCGCGACCACTGCGGTGCTGTCTGCACCGGCCATCGTGCAGGCTCAGAACCGCTGGAAGCCTGAGCGCCCGATTTCGATCTACAACCCGTTTGCAGCGGGTGGCGCCACCGACCTGCATATGCGGCTGCTGGCAGATCGGGTGGGCAAGACGCTCGGTCAACCGGTGCTGGTGGAAGTCAAACCGGGTGCGGCCGGGACCCTCGCACCCGCAGCGCTGGTCAATGCCAAGCCCGATGGCCACACAGTGGCCTGCATGAGCATCAACAGCCTGCGTTATCCGCACTATCAGCAGGTGGCGTGGAATCCGCTGCGCGACTTCACCTACATCACCGGTCTGTCCGGCTACACGATCGGCGTGGTGGTGCGCACCGATTCACCGTTCAAGACCATCGAGGATCTGATCGCGGCAGGCAAGAAGGAGCCGGAGAAGTACACCTACGGCACCAGCGGCATTGGTGGCACGGGTCAACTGCTGATGATCGAAGTCGATCAGGCCACGGGCGCGAAGTTCACGCATGTGCCGTACAAAGGCGGGGCCGAATGGATGCAGGCGCTGCTGTCGGGGCAGGTGCACTTTCTGGCTGACGCCGCACAGTGGGCACCGCATGTGGATGCCGGCCAGTGCCGCATCCTGGCCATGGCCACCGAGCAGCGGATTCCCAAGTATGCCAACGTGCCCACACTGCGTGAGCGTGGGTTCAATACCGTGGCCCACAGCCCCTATGGTCTGGTGGGTCCTAAGGACATGCCGCCCGGTATCGTGCAAACCTTGCATGAGGCCTTCAGCGAGGCCAGCAACGAGCCGGCCACGATTCAGTTCCTGGAACGCTATATCCAGGTGCCCTGGAAGTCGAACCCGGCCGAGTTTCGTGCCTTCGCCGAGAAGTACTACGTCGACGTCAAGCCCCTGCTGGTACGGGCCGGTCTAGCCAAGTAGCCGCGCGTCAAGACCCTGGCCGCTTGCGGCCGGGGTACTCCGGTGTCCCTCCGTTCCCCTCCCGGTTCCCCGCTCAGTTCCCCGCTCAGTTCCAGTCAGGCCAGTGAGCGGCGCGGGCTGGGCCCGCTTTCAGGCCGTCTGCAGGTGCTGCACGAACCAGTCGCGGGCCGCTGTACTCGATGCATCGAACAGCGGGTTGTAGGGGTCGTAGTGGCGCCCGTGCAGGGTCACCAGCTGCTTGGGCTGATGGGCCTGCTCGAAGGCTTCGAGTTGCCATGCGACCGGAGTTTGCACGTCCTGGTCGGCCACGATCATGAGCAGCGGCGTGGGGGCGATGCGCGCCACGAACGCGATCGGCTCATAGGTGCGCAGCAGCTCCAGGCTGCGTAGTGTCAGGGCGTTTGGATAGACGCCAGTCGTGTCGGACAGGCGGGCCCATTCCTCGGTCTCCGAGCCTGGCAGCGCCGCCTTGGTGAGCGTTGCAGGCTCGCCGCGCGCTCGCGCATCGCGGTCGGCGGCCAGGCGCTGCATGAAGCGCTCGCGTTTGTCGGCCGGCACCCAGCTCTCGAAGGTGCGCTCGCCCGATACCAGCGGTACTTGCGACACCACGCAGCGCACCCGACGGTCCAGTGCGGCCACCGTGAGCGCGTGGCCGCCCGAATAGCTCGTTCCCCACAGCCCGATGCGCTGCGGGTCGATGCCGCTGAGTGTGCGCAAGTACGAGATGGCCGCACGCATGTCCTCGACCTGCACCCACGGATGGGTCTCGAAGCGAGGCCAGCCACCGCTCCTGCCCCAGTTGCGGTGCTCATAAGCCAGGCAGGCGAACCCGGCTGCAGCGAAGGCACGCGCATACCGGTCGAGGTCCATGTCGATGACCGCAGAAAAGCCGTGGCTGAGGACGATTGCAGGCAGGGACTCGGCCTCGCGACCCGCGGGCCGATAGACCCAGCCGAAGAGCTTCACGCCTTCGCCATCGAAGGTCACATCTCGTCGGTCGATACTCATGTTGGGATCCTCATGCACATGCGTCGATCGGTGTGATCGACTCGGCTCACAGGTACGCGGCCGACAGCTGATTGATGACGTCAGCTTGCTTGAGTTCTTCAGCCGTGCCTTGCATGACCACCTTGCCATGGCGCAAGACATAGCCGTGATGCGCGACCTTCAGCGCCATGGAGGCCATTTGCTCGGCAATCACAACCGTGGTCTTGCGTGCCTGCGAATACTCGGTGATGAAATCAAAGATCTGCTGCACGATGATGGGTGCCAGGCCAAGCGAGGGCTCATCGAGCAGCATGTAACGCGGTTCACGGATGGTCACGCTCGACAGAATCAGCATCTGCTGCTGGCCACCCGAGAGCATCCCGGACTTGCCCAGGCGCCGCTCTTTCAGGATCGGAAAGGCGGCGTACACCTGCTCCACGGCTTGCGCAAAGGGGGTGCGTCGCGGCCCGAAGCTCCAGGCGAGTGAGAGGTTTTCCTCCACCGTCAACCCACGAAAGAGCCTGCGACCTTCCATGGCCAGCGACAGTCCCTGGCCGGCCCGCACGTGCGTGGGCATGCGGGTGAGGTCCTGGCCATCGACCTTCACCGAGCCGCCCGTGATCGGTGCCAAGCCTGCCACCGACTTGAGCAGGGAGGATTTTCCGGCACCGTTTGCGCCCAGCACTGCGGTGATTTCACCGGGCCGTGCGATCAGATCAATGCCGTGCAGGGCCTGGATGTTGCCGTAGGCCACGTCGATGTTGCTGAGTTCAAGCATGTGCACCGTCCTGCTGAATGCCGAGATAGGCTTCGATCACCGCCGGGTCGCGGCGCATGCCCTGCATGTCGCCCCGGTAGATGACGCGCCCGCTGTCCAGCACCACCACGTCATCGACGATGTCGTGAACGAAGTCCATGTGATGCTCAATGAGCAGCACCGGCTTGTGCTGCGCCTTGATGTAACGAATCACGCTGGCCAGCTGACCCAGTTCGCCCTCCGACAGCCCCGCGGCGGGTTCATCGAGCATCAGGACCGCTGGTTCCGCCATGACTGCACGAGCCACTTCGGTCAGACGTCGGTACCCGTAGGGCAATGACTCGAGCAACTGATCGGCGACTGCGGTCAGGCCCGCTACCTCCATCACCTCGGCTGCGCGGGCCAACATCGCCTGCTCTTCCTTGAGCACGCCAGGCAGCCTGAGGGCACTGGCGAGCATCGAACTCTTGTAGCGCAAGTGCGCCCCGAGCAGCACGTTTTCACGCACCGTGAAGGAAGGCACGAGCCGTGGGTCCTGGAAGGTGCGCACCACGCCCAGACCGGCAATCTCGTGGTTGGGCTTGCCGCCAATGTCCTGGCCTTCAAAGAGCACCTGACCGTTGCTGGGCGTGTAGATGCCGCTGGCCACATTGACCAGTGTGCTCTTGCCGGAGCCGTTCGGACCGATCAGGGCGGTGATGCGGCCGGGCCGCAGCGCGAGCGATACCGAGTCGAGTGCGACCAGACCGGCGAAGCGTCGCCCCAGATCGCGTACTTCGAAGACGGGCGTTGCTGGCTCATGAGTGCCGTCTGCGCGCGATGCGCCTGACTTGCTGGCATGCCCTGATGCGACTGCGCCCGAGCCACTCGGCGTCCCCATGCCTTCCAGCGCGCGCGGTGCAATGAACCTCGCCGGTTCAGCGATGGCCCCCGCAATGCCCTTGCGAAACAGCAGGAACATGACCATCAGGATCAGGCCGTAGACCATGAACTGATAGGCCGCAAAGGCCTGCAGTTTCTCTGGCAGATAGGTGAACATCACCGCACCCAGGATCGGTCCGATGATGGTGCCGATGCCACCCACCACGGCCATCACCAGCACTTCCACCGAGCGCATGATGTTGAAGCTGTCAGGCCCCAGATACCCCACCAGATGCGCATAGAACGCACCGGCCAGGCCAGCCAGGGCTGCGCTGATGGCGTAGGCCCGACGCTTGGTGCGGCCCTGCGCAATACCGATGCTGCCTGCCGCGATTTCGCTGGTGTGAATCGCAAAGAACGCCCGACCGTGATGCGATTGCACGAAATTGCGCAGCAGCCACAGCACCACGGCCGTGACCACCAACAGCACCCGAAAATAGTTCACCCCATCAATGTCGAAGCCCAGAATGTTCAGAGACTTCAGCGTGGGGGAGGGGATGCCGCTCAGGCCCATCACGCCACCCGTGACGTTGTTCCACTCCTTGGCGATCTCGAAGCACAGCAGCCCGAAGCCCGAGGTCATCATCGCCAGGTAGAACTCCTTGACCCGACCAGCCGGTACGGCCAGCAACCACCCCACCAGGGTGGTGATGAGCGTGCCGGCAACGATGGCCGCCACGACCGGAAAGCCAAGTGACTTCACCATCAGGGCTGATCCATAGGCCCCAATGGCGAAGAAGCCGGCATGACCCAACGAGATTTGTCCGGCAATCCCGGTGAGCAGATTGATGCTCTGGGCGAGCAGGATGTTGAGCATCACAAAGGACAGCAACTGAACGGTGCCTCGGTCTGCTGAGGCTGGCCAGAACCAGAGTGCCAGCAGCACGACGACGGACAGTGCCGGATGCGCCAGCAGGCGCGAGACGGTCTTGCGCAGCGCGTTCATACCTTGACCATCTCCTTTTCGCCGAGCAGGCCTTCAGGGCGCACAGCGAGCGCCACCATCAGCAGCGCAAATGCAATCGCCTGCTCGGCAGCGGTGGAGATGTAGCCGCCCACGAGCTTTTCCATCACGCCCAAAAAGATGCCGCCTGCCAACGCGCCCCAGGTATTGCCGATGCCGCCCAGCACCGCAGCGACAAAGCCGAAGATCAGCAGGTTGAAGCCAAAGGCTGCATCGATCGTGCCGGTGATTTGCGCCACCAGCACGCCCGCGATGCCGGCCAGGATGCCGCTGCCGATATAGGACAGCGTGACCACTTTGCGCACCGGGATGCCCATGACCGAGGCCAGGTCGGGGTCCATGGCCACCGCCTGCAGGGCGCGCCCCCAGGACGTGCGCTTCAGAAACAGCTCGAAAGCGATAACCAGCACCAGCGCAATCGCCAGGATCACCAGGTATTGCGCCGACAGCCGCACGCCAAAGACGTTGATGTAGTCGCGCGGCGAGAACAGGAACGACGGAAAAGCCATCGCCTGAGAGCCGAAATACTTCGAGACAAAACCCTGCAGAAAAATGCCCACGCCCAGCGTGGTGACCACCCATCCCATGCTGCCGCCAATTTTGGCGATCGGGCGAATCGCGATGGCTTCGGTCAAGCCGGCCACGATACCCACCAGCACGATGCCCGCCAGCAAGCCTGCATACAAGCCCATGCCTTGTGCGGCAAAGAGCACTGCGCCCACGGCGGCCAGCATCATGAGCGAGCCTTGTCCGAAGTTGAGTGTCCGGGTCGTCAGAAACGTGAGGTTCAGCCCCAGCGCGATCAGCGCATAGACCGCCCCAACGCTGATGCCGCCCAGGATCAGGCTGATGGCAAATGACATGGGAAGTCCCTGTGTGAAGTCTTGTTCATCGGGTGGGCGCTCGCACGAGCGAGCGCACCCTGTACTAGTCCGTCGCAAGCCGACGGCGGCTCATTCACGGCCCGGGGCCGCGCAGTCTGCACACCGTGGCGTGCAGCGCGAAGCCCCGTGCGGTCGGTCGAATGTGGCCTTATTGCTTTGAGATCGCCAATTCGACCGGAGTCTTCTCGCCCTTGATGTACTCGAACATGCCCAGGTCCTGCGGACGCACAAGCAGCCGGTTCATCGGTGAGAAGTTGGCCGTTCCGTTGGCCAGTGCCAGACCTTTGATCTGGTTGAGAGCGGCCACGACCTTGTCTTTGTCGGTGCCGCCGGCAATGCGCACTGCTTCCATCAGCATGTTGGTGCAGTCAAAGCCTGCACCCACGGTCAGTGCGAAATAGACCTGCGGCGAGCGCGGATCGTCGCCCCACCAGCGGTCCTTTTCCTTGCCGAACTTGGCGGCGTAGGCGTCAGCCAGCTCTTTGGCCATGCCCGTGGGCGTCTTGCCCGGTGCATAGGTGGCGAGCATGGTGGCGCGGGTGCCAATCGCCAAATCGCCTGCACCTTCCTTGTAGGGCAGCGAGATGCCACCGCCGCTGGTGATCAGCGGCACATCGAAGCCTGCCCGCAGCATGTTGCGACGAATCACCGCCATGTCTGCACCCAGACCCACCACCACCAGGACGTCGGCGCCGGCCCGCTGCACGCGGCTGATCTGCGCGGTCATGTCCTGCGCGCGCTGGTTATACGACTCCACGGCGACTGGCTTGGATTTGGTGAGCGACTCGACTTCAGCGCCAAGCAGCTGCGCACCCGACACACCGTAGCCGGTGCTCTCATGCATGATCCCGATCTTCTTGAAGCGCGTGGCCACGTAGCCGCCGAGTGCCTTGGCTTCCACATCGTTCTGGATGGCTGTGGCGATCACGTTCTTGCGGGCCGGCTTGTCGGTGCCATCGGGATAGACGATTGATGGCGTTTGCGCCTGCGGGTTGCAGTAAGCGCGCCCATCCACGGTGACCATGTCGATGACCGCCAGCGTGGGGCCGCTGCCGCCAGGCCCGATGATCACGTCGATGTCCTTGGAATCGAGGATGCGGCGAATGTTCTGCACGGCGCGGTCAGGCACCAGCTGGTCGTCCAGCGAAATGGCCAGTTCCACCTTGCGACCGAGCACACCGCCCCGTGCATTGATCCGGTCGATGGCCAGCTCGATGCCGCGCCGTGTGCCTTCACCGAATTCGTTGTAGGGACCGGTGAGTGCACCAGTATTGCCGATCTTGATGGTTTGAGCCGACGTGCCGGCAGCCAGCGTGGCCAGGGCAAGGCCCAGGCCGGCGGCCAACCAGGTCTTGGTAGTGCGCAGTGTCATGAGGTCTCCTTGTGTTGCAGTGTGTGAAAGCGCCATCGAGTGCGGCGTTACAGGGCCAGCTCCAGGATTTCACGTACCTGGGCAGGGTCGGTGATGGGGCGCGGGTTGGCGCGCACCATAGGACTTTGCATGGCGGCTGCGGCGATGCGGTCGAACTGATCGCGCGTCACCTTGACGTCGGACAGGCGCGTCGGCAAACCGAGCGAGCGGATCAGCCCGCCGACCAGATCGGCTGCGTCGCCTCCAGGGGCGTCGAATGCGCGCGCGATGCGCTCCAGGGGCTCGGCCACCTGCTCGCGGTTCCAGCGCATGACATTGGGCAGCATCACGCAGGACGTATGGCCATGCGCCACGCCTGCCACCGCGCCCAGCTGATGGCCGATGCCATGGCTGGCGCCCCATTCCACGCGACCCATGCCGGTCGAGCACAGCCACACGCCGAGCTGGCTTTGCAGTCGCATGGCCAGATCGGTCGGGTTGGCCCGGTTGGCAGGCAGCGAGTCCTTGAGCATGCGCAAGCCTTCAGCGCAGGTGGCGCTCACAAACGGATTGGGCGTGCGCGAACAGATGGATTCCACCGCATGGTCGACGGCCCGAATCCCGGTGGACAACCACAGCCACTCGGGCGTGTGCACGGTGAAGGCAGGGTCAAGGATGACTGTGTGGGCACAAATGAACTTGCCCACGTAGAGGTCCTTGACCTGCCGGTTGCGGTCGGTGCAACCGCCGATGTTGCTGAACTCTGCTGCCGACA
>CANHUQ010000044.1 GCA_947463885.1 Burkholderiales bacterium
CACAGTCCTACCTGCTGCCCGATGAACATGCCGTCTTCTTCGACAATCCTTCCGCCGAGACCTATCTGGGCGGCATGTTTGCCGGACTGCCCGGGCTCATGGGCATGGCACCACGTCTGGTCGATGCATTCGAGCGCGGTGAAGGCGTGTCCTTTGCCGAGTTTGGCGAAGGGCTCCCTGTGGCCCTGGAGCAGATGACCCGCACAGGCTACGAGAACCGTCTGGTGCGAAGCTGGTTGCCCACCATGCCCGAGGTCGTGCGCAGGCTGCAAGCCGGTGGGCGCGCCATCGATGTGGGGTGTGGCACAGGCATCGTGCCGATCACACTGGCCAAAGGATTTCCCGCTGCGCAAATCGAAGGTCTGGATCTGGATGGCCGCTCCATCAATATTGCGCGCCAATATGCAGCACAGGATGGCCTGTCCGAGCGTGTCCGGTTCATCCAGGCGGGCGCCGAGGCCCTGGAGACCTCACCGGGCTACGACTTCATCTCCACCTTCGATGTCATTCACGACCTGCCCGATCCACTGGGGGCGCTCAAACGCATCCGTGCAGCTTTACGTGAAGGGGGCAGTTATCTGATGGTCGAGCCACGTGTCGAGGACCGTCTGGAAGCCAATCAGGGCAACCCGTTTGCGCGCATGCTCTATGCGATCAGTTGCCTGCACTGCGTGCCGCAATCGCTCGCACAGGGCGGCAGTGGTCTGGGCGCGTGCTGGGGGCCTGCGCAAGCACGCGATCTGGCGGCGCGCGCAGGCTTTTCCTACTTTGGGATCCTGCCCATCCAGCGTCCTGCGCTGTCGTTCTATGAACTGAGGGCCTGAACCCTCGCTCATCAATCCAGCTGAATGTTTTCGCGCCGGATCACTTCACCCCACAAGGCCGTTTCAGACTTGATGCGGGCAGCGAACGCCTGTGGCTCGGTCAGTTCGACCGTGCCTTGCGCATTGAGCCCCTGCAGCGCGGCCGGGTCATCTCGAGATGAACGAATGGCGGCATACAACGTCTGCAACACTGCAGGCGGTGTCTGAGCTGGCGCGAATACGCCCAGCCAGAACGACACGTCAAAACCCGGATACCCGGACTCAGCCAGGGTAGGCACATCCGGCAAATCACGCCAGCGGGTGGCTGTCGTGACTGCCAGCGCTTTGAGCTTGCCCGACTTCACATTGGGTACAGTATTCGGGGTGTCGAGCAGCACATCAATTTCTTTGCCCAGCACGCCAATCTGCGCCAGCACGCCACTCTTGTAGGGCACATGCGTGGTCTTGATGCCCACCCGGTTGTTGATCATCTCGAAGCCCAGGTGGGCGAGATTGCCCGGTCCACCCGAACCGAAAGTGATCTGCCCAGGCTTGGCACGTGCAATCGCCACCAGATCAGCCACTGAATTGACGCCTGCCAACCGTTCATTGGCGGGATTGATGGTCATGATGAAAGGCGCCTGAATCGCCATGGTGAGCGGAATGAAATCACGCTCTGGCAGGTACCCAATTTTTTTGTAGAGCTGCGGGTTGACCACAATGCTGCTTGAGTTCGTCACAAGCAGCGTGTGACCGTCAGGCGCTGCGCGAGCCACCTCGGCTGCGCCCACGGCACCGTTGGCACCCGCGCGGTTTTCAACGATCACCGGCTGCCCCAGTTTCTGGCGCATCGGTTCGGCAATGGCGCGGCAAATGCCATCGGTGGCGCTGCCTGCAGGAAATCCGGTGATCAAACGGATGGGCTTGGTCGGAAAGGCTGCCTGCGCGCGGACGCTCGGTGATGCCGCAGCGGCCAGCGTTGCAAGTGATGCGCCCAGCAGCGCGCGGCGGTGATTCGTCCCGGATGTGCTCATGAGGGTCTCCCTGTGGTGCCGTGGCAGGCCGCTGTTGTGCGCAGCCTTTGAATACAAGCGTAACACTGGTGCCGGCCCGCCGCCTCGCTTGGCTACGGATCGCCAGGCAGCAGCGCAGCCACTTCGAGCTTGAGCGCATCGCCATGCACACCAGCCAGACCGCTGTGCCGAAGGTTCCGAATTGGCTGCGGCAGACGGACGCTGCCGGACCCCGATGATAAGGTTCAAGCCGATTTGAACGAGGAGACGACATGGCCCTGCAGAACATCAGCCCGATCAATGATCAGCTCGCCGACATCATCGTGCGTGCCAGCGAGCCCTGGATCGAAACCGCACCCGGGATGGCCTGGACCAAGGTTCTTTGGACGGGGCCAGAGAGCGGGCGCTGGGTGGCGCTGTACCGCTGGAAGCAGGGTTATGTGGCGCCCCCGCACAAGCATCTGTCGGCTGCCCACACCTATGTGCTCAAGGGCCGCCTTCAAGTGCGCGATGGCGTGCTCGAAGCAGGTGATTACGACTACGAACCCAATGGCGTGCTGCACGGCGAAACCACCGCACTCGAGGACACCGAGTACCTCTTCATCTGCGACGGACCGGTTGTGTTTTACAACGCGGACGGGATCGTGGCCTACAAAGGCTGGGAAGAGTTGCAGCGCCTGAAGGACAAAGCGCAGGCGAACGCAGCCTCGCACCCCGGCTCGGTCCGCTGACACGATCTTCCTGGTGGCGCTCACGCAGGGTGAGCGTGTCCGCCTTGCCCGATAGGCACTGCAGCCTCTGCGCAGCAACTCGAACGGCAAGGCGTGTGCATCGGGCTTCAGACTGGCCGCGATGCGGCGGCCAGTGCTTCGGCCATCAGACCTTTGGATCAGGCCGCGGCAAAGCCCTCGTAACCGTTGGCCGCCACCTGCTCGCAGGTCTGCGCATACGGGGGGAAACCCAGCAGCGGCATGAACACGCGGGTCTTTCCGGGCACGTTGGCCCCCAGGTACCAGGAGTTGCAGGTCGGATATAGGGTCATGCCGGCCACCGCATTCACATGGTCGACCCACTGATCCTGAGCGGAGACGGTGGCCTCGATGGTGCGTTTGCCGTGTTCGCGCATCCAGCGCATGCACCCTGAAATCCAGTCCACATGCTGCTCGATCGAGATGATCATGTTGGTCAGCACGGAAGGGCTGCCTGGCCCGGAAATCGTGAACAGATTCGGGAAACCCGCCACGTTCAGGCCCAGATACGTTCGCGGCCCGGCGCTCCAGGCGTCCTTGAGTGCCAGCCCCTCCCGGCCACGAATATCGACCTTCAGGATCGAGCCGGTCATGGCATCGAACCCGGTGGCGAACACGAGCGCATCGAAGTCGAACGTACGACCTGCTGCGCGCACACCGGTCGGCGTGATCGATTCAATCCCGCCCTGGCTGATATCCACCAGCTCGACATGCGGCTCATTGAACGTGGCGTAGTAACCGGTATCCACGCAAATGCGCTTGCAGCCCAGCACCTGACGCGGCGCGAGCAGATCAGCCACGGCAGGGTCCTTGACGATGCCGCGGATCTTTTCTGCCACATAGTCCCGGCCAATGTCGTTGGCCTGCTGGTTGATCATCAGGTCATTGAAGGCGCCATTGAACCCCAGCCCGCCCCGCTCCCAGCGCTTGTCGAATTCGCGGCGATGGTCCTCCGGGTTGGAGGTGAGTGCAGGCACCTCATTGCGCGGATTGGCTGATCCGAATGCGCCCGGCATCTGACGGTTGCGGGCACGAAATGCAGGGTACTCAGCCTTGATGCGCGTTTCGTACTCACGATCCAGCGGGGCATTGCGCGCCGGGATCGAGTAGTTCGCTGTCCGCTGAAACACCACCAGTTGGCTCGCCTGCCGGGCAATGATGGGGATGGACTGAATCGCCGACGAGCCGGTGCCAATGACGCCCACACGCTTGCCAGTGAAATCCACCGGCTCGTGCGGCCACTCGCCGGTGTGATAACGCTCACCCTGATACGCGTCCAACCCCGGGAAAGCAGGCATGTTCGTCGACGACAAACAGCCCGTCGCCATGATCACGAACTGTGCGCTCACCACATCACCACGATCGGTGCGCACGGTCCAACGCGCACTCGACGCATCGAAATGTGCCGCGCTCACACGGGTCGAGAACTGGATGTCTTTTCGCAGATCGAAGCGGTCTGCCACATGGTTGGCGTATTGCAGGATTTCGGGCTGAGGCGCGAAGCGCTCGGTCCATTTCCAGCTTTGCTGAAGCTCCTCGGAAAAGCTGTAGGAGTACTCCATGCTCTCGATGTCGCAGCGTGCTCCGGGGTACCGGTTCCAGTACCAGGTGCCACCCACGCCATCGCCGGCCTCGAACACACGGGCCGACAGGCCCATGCCCCGCGTCTTGTGGAGCATGTACATGCCGGCAAAGCCAGCACCGACGATCACCACATCGAAGTCTTTCATCTTCGCGTCCTCAGTTGTAGCGCAAACCTTCGTCCAGACTCACTGTGGGCAGCTCGTCCTTTTCGGTCCAGTAGTCCTGTGTGTGACGCCAGGGCTGTTGATCACCCTGACGCGGCAACAGGTGCAGGCCGCGCATGATGTAGCCAGGATTGAAGTCGTCGGTGTCGACCCAGGGCTTGTAGCCCATGGAGGCGTCTTCCGGTCGCAATTCCGGAACGACCATCTGAGCGTCCTTGGCCTGCATGTGCGCGAGCAGACGACAGACCAGATCGCCGATCACGTCGGCGCGCAGGGTCCAGCTTGCCCGGAAATAGCCGAAGACCCAGGCCATATTGGGCACGCCACTGAACATCACGCCACGCCAAGTAACGGTCTTGGCAAAATCCAGCGGCTTGCCATCAATGCTGAAGTCGATGTCGCCCAGCACATTGAGATCGAAGCCTGTAGCCGTCACGACCACGTCAGCATCGAGTTGCGCACCCGATTTCAACTTCAAGCCTGTGGCATTGAAGGTCTCGATCTCGTCGGTCACCACCGATGCCTGACCCTTGCGCACGCTCTGAAAAAGATCGCCATCCGGGATGAAGGCGATCCGCTGTTTCCAGGGCTTGTAGTGCGGTGTGAAATGCTTGGCAACGTCGAAGTCTTCGCCCAGGAAGGCCTTGACCCCGCCCAACAGCTCGCGCGTGACCGCCTCGGGCTCTGCGATGCACCGGCGGGTGAAGAGGGCCTGATCGTGCAGGATTTTCCGGCGCACGATTTCGTGGATCCATTCTTCCTTGATGTCGAGCTCGCGCAGCGTGTCGGCCAACACATTGGCATTGCGCCCGGTGATGAAGAAGGTGGGCGAGCGCTGCAGCATCGTGACATGCTCACAGCGACCTGCAATGGCCGGCACCACCGTGGCGGCCGTGGCGCCCGAGCCGATCACCACCACTTTCTTGCCGGTGAGGTCGAGCCCCTCAGGCCAAGTCTGCGGATGAATGATGCGCCCCTTGAAGCTGTCCATGCCAGACCACTCGGGCGTATACCCTTGGCTGTGGCGGTAATAGCCCTGGCACATCCACAAGAACCGCGTCTGGATCTGCACGGTGTCATGAGTCTGTTCACGCTTCACGGTCAGCGTCCATAGGCGCTGCGCACTCGACCAGGACGCTGAAACGATGGTGTGGCCATACCGGATGTGCCGCCCCAGATCGTTTTCCTCGATCACTTCGGCCATGTACTGGCGAATCTTTTCCGCCGTGGCAATCGGTGATCCGGTCCAGGGCTTGAATCGGTAGCCGAAGGTATACAGATCGCTGTCCGAACGGATGCCCGGATATTTGTGGGTCAGCCAGGTGCCGCCAAAACTCGTCTGGCTCTCCAGGACCACGACGCGTGTGCCAGGGCGTTGCGTCTGAATGTGATAGGCGCCGCCAATACCAGAAATACCAGCGCCTACGATCAGCACGTCAAAGCATTCGGTCGCGGGGCGCGCAGCGGTAAATGGCCGATCGGCCACGCCAGCATCTGTTGTCATCTGGGGTCTCCCTGTCTCAGCCCGCAGTTTACTGCGCCCGCTCACGCCACAGCCGCCAATTCGACCAGGTCTCGTCTCAGTCGGGCCGCTTCGCACCGGTAACATGGCTGCATGTCTGCTCTTCGATCCTTGGCTCTGCTGGTCACGCTGTGCGCCGTCATGGCGTCTTCAGCACTGTTTGAGCGGCCCTTGCCGGCTTCTCAACCTGTCCAGCCGCCCCTGAGTGAAATGGCACTCGGGCGCTTGGCCTTTGAGGACCCGCTGCTGTCGCAGTCCGGTCTGCAGTCGTGCGCAAGCTGTCATGCTGCCTCGGCCGGGCATGCAGCACCCAACAGCTTGGCCGTTCAGCCAGGCGGTGTCCGTCTCGAGCGCCGAGGTCTGCGCGCGGCACAAACACTTGGCTATCTGGCCACCAACGGACCTTTTCACTTTGATGCCGAGGGCAAGGCCAATGGTGGCTTCTTCTGGGACGGGCGCGCCGATTCACTCGCCGTGCAAGCAGCAGGCCCCTTATTAGGCGAAACGGAGATGGCCCATCCGAGTCCCGCCAGCGTCGCGCAGGCGATCGGGCGCACCCACTGGGCCGATGCATTCAAGACGCTTTACGGCCAGCGCATCCTGGACAACCCTCAGGCCGCGTTCGAGCGTCTGACGCAGGCGCTGGCACGGTATCAGTCAGACGATCCTGCGTTCCAGAGTTTCAGCAGCAAGTTCGATGCGGTTTTGCGCGGCCAGGCCACACTGACAGCACAGGAAGCCCGCGGTCTGGAGCTCTTCAATGCACCCGACAAAGGCAACTGCGCTGAATGCCATCCTTCAGCGAAACAGCCCGACGGCAGTCATCCGCTGTTCACAGACTTTTCCTATGACACGCTGGGCGTACCGCGCAACCCGGCGATCCCGGCCAACAGCAACCCCGCTCACTTCGATCTGGGATTGTGTGCACGCCCCGAACTGCGACAACGCCTGGATCTGTGCGGTGCATTCAAGGTACCCACCCTGCGCAATGTGGCACGTCGCCCGGTCTACTTTCACAACGGCCGATTCGATTCCCTTCGCGAGGCGACCCTCTTTTACGTGCAGCGCGATACACACCCCCAAAAGTGGTATCCGCGCGGCGCCGACGGTCGGGTGAAGATCTTCGATGATCTGCCACAGGCGCTGCACGACAACGTGAACCGCGAGCCGCCCTACGATCGAAAGCGTGGCCAGATGCCTGCGCTGAGCGACGCCCAAGTCGACGACGTCGTGGCGTTCCTGCACACCCTCACGGACGGCTGGAACGCCCCCTGAGACCTCGCCCTCAGGCGACCCGCATGCGGTCCAATCTGGCGGAGATGATCGCTTCAGCTTCACGCACAATGCGCGAGACCAGCTCGGCACAGGTGGGGATGTCATGGATCAGACCCTGCACCATGCCAGCCGACCAAATCCCAAACTCCGGATCACCCGTCTCGTACACCACCCTGCCACGCTGACCAGCCACCAGATGCTTCAGATCGTCGATGGTGGCGCCGCCTTTTTTCTCGATGGCGACCACTTCACGGCTGACGGCATTGCTGGCCACGCGGGACGTATTGCGCAACGTGCGAAAAATCAGTTCGGTGGCGCGCTCGTCGTTGGCGACGATCTGCTCTTTGACGCGCTGATGAATCGGGCTTTCCACGGTCGCCATGAAGCGCGTACCCATGTTGATGCCCTCTGCGCCCAGCGCCAACGCCGCCACCAGGCCGCGTGCATCACCAAAGCCGCCCGAGGCAATCATCGGGATCTTCACTTTGTCGGCCGCAGCAGGAATCAGAACCAGGCCCGGAGTGTCGTCTTCACCGGGGTGACCCGCGCACTCGAAACCATCGATGGAGATCGCATCGGCGCCAATGCTCTCGGCCTTGAGTGCATGGCGAACCGCGGTGCACTTGTGGATCACCTTGACGCCGTGCTTTTTCAGCTCGGCGATATGCTCCTGCGGATTGTTGCCGGCGGTTTCGACAATACGAACACCCGACTCCACGATGGCCTGACGGTACTCGGCATAAGGCGGAGGCTTGAGGGCGGGCAGAATGGTGAGGTTCACACCAAACGGTTTGTCGGTCATTTCGCGGCAGCGGGCAATCTCTTTACGCAGATCATCCGGGGTCGGCTGAGTGAGCGCCGTGATGAACCCCAGAGCACCGGCATTGGCCACGGCTGACACCAGCTCGGCACGCCCCACCCATTGCATACCGCCCTGCACGATCGGGTGCTCAATCCCGAACATTTCGGTGAATCGCGTCTTCAACATGATGTTCTCCTGGTGTAATGAATGAGGTTGTGCGCACTCAGGCCGGGTACGCACGCAGGTGTTCGAGCAGCAGGTCACTCACGCGCTGCGGCTGCTGGTCGGTTGAAAAATGTCCCACGCCCGGCAGCACTTCAAAGCGCCAGGGCCCGCTGACAAACTCAGCCGTGCCCTGTGCAGCCATGGGCGTCACGGTGTAGTCAGCATCGCCCCAGATGTACATCACCGGGACGCGAATACGGCCCAACTCGACCCTGAGCTCGCGCTGCGCGCGATACCAACCCAGCGCAGCTTCCAAGGCGTCGGGATGCCCCAGTACGGAAACATAGAGGTCCACGGCATCGGCCGGTACGCCAGATTCCGACAATCGTTCGCGAAGGCGACGGGCACCGTCTTCCAGCATCATCGGCCCGGTCTTGGGATCGAGGAAGGCACGGTGGTGACGCGAACGATGCTTCTGTTCCCCGTCGGGCGCCTGCAGTGCGCGCACGAAAGCACTGGGATGGGGGCGTGACAGGATCGACAAGGACACCACGCGGTCGGCATGGCGGTCGGCCACACCCCACGACACTTGCCCGCCCCAGTCGTGACCCACCAGATGAAACCGGCAACCCTCGCCCACTGCAGCATCCATGATGTCCAGCGCGTCAGCGACGAGTCGGTCGTAGTGATAGTTGGAAAGATCAGCAGGGTCCGGGCGTGCGCCGGGAGAATAGCCCCGCTGATCTGGGGCCACCACCCTGTAGCCCGCCGCAGCCAGGGCCGGGATCTGGTCACGCCAGGTATGTCGAGACTGCGGATACCCGTGCAGCATCAGCACGGGCTCACCAGTCTGCGGTCCTTCGATCCAGGCATCGAACACCAGCCCGGTTCGGGTGGTGATGTGCTGCAGCGGCAGGGGCATGTCAGTTCAGTGTCAGGGTGCCGAAATCGAGGACGGTCGCGCCGCCGGCGCCAAGGGTGCGAAAGCGGATCACACCCCCCTCAACCCAGGCCTGCACCGTGAGCTCGTCGCCGGGAATGACCGGCTTGGTGAAACGCGCCGACATGCCCTTCACCTTGCGCGGATCGCCTGCGCACATCGCCTGAATCAGCAGACGGCTGGTGATGCCATAGGTGCACATGCCATGCAAAATCGGCTTGTCAAAGCCACCGCGGCGCGCAAATTCCGGGTCGCTATGCAGCGGGTTGCGATCGCCACTGAGCCGATAGAGCAAGGCCTGGTCGGCACGGGTGGGGCTGGAGACCTGCACATCGGGTGCGCGCGTAGGCACCGGCGCCGGGCCCGCCGGGCCCTTGTCGCCACCCCAGCCACCCTCACCGCGAATGAAGGCCGCAGAGTTGGTCGAGACCAGCAACTCACCTGTAGCGGCATCGACCACGTCTGCGGTGGTGGTCACCAGTGCACCGGACCCTTTGTCGAAGATGCCCGTGATCTTGCCGGTGACACGCGCCGTGCCTTGCAGCGGCAGAGGCTTGTGCAGCGTGAACCCCTGCTCGGCGTGGACGAGCTTGGTGCGATCGACTGCCCCCATGTCGGGGCGTGCCGAGGCGCGCTGGGTAATCACCACTCCATAGACCGGCAGCATGACCTGCTCTTGGCCCGCCGAGTTCTCGGTGGTGAGATTGAGTTCCTTGAATGGATCGGCCTGCCCTGCGCCAACGCCCAGCGCATACAGCATGGCATCGCGCGAATCCCAGCTGACTTCGGTCGGGCCCGCGGTGCGGCCCACTGCTTGATGGTCAAGTGCCATGGTGTCGTCTCCTTGTGTGTGTAGAAAGGTTCAAAACTGGAGAGTGTGACTGAGGCAGCCGTGGCTGCCTCAGTCCGGCTCAGTATCGTGTTCGATTGGGTTGAACTAGCGCCGAGTAGACAAGGGTGCGCAGCTCGCGACGCACAGGATAGGTGCTCGACCCCAGCAATTGGGTCATGAACACCACCGCAATGTCTTCCACCGGATCGATCCAGAATGCGGTGGACGCAGCACCCCCCCAGTAATACTCGCCCGGGCTCGACGGCACCATGGTGCTGACCGGATCGAAGACCACGGCAAACCCCAGGCCAAATCCGACCCCGGCATTGGTGGACTCCGAAAAGAGCGAGCGCGACAACGCGGTCAGGTCCTTGCCGCCCGGCAAATGGTTGGCCGTCATCAGCCGCAGCGTAGAGGGCGAAATCAGCCGATGCCCATTCGCTTCGCCACCCGCCAGCAGCATCCGGCAGAACTTCATGTAGTCATCTGCGGTGGACACCAGACCACCACCGCCCGAGTAGAACGTCGGCGCCTTCAGGAACGCGCTCTTTTTCGGATCATCGAGCAGGTTCATGCCGCCCTGAGGCGTGGGCAGATAGCAGGCAGCGAAGCGTTCAGCCTGATCCTCGCGGACGACAAAACTGGTCTCATGCATCTGTAAAGGATCAAAGATGCGTGACTTCAATTCATCCTGGAAGGGGTTGCCCGTGATGCGCTCGATCAGCACGCCCAGCACATCGGTGGAGATGGAATAGTTCCAGGCATCGCCCGGAGAAAACTCCAGCGGCAGGCGCGACAGCTCATCTACGAAGCGCGTGACATCCAACGAGCGGTCACGATCCGCCACTTTCAACGTGCGGTAGGCAGCATCGACATTGGTGCGCATCTGGAACCCATAGGTCAGCCCCGAGGTGTGGCGCAGCAGATCGACCATTTGCATGGGACGCGCAGTGGGCGTCGTGACCCACGGTCCGGTACCAGCCGAATACACGCCCAGATTCTTCCATTCGGGAATGAACCGGCTGACCGGATCGTCGAGCGCCACCTTGCCCTCTTCGACCAGCATCATGAATGCCAGGCTCGTGATCGGCTTGGTCATGGAATAGATGCGGTAGACGGCATCACGCGTGAGCGCGACCTGGCGCTCGCGATCGGCCTGACCCATGACCGCTTCGTGCACCACTTCGCCCTTGCGCAAGACCTGCACCTGGGCGCACGGCAGCTTGCCGGTCGCGATGTATTTTTCGGCGAGAAACCGGTCGATGCGGGCCAGCCGCTCGCGTGAGAAACCTTGGATCAGAGTGTCTGACATATCGCGTCCTGTCGGGTTCAGATGGCTGCTGCCATGCCGTCGCCAGCGGGATCGGCGCCACCATCCAGCTGCCCGTCAGCCAGGCGAATGGCGTGCACAAGCGGAAACATGTGGCTGTAAGCATGCCGCATCACCGGATAGCCACGCGATTCCAGGGTGCGTTGCGTGGCATGCAGGATGCGGTTGGTTACCTCAATGGTGTCGGAGGTCGCGCAAAAACGTGGCGCCTGCACAGCATCCTGCGCATTCATACCGAAATCGACAGCATTCAGAATGGCCTGCAGATTGCCCATGGTGATCGTCGTGCCGCCGGGCGAACCCACTGCAAAGAACGGTGCATCACCGCGAAACACGATGGTGGGCGACAGCGCCGTGAAGCGCGCCTTGCCAGGTGCCAACGACCCTGCGCGACCAGGACGCGGGTCGAACACCATCATGGCGTTGTTGTACATGAAGCCAAGGCCATCAGTGACCACACCAGAACTGGACCCCAGCGAATGCGTCATGGTCACGCAAGCGCCGCTGGCATCAGCTACGCACAGATGGGTGGTGTCCTTGCTCTCGGGTGCGCCCGCGTTCATGCGGGGCACGTTGGTCTTGATGCCGCTTCGAATGCGTTGCGCCATGCGCTCTGCAAACGCCTTGGAGGTGAGTTCAGCCATCGGAATGTCGACGAATCTCGGATCGCCCATGCGGGCATCCTTTTCGACCGTCGCAATTTTCATGGCTTCGCTCACCGTGGCGATGTAATCGGGTGAGTTGTGACCCATCGCCGCCAGATCGAACTGCTCGAGGATGTTGAGCATCAGAACAATCATCAGACCACCGCCGGGTGGCTGATTAGTCGCCACGCGATGCCCCCGATACGTGGTCCACAGCGGTGCGTTGGTCTCGGTGCTGCATTGCTCGAGGTCGCGCGCAGACAGCAGGCCACCATGGGCGCGCATATCGGCATCAATGCGGTGCGCAATCTCCCCATGATAAAAATCGTCTACGCCCTGCGACGCCAGACGCGCGAACGTGCGAGCCATATCCGGGTTGTGCACCCGCTCGCCGACCGACCGGGGTGCGCCGTTCGGCTTCAGATAGATCTTGGCTGCCGCAGGATGGTCACGCAGCACGCGGATACGCTCGATGCGCCCCGACATGGCTGGCTGCATCCAAAAGTGATGAACATGCGGGCGCACCGGAAACCCGTTCTCACACCAGTCAATGGCCGGGCCGATGACATCGGACAGCTTTCTGGTACCGAAGCGCTTGAGCGCCTCGTCAAAGGCCTTGATGGTGAGCGGGGTGGTCATCGACTGATAACCGATTTCGTTGACTTCACCACGCAGCACAAAACCAAAACCATCGTCGCACTCACGCACGATGAGGTCCTGCCACATATCGGAGCGGGTCGCGAGCGGCGCCCGACCATGAAAATCGATGATCGTATGCACGCCCTGCGCGGGCAGGTGAATATGCATCGAACCAAAGCCTGCAATGCCGCACATTTGCGGATCAACCGCCGCTTGCACCAACCCTGCGCAAATTGCGGCATCCACCACATTGCCCCCGGCTGCCAGCATGTCCAGACCGGCTTCAACCGCCTCGGGCTGGGGCGCACTCACCATCGCACGGGCCATGTCAGACCTCCATACGGAAGGCGTCGCCGTCCGACTTGATGTGGCCTGCTGTGGGGCCTGCAAAATGCGTACCGATGACCAGCGTCGACGTCCCGGCGAGGCGCCCGAAGACCTCGCGCCGAGTGCGTGTGGACTGCGTGGAGTCGTAGTCGACCGTCGCCGCCCAGGCTGGCATGGCCATCTGGCAGGGATGATGGACAAAATCGCCGGTGATCAGCGCCTCGTGCCCGCCACTTGAAATGGACACGCTGCAATGACCAGGTGTGTGGCCCACCGTAGGGACCAGTCGCACCTCGTCGCAAATCTGATGATTCGTGTCGACCAGATCGACCAGCCCCGCCTCAAAGACCGGCTTGACCGAATCATCGAAGATCGCGTTGTGCTCGGCCGAGTCGCGTTTGGCCTGCCAGTATTCAAATTCAGTGCGGGCCATGAGGTAGCGCGCATTCGGAAAGGTGGGCACCCACTTGCCATCCACCAGCATGGTGTTCCAGCCCACATGGTCGACATGCAGATGCGTGCACATCACCGTGTCAATGGACTCACGTGGGAAACCCGCTGCAGCCAGGTCGCGCAGAAAGGGCCCCTGAAGCTTGTTCCAGCCTGGCACTCCCCGACCTTCCTTGTCATTGCCCAGACAAGTGTCCACGATGATCCGGCGCGTCGGGGTCTGAATGACCAGGGCATGCACGCTCATCTTCAGGCGACCTTCTTCGTCCATGAAGTGCGGCTGCAGCCAGGGAATCGCGAGGCAGGCTTCACGGGTGGCCTGCGGCAGGAGGAACTTCGAGCCACCGGTGGCCTCGAGTTCGACGATCTTGGTCACCGTGACCGAACCGATACGCCAGGATTGCATGGGAGGGCTTCCGAATGCTGGGGGAACGAAAACCGTAACACAGGCCCAGGCCTGGCACCGCTCTGACAGGCAGAATACGGATCGCCTACAAAAGGGAGACCCGTCATGAGATTGAATGCACCGCGCATTGCACCCGTACCCCAGGATCAGTGGACCGACGAGCAAAAGGCGCTTGCCGAGCCCATGCTGGCCCGTGGCAAGATGTTCAACATTTTTCGCACGCTGCTCGGGCACCCGGACGGCATGCGCGCTTTTCTGTCCTGGGGCAATTACATCCTCAGCAAGCGCAACTCACTGGCCGCACGCGAGCGCGAAATCGTGATCCTGCGGATCGGGTTCCTGTGCCGCTCGGGCTACGAATGGGCGCAGCACGTCGAAATCGGCAAGCGCGCCGGACTGACCGACGCCGAAATCAGTGCCATCAAAACAGGCGCAGAAACGACCGGCTGGAGTCAGGCGGATGCCGCCCTGATTCGCGCCTGTGACGACCTGAACCGGGAGCACTTCATCACCGAACCGAACTGGCAGGGCTTGCGCGCGCACTTCAGTGAAAGACAGTGCATGGACGTGGTGTTCACCGCCGGCCAGTACACTCAGGTCTCAATGCTGCTCAATACGTTCGGCGTGCAACTGGATGAGGGCCTGAAAGGCGACCCCGATCTCAAGCGGGCCTAAGCCTACGCGTCAACGGATCTGCGCCGGCCTCGCGGCGCAGATCGGCCAGAATGCGCCGCACCTCCTCCAACCGGAACGGTTTGGCCAGGAAGTCGTCCATGCCTGCAGCCAGGCAGGCGGCGCGGTCCTCATTGAATACATTGGCCGTCATGGCCACCACCTTCGGCTGCTGATCCAGAGCAAGCGCCCGCAAGCGCCGCGTGGCGGTCAGGCCATCCATCACAGGCATCTGAATGTCCATCAGGATCAGGTCGAATGCCTGCCTCTGGATCTGTTCAAGCGCTTGGACCCCGTCCAACACCATCACCGGATCAATGCCTTCACGTTCCAGCACCAAGCGGATCAGAGTACTGTTGACCGGATTATCCTCGGCCACCAACACGCGCAGGCTCACAGGTCGAACGGGAACGGGGGCTACGACACGTTCGGCAGCCTCCCCGGGGAACGTGCGGAACACAGACGCTCCATCCTGAGGCGCCTCATCACTGGGTAACGCAAGCCTTGCGCGCCAGGACAGGCAAAATTCAGAGCCTTGCCCCAGCATGCTCTGAAGTTCGATCTGCCCGTCCATCAGCAGCGCAATCCGACTGGCAATCGCCAGACCCAATCCAGTGCCACCGAAAGACCGCGTCGTCGAGATATAGGCTTGTTCGAACGGCTCAAAGATCGCTCGCTGACGCTCTGCAGCGATCCCGATTCCTGTGTCTTTGACGCACAGACGCAGGCTGATGTGGCCCGGTGCGGGCGTGCCCTGTGCCGAGAGGTCGATTTCGACGCGACCAGCCGCGGTGAATTTGACTGCGTTGGACAACAGGTTCAACAGGATCTGGCGTAGCCGCATATCGTCGCCGATCAGACGTTGCGGCACCTCTGGTCCGATCTGCACCCGAAAAGTCAGTCCTTTTTCATGCACCAGCGGTCGTACCAGTTCGGACACCGCGGCGATGGATGCTCTCGGTGAATAGGGCAAGGCCTCGAGTCGCATGCGGTCTGCCTCGACTTTCGAGAAGTCGAGCACATCGTCGATCAGTGATAGCAGCAGCTCGCCACTGGATACGATGGTTCCCACACAGTGGCGCTGCAGGTCGCTGAGCGGCTCGTCCTGCAACAACTGCGCCATGCCAAGCACGCCATTCATGGGCGTGCGCAATTCATGGCTCATCGTGGCCAGGAACGAAGTCTTGGCCTGAGTCGCGGTTTCAGCACGTTGAAGCGCCTGCTCCAGTTCCAGGGTTCGCACCGCAACCTGCTGCTCCAACGATGCCGTCAAGCGCATCAGGGCTTCGTTGGTGACAAAGAGCTCACGGCTACGCTCCTCGAGCAAGGCTTCGGCCCGCTTACGGGCGACTCGCTCACGTTGCGCGCGGCGCTCCAGTCGTTGGAGTGCGTCGTCGGTCACTGATCAACCAGCATGAACCGGGTCCCGTCAGCCTGGGTGGGGCCCAAAGGACGACGCGTGAGCGAAACCGATCGATGAAAATGTGCAAGACAGCCATCGATCAAACCATGCGCCACATCGTCCATGCAGCGGGGCGAGCGATAGTCGAGTTGCAGGGTGTCAGGCGCTGGCCTGTGCACGGTGAACTCAGGCAGCTCGGCGTCTGGATAGAGCTTGCGTACCTCGGTATGAATCACTGTCTCGATGCCACTGAGCACATCGAAGGGATGAGACTTGTCTTCAAAAAACACCGGAAAACCTGTCGCCAGCGCCGTGAAGAGATTCAGACCGAACCAGTGCAGCAGTTCATCGACGGGTCGATCTGTACGTCGATGCAACGCCATGACCAGCGCGACCATCTCACGGTGGTCATAGTTTCCAACCGAGGTGTAGGCGCCACCCGAGGGCAGATTGCTCGCATCGATCAGGTCATCTGCCATCTCGGGCGAGTAAGTGCGTTCGACGAGTTCAAGGAACTCAGTGAAGATCATGCCTTTCATTGGACTACTCGCTGGGTGCGCGTCGGCGACGCCGACCTTTGCTCGCCAAGTGTAGCGGGCGAAACGGGGACGGCAAGGCGTGTCCACACAACCGTGGCGCCAAGCCACTCAGCCATCCAGGAGCATGAAGGCGACTGCGACCATCCCCACAGTCAACGCGGGCAGCGCAAGGGGCCAGGCCTTGCGATAGAGCATCCCTTCCGAGCCGGCAAAGCCCAGCACAGCTGCGCCCATCGAGACCCGCATCGGCGAGAGCATGCTCAGGTTGGCGCACACAGTGTTCTGAATCGCAGCCAGCCAGGCACTGTCGAGCTGCAACGCCCGCGCCAACGCGCTGAGCATGGGCATCAACATGGCGTTGGAGGCTGCACCGCTTCCTGTCAGAAACCCAGCCACTGCAGCAAAGAGTGGCACGCCAGTCACCGACCAGCGACCGACTGAGACATACAGCGCCTCGGCAATTTGCCGCGCCATGCCGCTCCCGACGTACAACTGCGCCATGACCACGAACGCCAAGGTCACCAGGCAGGCGCGCCAGGCGCCTTTCGCTGTGTCGGCAAGCACTCGGGGCAGGGACGCTCGCGTGTGCATGAGTACTATCCCACCCATGGCCGCCAGCCAGAATCCAGGCGCATACAGCGGAGAAAACGCAGGCTGCCCGTCGAACGGCGCGAGGCGGCCAATCGGCTTGAGCGCCTGACTCAATGGTGCAATCAGCCGAGTCGCACACAACGCCAGCGTCAACAGGACGTAGGGCGCCTGGTCGCGCAACGCTTCAAGCAGCTGCCGCTGATTGGGGCGCTCATCACGCCAGTAACGCAGCGCCATCAGGAGTGCAGTCGGTGCGGCGCCTGCAATCTCGACTTCGGCGTACGCGTTCGTCAGACAGACTCCTGCGATCAGTGCAAGCGTCCAGGCGAGATCATCAAGCTTTTGCGCTGGACCCACAGGAAAGCCTGCACTGCGTGCAATCCGCCAGTAGAGCACCAGGTACAGCGCGTGAATCGGACCCTGCAGCAGAGCCGATCGCACACCCATGTCGCTCAACGGTATCCCGGCCAGACCCGCACCCACCGTCGTGCCAACCGCCAAGGCCCCCCAGGGCACGAGCGTTTGACTGAACAGCCCGAACAGCAGCGCCGGCAAACCGACGACGCCCAGGCGCTTGAGCGCAGCGAGGGCAATGATGAACCCTACGCCAAAGCCGGTCACCGATTCGGCAAAGGGCGCGAGTAAAAAACAGACCGCCCAGAGTCGGCGCGGCGTCGCGGCCATGACCTCTCCCCGTTCAACGGGGCTACGGGTCTGAGTACAACGGTAAAAAAACAGGCCAGTCGCAATGATGGACACCACCAGCCATGCAAGCCACCCACCGACCAGAACGTCATGCCATAGACGCGCATCCGAGGTCTCGGTTGTTGTCGCCGCGACCAAGAACGTTGAAAGCAACCCAAGCAAGCCCGCCGTCAGCGCACTGACACGTCCAGATGCCAGCAAGCCCACCACCGTGAGCAGCGGCGCCAGCACAAGGAAGGTATCGATGGCAACCTCGGATCAGCGACCAGCCGTGGCCATGCCACTCACCAGATGTAGCCAATACCCGCGATGGCGAATCCCTCACCTTTGTGCTGAACCAGCGGACTATTGCGGGTGCCAGAGTGATACCACTCATAGCCGAAGGAGAGTGTTGCGATCCACTCTTTGCTCAGGCGGTACGTGGTGACCACGGCCGCCATGGGCGAGAAGGTGGAGCCGGTGTTGTAGGCAGGTCGGCCCGGTGCGGCTTCGTCCGCCCCGACACCCCCGAAGTAGTAATTGGCGAGACGAGAAGATCGCCAAATGACCCCAAGCCCAGGCATCACCAGCGCGCGCTCAAACAGCACCGGGAAATCCACCCAGGCCAAGGCCTCCTGGCCTTTGCTAGTGCCCGTGATATCGCTGGACGCCCGGAAAGTGAAGAGACCGAAATCGGTGATCAGATTTCCGCCAATTCCGGCTTCAGCCTCCCATTTGCGCTTGTGCATGCCCTGAAATGCAGCATTTTTTTCAGGGTTGAGATTTCCAGTTCTCACGCGGCCAAAGGCAAACAGGGC
>CANHUQ010000045.1 GCA_947463885.1 Burkholderiales bacterium
CGGCTGGCGTCTCGGGTTGGGCAGCTCAAGCCCCATCAGACTCTTGCCCGGGATGGTCTCGACCACCCGGATGGACGTGAGTGACAGGGCGCGTGCCAGGTCTTTGGCCAGAGTGACGATGACCGAGCCCTTGACACCCGTGGCCGGTTCGATCTCGTAGCGCGTGATGACCGGACCCGGGTAAGCGGCCACGACATTGGCCGTCACACCGAAATCGGACAGCTTCTTTTCGATGAGACGCGAGGTGTATTCGAGCGTCTCGGGGGCCACCGTATCGCGCACCTCGGGCGGCGGATCGAGCAAAGACAAGGGAGGCAACTCGGTATCGGCCGGCAGATCCGTGAAGAGCGGCTTTTGCCGTTCGCGCTGGGCCCGCTCGGAGGGTTGCGCAGGCGCCACCGGCGGCTCGATGCGCACAGGCTCCGGGTCGTCCGTCAGGATTCGGCGCTTGACCTCCACGGTCTCCTTGCGCACCGATGCTGCACGCTCGCCTTCGCGCCGATCGTGACGAGTCTCGAGGGTGTTCACCACTCGCAGCACGGCGCCTTCGAGCGTCGCGCCGACTTTCTCGAAGATTGTCAGCCAGGACACGCCAGTGGCCAGGGAAAACCCGATGGCGCTCAGCATCAGCATGGCCAGCGTGCCGCCCACCGAGCCCAGCTGCTCGAGCAGCGGGACGGATAAGCCATGGCCGACAACGCCGCCCGGGGCAAAGGGCAATCGGCCTGAGAGTCCGGGCATCCGCGAGGCTTCAAGCATCACACAGCCTGCAAACAACAGCGCAAAGCCCAGCCAGCGGTCCCAGCCGAACCGAGGTGCATCCAGAGCCGCCGCACGATCGGCTACCGAGCCTGGGTGCAGTTGCCGATATCCGGAAACGACCCGAAGCATGAGGAACGCCGCCCACAGCCAGGCGGTCATGCCGAACAGATACAGCAGGAGATCAGCAAACCAGGCGCCCAGACGCCCGCCCAGGTTTTGAATGGACCGCCCGCCAATCGCATGCGACCAGCCGGGATCGGTCGGGTGATAGCTCAGTAGGATGAGCGCGAGGAATACCGCCAGACAACACTGGACCAACCAGCGACTTTCGCGCAACAAGACGACCAGACGCTCGGGCAGCAACGACCCGACTGACGCCGTGGCGCCGACCGCCCCGGCCGATCCGCCCCGACCCAGCGCCGGGCCCGCCTTGAGCACGCGCGCCATCAGTCTGTTACTGCAGGTAATTGCTGAGTTTTTCGCGCAACACGAGGTGTCCGCTCTCGGCCGGCACGATATAGCCCTCGACTTCCAGGCCCTTCATGACACGCGAGACCATTTCGCGGGAAGCACCGATCATCTTGGCGATTTCCTGGCGTGGCAGCTTGCCCTTGACCACCCGCTCGCCATCGATCTCTTCGGAGAAGTCGAGCAGCACGCGCGCCACGCGACCGTACACATCGAGCAGCGCCAGGGTCTCGATCTTGCGATCGGCTTCGCGCAAGCGCTTGACCAGCCCCTTCATGATCTTGAGCGCGATCGGAGGGTTTTCCTCGAGCGTGGCCAGGAAGGTCTCCTTGTTGATCGCCATGAACTCGCAGGACTCCATGGTGATGACGCTGGCCGAACGCGGCGCATCATCGATCAGGCTCATCTCACCCACACATTCGCCCGATCCGAGCACGGCCAGGATAACCTCCTTGCCTTCCGAGTCGGAACGCTGCACCTTGGCCCGTCCGGCCAGCAGGATGTACAGAGCGCTGGATGGCTCGCCTTCTGCGACCACCATGCGACCTCTGGCGAATGATCGGCGCACACTGCCCGCGGCGACCTTCTCGAGCTGACGCTCGCCCAGACCGGAAAAGAGCGGTACCCGCTTCAAAAATGCCTTATTGGCTTCAAGCGACATGGCTTACTCCAAAATGGGGGGTTGTAACCGTCGAGAGCGTGCACGCGAACCCCATGTGACGGGGGCACGGCACGATGAACGGAGGTCAACTTGTATGATTTTGCATGAAGCGCTGGCGTTTTCAAAGGATTTGCATGAACTGCCGCCAGCAACCGTTTGTTTTTACAGAACATCACTCCTCCAGAGGCAACCATGAGCGACGCCAGGCACTGCCGGCTCCTGATTCTCGGTTCCGGCCCGGCCGGTTACACGGCGGCCATTTACGCCGCACGGGCCAACCTGAAACCGGTCCTGATCACCGGCCTGGCTCAGGGCGGCCAACTGATGACCACCACCGACGTCGACAACTGGCCAGCCGATGCCAGCGGCGTACAAGGTCCCGACCTGATGCAACGCTTCCAGCAGCACGCCGAGCGTTTCGACACCGAAATGGTCTTTGACCAGATTCACACGGTGGACCTGAGCCGCCGGCCGTTTCAGCTGCAGGGCGACTCAGGCCGATACACCTGTGATGCGCTGATCATTGCCACGGGCGCGTCGGCCAAATATTTGGGGCTGCCGTCGGAATCGGCCTTCATGGGCAAAGGGGTCTCCGGTTGCGCCACCTGCGACGGGTTTTTCTACCGCAATCAGGAAGTCGCGGTCGTGGGGGGCGGCAACACGGCCGTCGAGGAAGCGCTCTACCTGTCCAACATCGCCAGTAAGGTGACCATGGTGCATCGGCGCGACCGCTTCAAGGCTGAGGCGATCATGATCGACAAGCTGATGGCCAAGGTGCAGGCAGGCAAGGTCGATGTGCGCTGGAACAGCGTGCTGGATGAGGTCCTGGGCGATAGCAGCGGTGTCACCGGCATGCGCGTGCGCAATGTTCAGACCGGCGCTACAGACGACAAGACCTTGCACGGTGTCTTCATCGCCATTGGACACGAGCCTAATACCGGACTGTTCGCAGGCCAGATCGATATGGCCAACGGCTACATCGTCACCCGCAGCGGGCTGCAAGGTCTGGCGACCATGACCAGCGTCGAAGGCGTGTTTGCTGCCGGCGATGTGCAGGACCATGTCTATCGGCAAGCCATTACCAGTGCAGGCACCGGCTGCATGGCAGCACTCGATGCACAGCGCTGGCTCGAGAGCCAGGAGCAGGCTGGCTGATCGGCGCAGCCTGACCCTGATCCTCCCGTCGGCCTGCACGCGTCATCATGGGCAAAGCACGTTCGCCTGGCGCCTCCTTCGCCAGCCTGGCCGAGCTCAAGTCCGTGCGCGACGCGCTGCAATCACAAGCCCGCGAGCAGGCGCTCAACGAGGCGCGTGAACGGGCCGAGCGAGCGCAGCGCGAGCGTGAGCGCAACGTCTTTCGGTCTGCCATGTCCGACGCTGTGCCCTTATTGCCGTCCGGGCGGGTCGAGCCGCCCGCTGCGGCAATTCCACCGCGGGCAAAACAGTTCGAGCAGGATGAATCGAGCGCGTTAGCGGAGTCGATCAGCGACGAGATCGACGTTGATCGATTGCTTGATACCGATGGCGACCTGTCATTCCGGCGACCAGGTGTCGGGGCCGACGTGGTGCGCCGTCTGCGCCGTGGCCACTGGGTCCTGCAGGGACAGATCGACCTGCACGGCTTGCGGGTCGACGAGGCTCGCGAAACACTGATGACCTACCTCGCCGCTTGCGTCAAACGTGAGCAGCGTTGTATCCGCGTGATCCATGGCAAAGGGCTCGGTTCCGTGAATCGCGAGCCGGTACTCAAGGGCAAGGTCCTGAAGTGGCTGACACAGCGCGATGAAATCATCGCGTTCTGCCAGGCAGGCCCTTCCGATGGTGGCAGCGGCGCGCTGATGGTGCTGCTTCGGCCGCCCCGATCTGCTGCCAGCCGCCGCTGACCACGCTACCCCAGACCGTACACTTTTCAGGACGACATGATGGAGACTCTTGCACAACACCTGCCCGAACTGGCGTTGGCTGGCGCACTCTCATGGGGTGCGGGGCTACGCCTGTACCTGGTGGTCATGGCGCTGGGTCTGGCCGGGTACTTCGGCTGGCTGCCGCTGCCCGAGCACCTGCATCTGGTGGCTAGCCCGCTGGTGATCGGCGCGGCTGGTTTTATGGCGGCGGTCGAAATGTTCGCCGACAAGCTGCCCTGGCTCGACAGCGTCTGGGATGGGCTGCAGACCTTCGTCAGGATCCCGGCGGGTGCGGCGCTGGCTGCGGGCGTGTTCGGGGATTCAGGCGCCGGCATGGCGCTGGCTGCTGCCTTGCTGGGCGGGTCCGTCACGGCGGCCACCCACTTCTCGAAGGCCGGCGCACGCGCGGCGGCCAATACCTCGCCAGAGCCGTTCTCCAACGTGGCGCTCTCGCTCGGCGAAGATGTGCTGGTTCTGGGAGGCGGGTGGCTGGCCGTGCAGTACCCGGCGATTTTCCTGGCCCTGCTGGCGATCTTCTTGGTGACGGCTGTCCTGCTGATTCGCTGGGCGATCCGCGGTGCGCGCCGATTGTTCAGCAGCGCCCCATCACCCAGTCGTTAACAAGTCCGCTTGCGTGCGGCCTGTGCTGCCAGGCCCATGCGTCAGACGGCTTCGCGCCCGGTTTCGCCCGTGCGAATTCGAATCACCTGTTCGACGGCCGTGACGAAAATCTTGCCGTCACCGATGCGCCCGGTGCGGGCGGCCTTGACGATGGCGTCCAGCGCGCCGTCGAGGGCCTCATCACTGACGACCACCTCGAGCTTGACCTTGGGCAGGAAGTCGACGACGTATTCGGCACCGCGATACAGCTCGGTATGCCCTTTCTGACGTCCGAACCCCTTGACCTCGGTGACAGTGAGTCCCGTGACGCCCACTTCAGCGAGCGATTCGCGCACTTCGTCGAGTTTGAAGGGCTTGATGATGGCGGTGATCCGTTTCATGGCGGCCTTGATGGTGGAGGTGAAGTGCCTGCACATGCAGGCGTGGGTGTAGGGCAATCAGTGGGTCAGTCGCGAAACTTTGAGGTGATGGGATAGCGCCAGTCGCGCCCGAAGGCGCGGTGCGTGACGCGAATGCCCACCGGAGACTGCCTGCGCTTGTACTCGCTGATGCGCATCAGTCTCACCACTTTTTCGACGGCGTCACGGGGATAGCCTGCCGCAACGATATCGTCGATACGGCAGTCCTGCTCCATGTACAGGCTGACGATCCCGTCGAGTTCGTCGTAAGGCGGCAGGGAATCCTGGTCTTTTTGGTCAGGGCGCAGCTCGGCACTGGGCGCACGCGTGATGATCCGCTCCGGGATCACCTCGGACAGGCTGTTTCGGTAATGGCACAAGCGATAGACCAGGGTCTTGGCAATGTCCTTGATGACCGCGAACCCGCCGGCCAGATCGCCATACAGCGTGGAATAACCGACCGCCATCTCGGACTTGTTGCCGGTGGTGAGCACGATCGAGCCGAACTTGTTGGACAAGGCCATCAGCAGGGTGCCGCGAATGCGGGCCTGCAGGTTTTCTTCGGTGGTGTCCGTGGGCAGACCTTTGAACTCACCTGACAGTGTGCTCAGGAAGGCCTCGAAGCACGGGGCAATCGGAATTTCGTCGTAGCGCACGCCCAGGCGCGCCGCCATGTCTCGGGCGTCGACCCAGGAGATCTCTGCGGTATAGGGCGACGGCATCATGACTGCCCTCACCTTGTCGGCACCCAGTGCATCGACTGCAATCGCCAGGGTCAGGGCTGAATCGACGCCACCGGACAAACCGATGATCGCGCCAGGAAAACCGTTCTTGCCCAGATAATCGCGCACGCCCAGCACGAGAGCCGAATAGGTCTGCGCCTCAAGGGAACGCGTGGGCTCGATGCGCCCGGACAGCCGACCGCTTGCGTCGATATCGACGATCAACAGGTCTTCCTCGAAATCACGCGCCTGAGCCGCCAGGCTGCCATCGGCGTTCAGCGCCAGCGACATGCCGTCGAACACCAGTTCGTCCTGCCCACCGACCAGACTGGACAGCACCACCGCCATACCGTGCGCGCAGACGTTTTCTCTGAGCACATCCAGGCGCAGATGCTGTTTATCCAGGTGATAGGGCGAGGCATTTGGGGCCAGCAGTACCTGGGCTCCGGCCTGGCGCGCAGCGAGTGGGGCACGATCGAACCAGAAGTCTTCGCAGATGACGACCCCGAAGCGCGTCCCGTGAACGTCGAACACCAGGGTTTGCGAGCCAGATTCAAAGTAGCGGCGCTCATCGAACACGCCGTAATTGGGCAGCTCGCGCTTGTGATACTCGCCCACCAGGCGGCCTTCACACAGTACGGACGCGGTGTTGAACCGACGCCCGCCGCTGGAGACCGGATGGCCGACGACGACGTGCAGCCCCGGCCACTGACGCGACTGCTCAAGCAGCGCATCGAGTGCGGCACGGGTCCTGTCATAGAATGCCTCGCGCAGCAGCAGGTCTTCGGGCGGGTAGCCGGTCAGCGAGAGTTCAGGCGTGACCAGCACTTGCGCGCCAGACTCGCAGGCACGGCGGGCGGCATCGGCGATGCGACGGGCATTGCCGTCGAAATCACCGATGATCTGATTGAGTTGGGCACTAGCAACCCGGGTAGGCATGAGCACTTCCGAAGGAACGGCGCGGGTCTTGAATTATCGCACGCGACTCATCGATGACATCCGGGAAGTGCCTGCCGATGCGTGGGATGGCCTGGTACGGGCCTCGCACGGACAGGGCGGGCCCTTCATGCGCCATGCGTTTCTGGCGGCTCTGCACGCCACTGGCTGCGTCGGCGGGCGCAGCGGCTGGCTGCCGCATTTCGTGGCGCTGGAAGACGCAGCGGGGCATCTGATGGCTGCGGCCCCGCTCTATCTGAAGGAGCATTCGTACGGCGAGTATGTGTTCGACTGGGCCTGGGCGGATGCCTACCAGCGTCATGGCCTGGCCTACTACCCCAAGGCGCTGGTGGCCATTCCCTTCACGCCCGTACCAGGTCCGCGATTATTGGCGGTGAATGAGCACGCGCGTGCGGCGCTGGTGAGTGCGTTGCTCAAGCGTGCCGAAACGCTGAACTTGTCGGGGCTGCATGTACTGTTTCCCGATGGCCCCGATGTGGCAGCCCTGGAGCAGGCCGGCCTGATGCGTCGCACGGGCGTGCAGTTTCACTGGACCAACCCGGGATGGCCCGATTTCGAAGCATTTCTGGCGGCCCTGACCCAGCCCAAGCGCAAAAAGATCCGTGCCGAGCGGCGCAAGGTCCAGGAAGCTGGCGTGCAGGTACAGATGCTCACAGGCGACCAGATCACGGCCGACGACTGGGCGTTCTTTTCACGCTGCTATCGGACCACCTATGCGCAGCACCATTCCACGCCTTATCTGAACCGCGCGTTCTTTGTGGAGTTGGGGCGCACCATGCCCGACGGCGTGCTCATGGCGCGTGCACAGCGCGGCGGCGAGCCGGTGGCCGCGGCCCTGCTCATGCGCGACGAACAGGCCATCTACGGGCGTTACTGGGGTGCAGTGGAGCATGTACCCTGCCTGCACTTCGAGGCCAGCTACTACGCGCCAATAGAGTGGGCGATCGCGAATGGCCTGCGCCGATTCGAGGGCGGCGCGCAGGGCGAACACAAGATGTCACGCGGCTTCTTGCCGGTGCAAACCGTGTCGTATCACCAGTTGGCGCACCCGGCGTTTGCAGACGCCGTGCAGCAGTTCCTGCAACGTGAGGCCGGCGGGATCGACGCCTATCTGGATGAACTCAACGAGCGCTCGCCGATCCGGCCCTGATCGTCGAGCACGCGAGTCTCAGAGATGCAACGTCCTGATGCTGGCGTCACCCTGAGGAACCCATGAGCCTCGAAAGAGGATTGGCCTGCGTACCTGAGCCCTAGAAATTGGGCTTTTTCGGGGCCGCCACGTAACGCGCCAGACCGTCCTCAATTTCAGCCTGCGCCTCCTTGACCCCGCCCCAGCCCAGCACCTTGACCCACTTGCCCTCTTCGAGGTCCTTGTAGTGCTCAAAGAAGTGCTGGATCTGCATGAGCCGCTCGGGCTGCAGGTCTTCAGGCTTTTCCCAGTGCTTGTAGATGGGCAGCACCTTGGTGATCGGCACTGCAATCAATTTGGCGTCGCCGCCCGCCTCATCCTGCATCTGCAGCACGCCCAGTGCGCGGCAACGGATGACCGCGCCCACGGCAATCGGATAGGGCGTGATGACCAGCACATCGACCGGATCACCATCGTCGGCGATCGTGTGCGGGATGTAGCCGTAATTACACGGGTAGTGCATGGCCGTCATCATGAAGCGGTCCACGAACAGGGCGCCAGTCTCCTTGTCGACCTCGTATTTGATGGGGTCGGCATTCATCGGAATTTCGATGATCACGTTGAAGTCATCGGGCACGCTGCGCCCGGAGTCGACTCGATCAAGGTTCATGGCGGGAGGGGTTGGAGCAGGAGGGAGCCTGATTGTAGCCGGGGTGGGGATGGCCTGGGGCTGTGGCCTGCGGTGCGGCAGGTCAGACACTGCACCGGCGCAGCGTGAGGCGGGGTGCGGACATAACCAAGGAATAGAGCCTGGCTTGGATAAGCAGCTTGCCTTGGGGAACAGCCTTGTCGCGGCAATGACCGGATAATCGGAGGCGGTCCGTCAGTGCCCTGTCTCAACGGCGCAGGCAGCCCTTGGGCCGATCGCCGCCTGCAGCCCTCCACTCGAATCGAGGATGGATTTTCATGTTCACCACCCATGAGCGCCCCGGCCATTTCATTGACAACCAGACGACACCGGCCCAGGGCGGCGGCAGACTGACCGTGACCAATCCATCGAACGGCACCGAGTGCGCCCAGATTGCGCGCGGCACGAGCGCCGATATCGATCGGGCCATCGGCAGCGCGCGCACCGCCTTCCAGGAGCGTTGGGGCGGGCTCGCGACCCTGGAGCGCGGCCGTGTGTTGCAGCGCTGGTCGCAGGCCGTCTTGGCGCATCAGGAAGAGCTGGCGCGGCTCGAGGCGATGGAGACCGGCAAACCGATCAGCCTGGCACGTGCCGACGCGGTGACGCTCGCGCGCGATCTCGAGTGCTACGCCGGGGCGGCCGACACCTTGCATGAGCGGACGATTCCGTATCAGGCGGGCGATACGGTGCTGACCTTGCGTGAGCCTCACGGGGTGACCGGCCACATCATCCCCTGGAACGGACCGATGCAGATCTTCGGGCGTTCAGTGGGTGCAGCGCTGGCGGCTGGTAACGCATGCGTGGTCAAACCGGCTGAAAATGGCAGTCTGTCGCTGCTGCGGGTAGCCGCTCTGGGGGCCGAGGCAGGCCTGCCTGCGGGCGCGCTGAACATCGTGACCGGGCTGGGCGCGGAGGCGGGCCAGGCGCTGACCGAGCACCCTGGAATCGATCACCTCTCATTCACCGGGTCGCCTGAAACCGGGCGCCGTGTGGCCATCGCGGGCGCCGCGCATCACTGCCCGGTCACACTGAGATTGGTCGGAAAGTCGCCCCAGATTGTGTTTGCGGATGCCGACGCCGAAGCAGCACTTCCCGCTCTGGTGAACGCGATCGTACTGAACGCCGGGCAGACCTGCTCAGCGGGCAGCCGCTTGCTGATTGAGCGGCCGCTGTACGAACCACTGATGGAGCGCCTGTCCAACGCGTTCAGCGCGCTGCGCGCGGGCCCGGCCCATCTGGACCTGGATCTGGGACCCATGGTGAATCGCAAGCAACAGCAGCGCGTGTGGGATTTTCTGTCTGATGCACAGGCCAGTAGCATCGAGATGGCGGCGCAAGGTGAGATCGTCGATGAGGCGCCGGCAGACGGCTTTTATCAGGCGCCGGTTCTGCTGCGCGATGTCCCGACCTCGCATCGACTCTGGCGTCAGGAAGTGTTCGGTCCGGTGATGGCCGTGCGCGCGTTTGATGACGAAGACGAGGCCGTGGCGCTCGCGAACGGCACCGACTTTGGTCGGGTCGCCGGCGTCTGGACCCGCGACGGCTCGCGGCAACTCAGGATGGCGCATCGGCTGCAGGCGGGTCAGGTATTCATCAACCATGACGGCGCCGCAGGCGGATTAGAGCTGCCGTTTGGCAGTGTCCAACACAGCGGTGATGCCCGGGAAATCGGATTCGAGGCGCTGTACGACTTCAGCCGACTGAAAACCGTCGCAATCCGCCAAGGGTGAGTCGACACGGGTGAGTCGACACGGGTAAGTCTTCAGGGCATGGCACGCTGCAGAGGCGCAGTCCGACCAACGGCCTCAGGGACATGCCGCCCCACACACATGCGTCAGACAGCGAGTTTGGCTGCGTCCCGGAATTGTGTGCTGGCCTCGGCCGAACGGCCCAGTCGTTCGTAGAGCTCGCCCAGCGCAAGATGCGCCCGAACCGAAGGCTCGCGCCGAAGCGCCTGCTGCAAATAGTCCTCGGCTTTGCCCCACAGCTTTTCAGCGGCACACACCTCGCCCAACGCCATCAGGACGCCCGCCCCGTCACCATGACGGGTGCGCCACCCTTCGAGGCGATCCAGACGGTCGCGCACCGCGAGCCCGTCCAGCCGACCGTACAAGGCGACCATCGCATCGTCCATACCGGCATCGAGCGTTTGCTCGATGATGCGACGCGCTTCGTCCTGGGCGCCACAATCGGCAAACGCACGGGCGAATTGGACAGCGACAGCGCCGCTGGCCCGCTCATCGGCGCGTAACCCTTTCCACAGCGCGCGCACGGCTGCCGGATCGCCCTCCGACCGCCCCAGGAGCGCGGTCAGTGCACGGGCGCGCAACTGTGCGGTTGCCACGGGGTGCATGGCATCGCGCTTTTCCACCAGACGCAGTGTGCGCAGCACATCTTCCCAGCGCTCAGCTTGCTCGTAAGCACGCAAGGCGGTACGCAGGGACACCATATGGCGAGCACCCCGAGAGCTGATCTGATCGAGCAAATCGAGGGCTTCACTTGTGCGGCGATCGTCGACTGCCACTTCAGCCTGAGACATCAGAACCGCCTGCGCCGCGCCCGGGTCCTGGGCGGCCTCCTTGAACCATTGATCGCGTCGATCGCGCTCCTGCATGCGGTGCGCAGCGCGAGCGGCCACCAATGCGGCCGGACCAGCCGTGGCCGCAGTAGACAGCGCACCCCGTGCAAAGCGCTCCGAGCGCCCCAGACGGCCTTCAAAAAACGCGAGCACGGACTCGCGCAGGGAGGCCGCGGCCTGCTCCTGTTGTCGGCGCTGACGATATTCCTTCACGCGCTGAGGCAGACCCAGTGCGCGGGCCGTGCCCACCAGCAACAGATGCATCAGGGTGAATACACCAGCCAGAAGCGCAAGCACGAGATTGACCGAGAGGTCGATGCGATAAGGCGGCCAGAGCACCACCACGTTGCCCTGGTTAAAGCGCATCAGCAAAGCCAGACCAACCGCTGTCGCGAAGGCCACCAGCAGCCACACCACCCAGCGCATGTCGGCCTACCGGGCGTCGCGGACCGCACGGGCGGCCCGGATCGCTGCCGTCGTCTCGGCCAGTGACGGCATCTGCAGCGTCAGCGTGGCCGACTCAAGCTGGCGCAAGGAGGCCAGCGTCGCAGAGACCGGTTTGCTGTCGGCATCGAACCAGCGCTCAAGGGCTCCCCTGGCGCGAGCGACATCCGCGCGAAACAACGACTCATTGCGCGCCAGCAGATTCAGACGCGCGTTGAGCAGCAGCAGCTTGAGATTTTCGCGCGCAAAAAAGCGCTGATCGGGTGACAGCAGCAGCGCGTCCGGTCGGTCAATACGTTGGACACGGACCAACTGGCGCATCTCGGCCACGAAACCCTCCCAGCCCTGCAGGCTCGTGCGTGCCACACGGCCCGGCAACCCCATCAACCCGCCACGCTCGGGCTCCGCAGATTCAACAGTCGCCTTCGGTGGGCGTCCGGTGTCGGCCAATAACGGCAACTGCTCTGCCCCGGCGATCACCCCATCCAGCCGGTTCACGGCCGCGGCGAAGTCGGTCACGGGCATGGCCTTGAGGCGATCAATATCGCGCGCGATGTAGCGACGCAAGCCAATGGCTGCGGGCTGATTCGAACGCGACAAGACTTGCTCGGCGTCCTGCAGGGCGAGCAGCGCGCTGGGCACATTGCCTCCGAGCTGAAGCTGCTGGGCCGCGATCATGACCGAGTTTTCGACGTCAGCCAGCATGGCATCGCCGCGACTGAGCGCCATTTGTTCGTACTGCTGGCGCAACTGCGATTGCTGGCCAAGCGAATCGGCCAATTTGGCTTCCATGACGGCGGCTTTGCCCTGGGTGTCACGCAATGAATCGGACATGACGCGGCTTTGCTGCTCGAACTGCTGCTCACGGGCCTCGACGGCCTGAATACGCTTGACCAGGTCGCGCTCGACACGCGCTACCCTGCCCTGCGCATACAACGCGACCGCAGCGAGCCCGATCAGTCCGGCCAGCAGAGCGGCCCACCCAAGCAGCCCAGCCGAACGCGCAGGCAGTGCAGCGGCGCCGCCAAAACTTGCTGGCGTCGGCACGTTCGCTGCAGCAGAGGCAGCCACCGGCGGCACGGCCGCGGTAGCGGGGTTGGGCGAGGGTTGGGAAGGGAGGTCGGGGGCAGTCATGTCAGCCATCAGAAACGCTTCGATTCTAGCGCGTGCAACAACCCCCTTACGCCTGGCGAATGCTCAATCACACGCGACCACCCCTGCTCGGACAATCGCGCGGCGATGCGCGGGTGTTGCGTCAGCACAGGCTGAGCCAGCGTCCATGCCGCATACGGATGGCCTGCCACCGCATGGGCGAGCGCCCGTCCGGCTTCGCCCGAGGCGATCGATAGGGTGATCGCTTCGCCTGATCGCTGACGCTGTGCCAGCCAGGCAGCCGCCGACTCAGTCAGGCCGCAGGCTTGCACCTGATAGACCTCACACGTGCGAAGCGCGGCGCCGCGAGCGCGCAGCGTGTCCAGCCATGCCTGGCCGCCATCGTGGCGACGCAGCACAGCCACCGCAATGCCCTCCAACCGCTGCAACGCCGGGCAGGCCAGTAATGCATCAGCATCAAACACCGGGCCAGGAGGCTCAATCTTCGGGGCCTCATGCAAACCGACAACCCTGGGCATCCAGGCATGCAGGGCATCTCGAGACCCTGGACCAATCAGGCCGATCCCGCAGGACGCAGGCCATGGCCAGGCGCAGTCCGCCCAGTGCTGCATCACGACATCGATGGCCCCGGGACTGGGAAACAGTACCCACCGACACGCGGCCAGCTCCTCACGCAGCCCCGCCCAGTCCAGATTGGACACCGCCTCGATCAGGCTCATGGGCCAGTGCAGCACGTCAAATCCGGCATGCGACAACGCATCGATCAGACCCGCGACACGCAGCGCGGGCTGTGTCAGGACCACCGGCCCACGCAGGGCAGCGTTCACGTCGGGGATGACCGCCGCGTCAGACGGTGGCCATGCGCTGTTCAGCGCAAACCGACCGCAGCCTGCTCGCCCAGCGACTCGGCCAGGGCGTAGTCGAGTGCCGAGGCAGGCGAATCATGGGGACCTTTCTGCGAGAGAGCGACTTGCACCGCGCCGGGGGTGCGCACGCTGGTGCGTCGGATCGTGCCCTCGGACGCGAGCAAGGCATCAAGCTGCAAGTGTCCATCTGGCTGGATCACGGCATAGGCCGCGAGCGGAATCCGGCAGCTGCCCCCCAACGCACGCGAGACCGAGCGCTCAGCAGTCACTTCCAACCAGGTGCGACGATCAGCCAGCGGCGCCAGCCATGCCCGCAAATCGGGGCGGTTGGTCAGGATTTCGATGCCCAGGGCGCCCTGCCCAGGGGCCGGCAGACTGCCTGACGCAGGCATGATCTGTCGGATGCGCTGCGCCAGCCCCAGCCGTTTCAGACCTGCTGCAGCCAGGACGATCGCGTCGTACTCACCGCGATCGAGTTTGCCCAACCGGGTATCCAGGTTGCCACGCAGCGGGATGATGCTGAGGTCAGGGCGGCGTTCAGAGAGTTGCGCTGCACGGCGCAGACTCGATGTGCCCACGCGTGCACCCTGCGCAAGCGCATCCAGGTCGGCAAAATGATTGGACACGAAAGCATCGCGGGGATCTTCACGGGGCATGACCGCGGCCAGCTCAAATCCGTCCGGCAAGCTCATCGGTACATCCTTGAGCGAGTGCACGGCCAGATCGGCGCGCCCATCCAGCAGCGCAACTTCCAGCTCCTTGGTGAACAAGCCTTTGCCACCGATTTCGTTGAGTGACCGATCCAGGACTTGATCGCCCACCGTGGTCATGCCCAGCAACTCGACCGCACACTGCGGGTATAAGGCACGCAACCGATCCTGTACGTGACGCGCCTGCCACAAGGCCAAACGGCTTTCTCGCGTGGCGATGATCAGGCGCGAGGGCGCTGCACCACCGCCCGAAGCTAAGGAATCACTCACGACCGTCAGCCTGCCAGTCCCTTGACGATCGACCATTGCCGGCGACTCACCGGCAAGCGCTCGGTCACATCGCGCAGCACCACCTGCCAATACGGATCACCCGCCTCGGCTTCGCCATCGGGCGTGACCCGCTCAAAGCCCGCCACGCCATTGCGAGCCACCAGGGCATTGCGATGGATGCGAACGAAACGGTCGCTGAATTCCTCTTCGAGCGACGTGAGCGATTCTTCGATCAGGTACTCGCGCTCACGGGTGCGCACCGTGATGTACTTCAATTCTGCCTTGAGATAGAGCACGGTCTCGAGTGGCACCAGGATGACGCGCCCCCGCTCATGCACCGACAAATGACGCCGACGGGTATTGGTCGCCTTGGCGAGTTGGTCGATCGCATCCAGGTGCTCAGCCGGTAGCAGGGTATGAGCGCGCTTGAGCGCACCGAGCAGACGCTGCGCACGGACCGGCTTGAGCAGGTAATCGAGAGCATTGACCTCGAAAGCCTCGACTGCAAATTCGTCAAAGGCGGTCACGAAAATGACCAGCGGCATGGGCTTGGGATCGTCGTGATCGGCTTCGGCAGCGCGCGCCGAGACATGCCGGGCCAGTTCGATACCGGTCATGCCTGGCATCTGAACGTCCATGAGTACGATCTGGGGATGCTGCGTGTCGATTTGGGCGAGCGCCTCGGGCGCGTTGGCCGCCTCACCGACGATGCGGTGCGGAAACTCGGTGGCCAGGTCGGCCAGCACCTCACGCAGCCGTGACCGGGCGGGTGCTTCGTCGTCAACGATCAGGATCGAAGTGGCGTCGGACATCGCGTCGTCGTCTCTCTTTTCGGTAGGGGAATTCGATCTCGAGCCTGAAAGTCCCGCCTTCAGCCCGGGTTTTCAGTTCGGCTTCCATATCGTACAGCAGCATCAGTCGCTCCCGGACGTTGGACAGACCCATCTGGTTTCCGGCGCGCGTAGGTAGCGCGTCAGGAATGGGATTGATGATCTCGACCCGCACGCGGTCGCCCGTGCGCACGGCGGCGATTTCGATGGTGCCCGTGCTGCTGCTGGGTTCGATACCGTGGTGCACAGCGTTTTCAATCAACGGCTGCAGCAGCAGCGACGGCAGCAGCGCATCGCCTGGCATATCGTCCAGATGCCACACCACCTTGAGTCGATCACCCAGCCGCAGCTGTTCGATTGCGAGGTATTCCTTGCAGGTGATGACTTCATCGTCCAGGGCGACCAGGTCGCGCGCATCGCGCATGAACACCCGAAACAGGTCGGCCAGATTTTCAAGGGTTGCTTCGGCGCGGCGTGGGTCGCTGCGCATGAGGCTCAGCACCGCATTCAGACTGTTGAACAAAAAGTGGGGCCGGATGCGGGCCTGAAGGGCCTGCAGCCGCGCCTCAGAAAACGATGGCGAGTAGGCGCGCGCGCGCAGCCGAAAATATTCGATGACCGCGCCCGCTGCGACCGCGGCAAGCAGCACACGGGCGGTCAGCCACCACACATCGGCTCCGGAGGTGGGTGCGCCAGGCACCATGCGCGACACCAGCAGAACGGCGAGCGCGACCGCCGCTGGCACACCAATGGCGACGCACCATTGCATGCGCAGCGCGGTGCCGTTGGCCCATTTGCGTGCGAGGCACAGCGCGGCGAGCGAGCCAAGTACGATGGGTTCAAGCAGTAGCGCCGTGGCCAACAGGCGCCACAGGGCGTCGCGCAAGCTATCGGACCCCACCAACACAATCGGCAGTGCACCCAAGTTCACCAGTGCGAGCGTTCGCAGCGCAATGCCAACATTGCAGGTGTCGGGAATAAGCGGCGCAGCAGCGCCTTCTGACTGGCGACGCGCCCGCGCAGCCGCCCCTGCAGCCACTCCAGCCGCAGCACCTGCCGCGGCCCCCGCACCGGCACGCGAACCTGAGGCAGTGGGATGCGGGGCAGTGGATGACGGCGCCGACTGCGCAGGGGCACTGACGCCGGACGCAGGGCCCGGACCCGTATACTCTGCGGTTTTTTCGTCGTTTGGCGGCATGAGCGACCCATTATGACAGATCAGTTCGCCAAGAAATCCGAGGCGTGGTCGGCACGCTTTTCCGAGCCGGTTGCCGATTTGGTGAAGCGATACACCGCATCGGTTGACTTCGACAAGCGCCTGGCGCGCTTTGACATCGAGGGCTCCTTAGCGCACGCCGACATGCTCCATGCGGTCGGGTTGCTCAGCGCAACTGACTTGCAGTCGATCCAGGGCGGCATGCAGCAGATTCAGACCGAAGTCGATCAGGGTCGCTTCAACTGGTCGCTCGATCTGGAAGATGTGCATCTGAACATCGAAAAGCGATTGACCGACCTGGTGGGCGACGCGGGCAAGCGTCTGCACACTGCACGTTCACGCAACGATCAGGTGGCCACCGATATTCGACTGTGGCTGCGGGCCACACTCGATGAGATAGGCGAGCTGTTGCGCAGTCTGCAACATGCGCTGGTGGATCTGGCCGAGCGACATGCCGACACCATCATGCCGGGCTTTACGCACCTGCAGGTGGCGCAACCCGTCACGTTCGGCCATCACCTGATGGCCTACGTAGAGATGTTCTCGCGCGACGCAACGCGCATGCAAGACTGCCGCCGCCGCGCGAACCGCCTGCCCCTGGGCGCTGCGGCACTGGCCGGCACGAGCTACCCGATCGACCGCGAGCGTGTGGCGCGCACCCTGGGGTTTGACGGCGTGTGCGAGAACTCGCTTGATGCGGTCTCGGATCGCGACTTCGCCATCGAGTTTTGCGCCGCTGCAGCCATTCTCATGACCCATGTTTCGCGACTGTCTGAGGAACTGGTGATCTGGATGAGCCCGAGAGTGGGGTTCATCGATCTGGCTGACCGATTCTGCACCGGCAGCTCGATCATGCCGCAGAAGAAGAACCCGGATGTTCCCGAGCTGGCCCGTGGCAAGACCGGCCGCGTCAATGGCCATCTGGTGAGCTTGCTGACACTCATGAAGGGCCAGCCGCTCGCCTACAACAAGGACAATCAGGAAGACAAGGAGCCGCTCTTCGATACCGCCGACACAGTGATCAATACGCTGCGCATCTTTGCGGACCTGGTGGGCGGCATCACCGTGAAGGCCGATCGCATGCGCCAGGCTGCCGCTGAAGGGTTTTCGACCGCGACCGACCTGGCCGACTATCTCGTACGCAAGGGGCTCGCGTTTCGCGACGCCCACGAAGCCGTGGCCCATGCAGTGCGCGTGGCCTCCGATGCACAAGTCGATCTGGCGCATCTCAGCCTGGCACAGCTGCAGGCCATTTGCCCGGCGATTGGTGAGGATGCCTACGCCGCTCTGACGCTCGAGGGATCGGTGCAGTCACGCAATCATCTTGGCGGCACCGCACCGCAACAAGTACGAGCGGCCGTCCTGCGTGCACGACAGCGACTGGCGCACGTTCAGGGTTAATCGTTGCCGTACGCGCAGTCTGCTCATAGAATCGCGCCACGCCTAAGGTTGTTTGAACTGGTGGGGAGGCCAATCGCGGTCTCAAGACTGGTGACACCTGAGTGCTGACCCCTCCTCCAACAGAACCTGACTATGGAGACGCCATGACACGTCGCTCCTTCCTGTCCAAAGCCGGCGTCGCCGGCGCTGCTACCGGCACCGCCATCCTGGGCGCGCCGGCTATCGTTTCAGCCCAACCCACCGTGCGTTGGCGCCTGGCCTCCAGCTTCCCGAAGAGCCTGGACACCATCTACGGCGCAGCGGAAGTGCTCTCCAAGAGCGTCTCGGCCATGACTGGCGGCAAGTTCCAGATCAGCGTGCACCCCGCAGGCGAGCTCGTGCCTCCCTTCCAGGTACTGGACGCCGTGCAACAAGGCAACGTTGAGATCGGCCACACGGCGCTGTACTACTTCTTCGGCAAAGACCCAAGCTGGGCGGTTGCAACGGCCATTCCGTTCGGTCTGAA
>CANHUQ010000046.1 GCA_947463885.1 Burkholderiales bacterium
GGCCCGCTGGGTGCAGAGGGCAGGCGCCTCACGACGGATGCGCAGCGGCATCTCGACATTTTCGAGCGCAGTAAATTCCGGCAGCAGATGATGAAACTGGTAGACGAATCCGAGCTTTCGGTTGCGGGCGACACCGCGCTGTACCTCGGTGAGCCCATCCAGCCGATCGCCCTGCAGACGTACCTCGCCTGAACTGGCGGCATCCAATCCGCCCAGCACATGCAGCAGCGTGCTCTTGCCCGAACCAGATGCACCAACGATGGCGATGCGCTCGCCCGCACGCACATCAAGGTCCACGCCATTCAGGATGGTCAGCGTGTTCGATCCTTCGTGGTAAGACCGCGTGACCTGACGACACGACAGCACGATGGCGTCATTCATAGCGCAAGGCCTCGGCCGGTCGTACGCGCGAGGCGCTCAAGCTGGGGTAAAGCGTGGCTGCCAGCGCCAGGACACATGAAGTGAGGCCGATGGTGATGACGTCCGAGGCATGCAGATCACTGGGCAGGTGATTGATGAAATACACACCGGCCGGCAACACCTGAAAGCCGAACAACCGTTCAACAAAACCCACCACTGAGCCGATGTTGAGTGCCAGCACCGTGCCCAAGACCACGCCCAGGAGTGTGCCCAGCAAACCCACCAGGGCGCCTTGCACCACAAAAATGCTCATGATCGAACGTGGTGATGCGCCCAGCGTACGCAAGATGGCGATGTCGCTGCGTTTGTCTGTGACGGTCATGACGAGCATCGAGACCAGGTTGAAGGCCGCTACCGCCACGATGAGCGTCAGGATGATGAACATCATGCGCTTTTCGATCTGCACCGCAGCGAACCAGTTACGGTTCTCTCCGGACCAGTCCCGCGCAAGCAACCCGGACGGCAAGCCCGCCATCAGCTCACCGGCAATTTGCGGGGCCTGCTGCATGTCATCGGTGCGCAGGCGCACTCCGCTGACGCCCTCCACGCGAAACAACCGGGCCGCATCCTCCATTGCCGTGAGCACCAGGGTGCTGTCGTACTCGTAGTGGCCTGACTCGAACACCGCCACCACTGTGAACTGACGCACACGCGGCACGACACCGGCAGGCGTCACGGTGCCTTGCGGCGCGATCAGCGCCAGTCGATCACCGACGCGCGCGCCAAGCTGAAAGGCCATCACCTTGCCGATGGCAATACCGAACTCGCCGGGGATGAGGTCATTCAGTGTGCCTGCGATCACCTGCGTGCCCACTTCCGACACACCCGCTTCAAGCTTGGGCTCGATGCCGCGCACCATCACGCCACGCACGATATCGTCACGCGTGAGCATGGCCTGCCCCGACACGTAAGGCGCGCCCGCCCGCACCAGAGGATGGCGCTTGCTCTGATCGACGACTGCCTGCCAATCCATCAGCGGCTTGTGTGTGGCCACCACTTCAATGTGGGACAGCACCGACAGCATCCGGTCGCGCACTTCCTTCTGAAAGCCATTCATGACCGACAGCACGACGATCAGTGCGGCCACGCCCAGCGCGATACCGGCCATGGACAGCGCCGAGATGAAGGAAATGAAGCCATTTCGCCGGCCCGAGCGCTTGCCGCTACGGGTGTAGCGCAGGCCGACCTGAAGCTCGTAGGGCAGATTCACAGAGGACTCGTTGGACCAGTCAGGTTCGTCAGCAGCATCGTCAGCAGCACTTGGCGGGCACCTCGGCAAGCAGGTTGCACTGATGAGAGCAACCGAACTCGGCAGGCACCTGACACAGCGGGAGTGGCGAGGCACGGAGCAGAGCGATCATGCAGCCCACCACAGCCGCCGCGCAGTGTGCCACAGCGCTCCCTGTGCCAATGGGTCAACCCTGCCCCACCGGTATCATCGGAGTCCGTTGCCGGGTGATGCCTGCGCGGCCCACTGATCGCCACGCACGGTCTGATGGTCTGCATGCAGGTGGTGCACGCCGCTTACGCTTCCCGCGCATGCTCCCAGCGCTTTCTCTGCGACCACTTCCCCGAAAGCCGTGCCCCCTGCCCCCCCTGCCCTTTTTCCGACGCTGCTGCTGACCGGTGCATTGCCCTCTCCCGACTGGCTGGGCCCGGCTGGTCGGCAGGTCTGCGTGAACAGCACGGGCTTGCGCGCGATGGCCAAGCGGGTGAGCACGACCGATGTATCGCCTGCGGCCACAGAAGCGATCCCTGAGCCGGGCCACGAACGATGGTTGCGCCAGCGCTTCGGCCTGCCTGATCGGTATCCCTTTGCCGCCTGCGGGCCCGCAGCAGCAGGCTCTTCGCAGGCTGACTGGCGGGTTGACCCAGTCCATTTGCATCTGGGGCGCGACCACCTCGTGCTGACCGATCCGGAGCGTCTTGAGCTGACCGATGCCGAATCATCCGCCTTACGCACTGCCGCAGCCCCGCTATTGGCCGAAGAGGGGCTGGAGCTGATCGCATGCTCACCCACCCGCTGGGCACTGGTGCATGCTGACCCCAGTCGTGCGCTTGACCTGCAGACCCATGCCCTGGCGGGGGCGTTGGGGCGCAGCATCGATGCCTATCTGCCGCAGGGACCCGATGCGCGCCGCTGGCGGCGCATTCTGAACACGGTGCAAATGACCTGGCATATCCACCCGGTCAATGCGCAGCGCGAGGCTCGAGGAGCGCCCACCATCAATGGCCTGTGGATCGAAGGACCTTGTCCGCAGGCCGATGCAGGGCTGAACGCACAGCAGCGTCAGGCTGCAGGCGCACTGGCCAATCGGGCCCGCCATGCCCCCGGTGCAGTGATCGTCGATGACGGCCAAGGCCTGTTGCACGTGGACGACCGGTTGATGCAGGCGCAGCTGGCGGGTGATCCTCAGCACTTTCGCAGCGCCTGGCTCAGCGTGGATGAACAGTACTTCGCCCCGATCGCCCGACGCGAAGGCCCCTGGTCGCAGGGCGCCACGGTCGTGCTCACCGGCGATTCCGGCTGGCGCAGCCTGTCCATGCCACCGACGCGAGGCTGGAACCTGGCCGCCCTATGGCGGCGAGCCGACTGCAGCGCGTGGATCGATCCGATCGATCCTCACCGGTGAGCGAGATGAGCGCAGCGGTCATCCTGCAAAAGCGAGCGGTCGATGTGGCCGCTCTAGCCCGCCTGTCAGCAGTCGGACACTCCCCGCTGATGGCGCGCCTGTACGCATCACGGGGTATTCAGATGCCCGATGCGCTGTCCATCGAACTCTCCCAGCTGCATGCGCCCGACCAACTGGAAGGCACGCTGGCCGCCGGGGCGCTGCTTGCTGATGCAATCGCCGCCGAGCGACGCATCCTCGTGGTGGGTGACTATGACTGCGACGGCGCCACGGGCGTTGCGGTGGGTGTACTGGGCCTGCGTGCCATGGGCGCACGCGTCGACTATCTGGTACCCAACCGCTTTGACCATGGCTACGGGCTGAGTCCGGAGATTGTCGATCTGGCCCGCGAACACCCAAGATTGGGATGTCCCGACTTGCTGGTGACCGTAGACAACGGCATCTCCAGTCTGGAGGGGGTGGCACACGCGCGTGCCTGCGGCATGGAGGTGCTGGTCACGGATCATCATCTGCCGGGCACTGCATTGCCGCAGGCCACGGTGCTGGTCAATCCCAATTTGCGCGACAGCCGCTTTCCCAGCCGCCACCTGGCTGGCGTGGGTGTCATGTTCTATGTGCTGCTTGCGCTGAGGGCCGAACTCAGACGACGGGGTCGATTTACCGATCGAGCGCAACCTCAGCTGGCGGAACTGCTCGATCTGGTGGCTCTGGGCACGGTGGCCGATGTGGTGCGGCTCGATGCGAATAATCGCAGGCTGGTTGCCGCGGGGCTTAAGCGGCTGCGCAACGGCCAGGCCCGCCCCGGGGTCCTCGCCCTGCTGCAGGCAGCGGGACGTGACCCACGCCGCGCGGTCGCAAGCGATCTGGGCTTTGCCATCGGGCCGCGCATCAATGCCGCAGGCCGGCTCTCCGACATCACCCTGGGCGTGGAGTGCCTGCTGGCCGATTCGCATGAGGCGGCGGCGCAGATGGCTCAGACCTTGGACACCATGAACCGCGAGCGGCGCGAGATCGAAGCCGACATGAGCGAGTCGGCGCTCGCAGAGGTCGGGCAACCCGATTCGCAGCAGCGCACGCTGGTGGCTTTTGGTGAAGGCTGGCATCAGGGCGTGATCGGCTTGGTCGCCTCGCGGCTCAAGGAGCGATTCGGACGCCCGACCCTGGCGCTGGCGCGCGACGACCGTGAGCCGGACCTCCTCAAGGGCTCTGGCCGGTCCATCGAAGGCGTGCACCTGCGCGATGCCATCGATCTGGCGGACCGATACGCACCGGGGGCCCTGGTGCGGTTTGGGGGTCATGCCATGGCGGCCGGACTCACGCTGCGCGCAGCCCATCTGGCAGCATTCACCGAGGCGCTCGAGACCGCCGTGCGCACACTTGCCGACCCGGCATGCTTCGAGCGCGCGGTGCTCACCGACGGCCCGCTCGACCCGAGCGAGCTGAGTCTCAACACGCTCGCCGACATCGAGCAGCAGGTGTGGGGCTCGGGTTTTCCGGAGCCCCTGTTTGCCGATCACTTCGAGGTGCGCTCGCAGCGTCTCATCAAGGAGCGCCATCTGAAGCTCGAGCTGCGACTGGGTACACGCGCGGTCTCGGCCATCATGTTCGGCCGCACCGATCCGCTGCCACCGCGCGCACTGCTCGCCTATCAGCTGCAGCGCGACGACTGGCAAGGGCGCAACGGCATGTCGTTGCGAGTGATCCATCAGGGCCAAGAGTTGCCACCGCCCTAGGCGCGGCGAACAGCAGCCCATCCGGATCCTCAGGGTGACTGACCCTGCGACGGCGCTCCGCTACAATTGCGGGTTAGCCTGACGAGACCCGCCCACCATGGAAGCAGAACGCCTCAACCAGACCGAGTCGCTGATCGACGACCTTCGCCGTCGCGTGGGTGAACTGCGGAGGTATCTTTGACTACGATCTGAAGCGCGAACGCCTCGAAGAGGTCAGTGCACAGCTCGAGTCCCCTGACATCTGGAGTGACCCTAAACGGGCGCAGGACCTCGGGCGAGAGAAGAAATCGCTTGAAGCGGTCGTGACCGGGCTGGCCGACATCGATCAGGGTCTGACGGACAGTGGAGACCTGTTCGCCATGGCGCGTGAGGAGGCGGACGAATCCACCCTGCTGTCCATCGAGTCCGATGTGAGCAGCCTGCGTGAACAGGTCGAAGGGCTTGAGTTTCGTCGGATGTTTTCCAACGAAGCCGATGGCAACCCCTGCTTTGTCGAAATTCAAAGCGGGGCCGGCGGCACCGAAGCGCAGGACTGGGCTCAGATGCTGCTGCGCCAGTACCTGCGCTACTGCGAACGCAAGGGGTTCTCGGCGGAGCTTCTTGAGGAGTCACCCGGCGAGACCGCTGGCATCAAAGGGGCCACGCTGCGCGTCGACGGCGAGTACGCCTACGGACATCTGCGCACCGAAACCGGTGTGCATCGCCTGGTGCGCAAATCGCCTTTCGGTGCCGGCGATATCCGCCAGACCTCCTTCGCCTCGGTCTACGTCTATCCCGAGGTCGATGATTCCATCCAGATCGACATCAATCCGGCCGATCTGCGCATCGACGTCTTTCGTGCCTCGGGCGCGGGCGGGCAGCACGTCAACAAGACCGAATCAGCCGTGCGGATCACTCACCTGCCGACCAATATCGTGGTGCAGTGCCAGAACGACCGTTCACAGCACCGCAACAAGGACGAGGCGATGACGATGTTGCGCTCGCGGCTGTACGAACATGAACTGCGCAAGCGCCAGGCCGAACAGGACAAGGTCGAAGCCTCCAAGACCGACATTGGCTGGGGCCATCAGATCCGCAACTACATCCTCGATCAGTCGATGATCAAGGATCTGCGCACCAACATGACCATCAGCGACACCCGATCGGTCCTGGACGGCGACCTGGATCCCTTCATCACCGCCTCGCTCAAGCAGGGCGTCTGATCTGAAACCCCCGACACCGATCCAGACGGCCTGACGCCCCTGTCGCCCGGCCAGCCACAGACCCGCCCTGCCCTTCCAACCCGGACTCCATGCAGTGAAGCCAGATTCCGTCACGCCACCCGCCGGTGCACCTCAAGCCGATGCGCCCGCCGCAGCAGTCGTTGATGAAAACCATGTGATCGCCGAGCGGCGAGCCAAGCTGGCGCGACTGCGGTCCGAAGGCATCGCCTTTCCGAACGATTTCGTTCCCAAGCATCGCGCAGGCGACTTGCTGCTCGCGCATGCCGAGCACAGCCGTGAACAGCTGGAGCACACCCCGGTCAAGGTCTCGATTGCCGGTCGGATGATGCTCAAGCGGGTGCAAGGCAAGGCAAGCTTTGCGACCCTGCAGGACGGCTCCGGTCGCCTGCAGCTATGGCTTAACGATGAAGGGGTGGGTGTCACCACGCACGAAGGCTTCAAGCACTGGGACCTGGGCGACATCGTGGCCGCCGAGGGCACGCTCTTTCGCACCATGAAGGGGGAGCTTTCGGTACGCGCCTCCCATGTGCGGCTGCTCGCCAAGTCGCTGCGGCCATTGCCCGACAAATTCCACGGCCTGGCCGACCAGGAGCAGCGCTACCGCCAGCGCTATGTCGACCTGATCGCCAACGAGGACGCGCGCCGCACCTTTGCCGCCCGCAGCACGGCCATTTCAGCCGTACGCCGGCACATGACCGATCACGGCTTTCTTGAGGTGGAAACACCCATGCTGCAACCCATTCCAGGGGGCGCTGCAGCCAAGCCGTTCATCACACACCACAATGCGCTCGACCAGGAAATGTTCCTGCGGATTGCACCCGAGCTGTATCTGAAGCGCTTGGTGGTGGGCGGCTTCGAGCGCGTGTTCGAGATCAACCGGAACTTTCGCAACGAAGGCATCAGCCCGCGTCATAACCCCGAATTCACCATGATGGAGTTCTATGCGGCCTATGCGGACTACCGCTGGGTGATGGACTTCACCGAGGCCGTCTTGCGGGCTGCGGCGCATGCTGCAGTGGGGACCACTGAGTTGACGTACCAGGGCCGAGCACTCGACCTGGGCAAGCCCTTTGCACGCCTGTCGATCACCGAAGCCATCCTTCGACATACACCTGCATACACCGCCGATCAGCTATCCGATGAGCGTTGGCTGCGCACGGAACTCAGCCGGCTGGGTGTGAACATGGACGATCCGCGCCACCGCCATGCAGGACTGGGAGCCCTGCAATTGGCACTGTTCGAAGAGACTGCCGAATCTGCCCTGTGGGAACCGACCTTCATCATCGACTATCCGGTGGAGGTCTCGCCACTGGCGCGCGAGTCCGATAGCCGCCCCGGTATCACCGAACGCTTCGAGCTCTTCATCACCGGTCGCGAAATCGCCAATGGTTTTTCGGAGCTCAACGATCCCGAAGATCAGGCCGCCCGCTTTCGCAGTCAGGTCGAAGCCAAAGAAGCCGGCGACGAGGAAGCGATGTACTACGACGCCGACTATATCCGTGCGCTCGAATACGGCATGCCTCCCACGGGAGGCTGCGGTATTGGCATTGACCGGTTGATCATGCTGCTGACCGACAGCCCCAGCATTCGCGACGTGATTCTGTTTCCGGCGCTCAAGCGGGAAGTCTGATCCCCCGGCGAGCCAAAACCGGGGGACAGACGCCCGCTCGCGCAGGCTCAGTATTTCTGCGCGCGAAAGACCTGGGCGTCGGTCAAATAGACCGACACCGCATAGTGGGGCGCATAGTGCGCCAGCACATGTTCGGCAATGGCGTGTGCCACCTCATCGCTGCACACCACCTGCATTTCGATCGAGCGGTCGGCCTCCCATTCCCCATCCCGGTGGCCGTGCGAGCCACCACCACGCACATCCAGAACCGTATAGCCCAGGGCTCCAAGCTGCTTGCAATCGGCGATCAGTGCACGCTCGATGGCCGCTTCGGTGATGACGGTCAGCAGCTTGCGTGGATGGGTATGCATGGAGGGGGCCATATTGGTCTTAAGGGCCTGAGCGGTCTTAGCGTGTCAACCAGCGGGCGATCTCGATGTATATCGGTATGCCCAGGATCACGTTGAACGGAAACGTCACGCCCAACGCGAGTCCGATCGACAAGGATGGGTTGGCTTGCGGAACGGCCAGACGCAACGCGGTGGGTGCAGCGATATACGAGGCGCTCGCCGCGAGCGCAGCGAACGTGGCCACCGCTGTAATGGACAAGCCCAGCGCCGCGCCCAACAGAGCCCCGGCCACCCCCAGCACCAGCGGCGCAATCAGCCCGAATGCGAGCAGGCGCCAGCCGGCCCGACGCAATTCACCCAGACGCCCGCCCACCACCAGCCCCAGCTCCAACAAAAAGAGCGCGAGCACGCCCTTGAACAAACCCAGAAAGAACGGGTCGGTCGGTGCTAGCGCCTGTGGCCCGGCGATCCATCCGATAGCGAGCCCGCCCAGCAACAACACCAGGGCTTTGCCAAAGACCACCTCGTGGAGCAACGCCGCCCATCGCTGAGCCCCGGGCGCTGCCCGCGCAGACTCTGGCATTGCTCGCTGCGCCCCGAGCACCGCCTGCTGAGTACGACCGGCTGCGAGGGTCTCGCGGCGCAACGCACGTCGCGCCAACATCACCCCGACGATGATGCCGGGGGCTTCCATCAGGGCCACGAGCATCGCGAGCCAGGCCTCGGGCGCCAGACCGGCCCGGCTCATGGCGCTTTGCGCCACAGCAAACGTCACGACCGATACCGAACCATAGTGCGCTGCAATGGCCGCTGCATTGACCCCATCCAGGCCCACCAGCCCGCGCAAGGCCGGATACAGCAGTACCGGCGTCAACGCCGACAACGCGATGGCAGCCAGGGCAATCGGCCACAACGCCTCCAGTGGCTGGACGGCAAGCTGTGCGCCGCCCTTAAGCCCGATGGCGATCAGCAGGTAAATCGACAAGGCCTCGTAGAGCGCCTCCGGCAAGCGCAAATCGGAGCCCGCCACACGTGCAACGGCGCCCAGCAGAAAAAACAGGATGACCGGATCAAGCACCGAAACGCCTTAGCTGCGTTCGTCAATCCAGGCTTGTTGGATTGCCTCAAGAATTTTTTCGCCCGAGCGATTGGGATCGTCGGAAAAACCATCCAAGGCACAGACCCAGCGGTGCAAGTCTGTAAATCGCACCGTAGTCGGGTCGATCTCCGGGTGGGTTTCATCCAGAGCGATGGCAATGTCCAGCGTATCGGTCCAGTTCATCGGTCACTCTCGCGCGTGATTGATCGTGTACTTAGGCAGCTCGATCGTGAGATCCACATCGGCTGTGGTGATTTGACACGACAGCCGAGATGTCGGGCTCAGCCCCCAGGCTTTATCCAGCATATCGTCCTCGCGGTCGCTGGCCATCGGCAGGCGATTGAACCCGTCTCGCACGATCACATGGCAGGTGGTGCACGCGGCGACCATCCCGCAGGAATGCTCAATGTCCACGCCGTGATCGATCAGTTGCTGGCACAGGCTCTTGCCCGCTTGAGACTCAAACTGAGTGCCCTGTGGCGCCAGGACCTCATGAGGCAGTACGCGAATCGTAGCCATGATCAACCAATCTCATCCAAGCGCCGCCCCGACAGAGCCTGTTGCACGGCACGGTCCATGCGCCTTGCAGCGAAGTCCTCGGTGCCGCGCGCTAACTGCGCCGTGGCAGATTCAATCGCCACGGCATCGGTTCCCTGGGCGCAGATCTTGAGGGCACGCATCAATCCCTGAATCGCGTCACGCTCAAGACCCTCCAGAAGGTCGCCGTCTGCGTCCAGCGCTACTTGCGTGGCGGCGAGCAGTCGATCAGCGTCCACTTGGCTCTCCCGCAGCGCGCGGGCCTGCATGTCCACTTCAGCCGAACCGAATGAATCCTGAAGCATGCGGGCGATGTCATCATCGGACAGACCGTATGAAGGCTTCACTGAAATGGTCGCCTCGACACCCTGGGACTGCTCGCGCGCCGTGACAGAGAGCAATCCGTCCGCATCGACCTGAAAGGTCACGCGAATACGCGCAGCCCCTGCAGCCATGGGGGGGATCCCGCGCAATTCAAAACGGGCCAAGGACCGACAGTCCGCCACCAGCTCACGCTCGCCTTGCACCACATGCACGGCCATGGCGGTCTGCCCGTCCTTGAAGGTGGTGAACTCCTGCGCACGCGCCACCGGGATGGTGGCATTGCGAGCAATGATGCGTTCGACCAGCCCGCCCATGGTTTCAAGGCCGAGCGACAACGGAATCACGTCGAGCAAGAGCCATTCATCGTCACCACCAGCGCGATTGCCCGCGAGCAGATCGGCCTGAATGGCGGCGCCCAGGGCGACCACCTTGTCAGGGTCCAGATCGGTCAGCACGGGCTTGCCAAACACCGCAGAGACCGCTTCACGCACCTGGGGCATGCGGGTGGCGCCGCCCACCATGACCACTCCGGCGATCTCGGCTGTCGTGACCCCGGCATCGCGCAAAGCGCTGCGGGTGGCATCGAGTGTGCGGGCGAGCAATGCCTGAGTCATCTCGTGAAACGCCGTCGCGGTGACGGGCGTCGCCAGTGCACCAAGGTCGTTGAGACGCACATTGATCGTCGTGTCGGCTTGGGTGCTGAGCGTTTCCTTAGCCAGACGACAGGCCTTGAGCACCCGGCGCAGATCCTCCGGGGCAAGCCGATCCAGACGATTGGCGCGCAAGAAGTAATCGGCCAGGCATCGATCGAAATCATCGCCACCCAGTGCGGTATCGCCCCCGGTCGCCATCACTTCGAATACGCCACGGGTCAGGCGAAGAATCGAGATATCGAAGGTACCGCCGCCCAGGTCATAGACGGCATAGAGACCTTCTGACCCATGATCCAGACCGTAGGCAATCGCGGCAGCCGTCGGCTCATTAAGCAGCCGCAGTACGTCAAGACCGGCTAGTCGGGCAGCGTCTTTGGTGGCCTGGCGTTGTGCATCATCGAAGTACGCTGGCACCGTGATGACCGCACCCACCAGCTCGCCACCCAAGGCATCTTCAGCGCGCCGCCGCAAGACCTTCAGAATTTCCGACGACACTTCAACAGGACTGCGCTCGCCCCCAACCGTACGCAGTCGCACCATGCCTGGCGCATCCACGAATTCGTAAGGCGAGGGGTGTCTGGTCGCATCGGCCAAGCCGCGCCCCATGTAGCGTTTGACCGATACGATGGTATTGCGCGGATCTTCCGATGCGCACTCCCACGCCACATGGCCTACCTCAACTTCACCGCTCTCCAGGTAGCGTACGACCGAAGGCAGTAGCGGACGGCCCAGCTCATCTGGCAGCACGTCGGCAGCACTGGAACGGACCGATGCAACTAAGGAGTGTGTGGTGCCCAGGTCAATGCCCACCGCGAGGCGCCGCTGATGCGGCTCAGGGGACATGCCGGGTTCGGAGATTTGCAACAGAGCCATCGGAATCCTAGAAACAGGGCGCTTTGCCCCAGTGCTCAGGCGCTGAGTGCGTCCTCAGCAGCCGTCACTTCCTCGCCGAATTTATCGACGAACATCCAGCGTCGCACAGCATCTGCAGCTTGGTGGTAATCATGCCGATCGTCGAGTGCCTCGCCGATTTCACCGAGCAGCCGCGCGCGATGATCGCTCAGCATGCGTGCCAAGCCAGCAAGAGCCGCACCATCCCGCGCATCCCGAGCTTCTTCAAGCGCCTCGCGCCAATGCATCTGCTGCATGAGGAACTCCCGCGCCATGGCGGTATTCGTCTCGGCTCGAATCGGCGCGCCACGCAATTCACACAGATACGCTGCTCTGCGCCCCGGATCGAGGAGCGTGCGATACGCCTCATTGACTTGCGTCGCCAGCTGCATGGCAATGCGATGCTCCGTGGCACCCGCGTTGGCATAGCGGTCTGGGTGAACCGCAGCCTGCAGCCTCAAATAAACCTGCTGCAGACGCGAGGTGTCGAGTTCGAAACGCTCAGGCAGCCCTAGAAACTCGAAATGATTTTTCTTCGGACTCAAACCTTGAACGACTCACCGCAGCCGCATTCGCTCTTGACGTTGGGATTGTTGAACTTGAAGCCCTCGTTCAAACCTTCGCGCACGAAATCCAGCTCAGTGCCGTCGATGTACACGAGGCTCTTGGGATCAACCAGTACGGTCACCCCATGACTCTGGAACTGAACGTCCTCGGGCTGCAGTGCGTCGGCATACTCCAGTTTGTAGGCCAGTCCAGAGCAGCCTGTCGTCTTGACGCCCAGTCTGAGTCCGAGCCCTTTCCCGCGACGCTCCATATAGCGGGACACATGTCGTGCAGCAGCTTCCGTCAGGCTGATCGTCATGTCAGATTCCTTCAGGCATCAAGCGGCTTTAGGCTGCGCGTCGGCGCCCTGGGCATGCTTGGTGCGGTAGTCCTCGATAGCAGCCTTGATCGCGTCTTCAGCCAGAATCGAACAGTGAATTTTGACAGGCGGCAATGCCAGCTCTTCAGCGATCTGAGTGTTCTTGATGGACATCGCCTCGTCCAGCGTTTTGCCCTTGACCCATTCAGTCACCAGGGAAGATGAGGCGATCGCCGAACCGCAGCCGTAGGTCTTGAAGCGTGCGTCCTCAATGACACCCGACGCATTCACACGAATCTGCAACTTCATGACATCGCCGCACGCAGGTGCCCCGACCATGCCTGTGCCCACCGAAGGATCTTCCTTGTCCAGCGCGCCCACATTGCGCGGGTTCTCGTAGTGGTCGATGACCTTTTCGCTATATGCCATGATTTCCCCCTGTCTGATCTGTTAGTGCGCTGCCCACTGAACGGTATTCAGATCAATGCCCTCTTTGACCATCTCCCACAAGGGAGACATGTCACGCAGGCGACTGACCTTGTCACGCAGCAGCTCGACAGCAAAATCGACTTCTTCTTCGGTCGTGAACCGACCGACCGAAAAGCGAATGGAACTATGTGCCAACTCATCGCTGCGACCCAAGGCGCGCAGCACATAGGAAGGCTCCAGACTCGCAGAGGTACACGCCGAGCCTGACGACACAGCAAGATCCTTGACCGCCATGATCAACGACTCGCCTTCCACGTAGTTGAAGCTCGCATTGAGGTTGTGCGGCACCCGATGTTCCATGTCGCCGTTGATGTACACCTCTTCCATTGAGGTGATGCCCCGGTACAGACGATCACGCAAGACGCGGATACGTTCGTTTTCGACTGCCATCTCAGCGCGGGCGATCCGAAATGCTTCACCCATCCCGACGATCTGGTGCGTAGGCAATGTGCCGGAACGCATGCCACGCTCATGCCCGCCGCCGTGAATCTGGGCGTCGATCCGTACGCGAGGCTTGCGACGCACATACAGCGCACCGACCCCCTTCGGCCCGTAGGTTTTATGCGCAGAAAAACTCATCAGATCAACCGGAAGGCTCGCCAGATTGATCTCTACCTTGCCGGTAGCCTGGGCACTGTCAACATGAAAGAAGATCCCCCGCTCACGGCATATGGCGCCGATGGCCGGAATGTCCTGGATCACACCGATCTCGTTGTTCACATACATGACCGACACGAGCAGCGTGTCCGGGCGCAGTGCTGCCTTGAACACCTCAAGATCGATCAGACCGTTCTCGAGCACGTCGAGGTAGGTGACCTCAAACCCCTCGCGCTCAAGTTCGCGCATGGTGTCGAGGGTCGCCTTATGCTCGGTGCGCACCGTGATCAGGTGACGCCCTTTTTCCTTGTAGAACCCAGCCACGCCCTTGATGGCGAGATTAATGGACTCGGTCGCACCTGAAGTCCAGACCAGATCCTTGGCATCGCAGCCGACCAGAGCCGCGACCTGCTCACGGGCATCCTCGACCGCATGTTCAGCATCCCAACCGTACGCATGACTGCGCGACGCGGGGTTGCCAAAGCGCTGGCCAAGCCATGGAACCATGGCATCGACCACGCGTGGGTCAACCGGAGTGGTTGCCGAGTAATCGAGATAGACCGGCAGCTGCATGTAATCCTCTCCCTGTATTTTTTATCAGAAACCCGTGGTCATCATGAGATGGGCGTGAGCCTTGAGCCCTGGATGCCAATCGGTTGCAGCGTGGACGTCGGAAACTCGAGGGCTGCCTTGTGCTCGCGCAGCACCGACACTTTCCGGGTCGGCTCCTGCTGTGCGCGCGTTCTTTGCTTGTCGACCAGCTCCTGAAGCGTGACGCCGTCCAGGAACTCAACCATTTTTTTGTTCAGGCTCGTCCACAGCTCGTGGGTCATGCACGGGCCATCGTCATGGCAATTTTCCTTGCCACCGCAGTTCGTGGCATCGATCGGTTCATCCACCGCAAAAATGATGTCGGCCACCGAGACGTCACGCATCGGACGGGCAAGCGAGTAGCCACCGCCCGGACCCCGCGTGCTCTCGACCAACTCATGGCGACGCAATTTCCCGAAGAGTTGCTCGAGGTAAGACAGCGAAATCTTCTGCCGCTGGCTGATTCCAGCGAGCGTCACTGGACCGTTGTGCTGGCGCATGGCCAGATCGATCATGGCGGTCACAGCGAAACGGCCTTTGGTGGTCAAACGCATGATGGGCTCCGGAATCCCGAGTAAGTCGCTCAAGATTACAGATATCCGAGCAGATAAGTCGAGTATCCGTATCTTCCGTAGGGGTTTTGTCCTGGACAAAACCCCCGGACGGATCAGGCGGCGGCGACTTGGGTGGCCCGGCGACGCGCGACTTCAAGCAATCCTGCGCAAGCGTCCTCGATCAGATCAAGTGTTTGCTCGAAGCCCTGCTGTGCACCGTAGTAGGGATCGGGAATGGTGGCCGACTCATGCTCAGTCGCGAAACGCATCAGCAACTGAATCTTGTGATGCGACTTTTTCGGGGCCATTTGCTGCAACAGACCGAGGTTGTCCCAGTCCATGGCAAGGATCAGGTCGTATGCGTCGAAATCTTTTTCACCGACCCGGCGCGCCCGCAGATCAGAAATGTCGTAGCCGCGCTTGGACGCGGTCGTGAGCGCGCGGCGATCAGGCGACTCGCCAACGTGAAAGGCATGGGTGCCTGCGGAGGAAACCTTGACCACTTCATCAAGGCCAGCCTGACGGACCAACTGCCTAAAGACGCCCTCGGCCATAGCCGACCGGCAGATATTGCCCATGCAGACGAACAGGACCCGGGTGTTCATCGCCATTGAGAGAGGTTCACGCTTTGCCATGTGAGTATCCAGACGGAAAACAAAAAAGAGGTTTAAATCTTTGCGAAGAGCATTGCTTCAGGCGGCTTTGTCGGCAGGAAACGGCACGACATTGCCGCCGCCTGCACCAAAAAGACGCTCCTTGAATCGGGCCAGTTGGTCGCGCACCTGTGCAGCCTTCTCGAACTCCAAATTGCGCGCGTGGTCGAGCATCAGTTTTTCCAGGCGCTTAAGTTCGCGAGCGGCGCCTTTCTCCCCGAGCGACTCGTACTCGACCATCGCCTCGGCAGCCTTCAGTTCCTTCTTGTCCTGAGAGGGGTCATAAACCCCGTCGATCATTTCGCGCACCTGCTTGACCACGCCACGCGGCACGATCCCGTGGGCCGCGTTGAATTCAAGCTGGCGGATGCGACGCCGGTCGGTTTCACCCATGGCCCGGCGGATGGACTCGGTGACAACATCGGCATACAGGATGGCGCTACCGTTGAGGTTGCGCGCCGCTCGCCCAATGGTTTGGATCAGGCTGCGCTCTGAGCGCAGGAATCCTTCCTTGTCGGCATCAAGAATGGCCACCAGAGACACCTCCGGAATATCCAGCCCTTCGCGCAGCAGGTTGATGCCCACCAGCACATCGAACACCCCTAGGCGCAGATCACGGATGATTTCCACCCGTTCGACAGTATCGATGTCGGAGTGCAAATAGCGCACCTTTACCCCATGCTCGGTCAGGTAATCGGTGAGGTCCTCAGCCATGCGCTTGGTCAGCGTAGTGACGAGTACGCGCTCTCCCACTGCGACCCGAACATGAATTTCGGACAGGACGTCATCCACCTGAGTGCCCGCAGGACGGATTGTGACGACCGGGTCAACCAGGCCAGTCGGGCGCGCGACCTGCTCCACGACCTGCCCACTGTGCTTTGACTCGTAGTCGGCTGGAGTGGCCGACACGAAGATGCACTGGCGCAGCTTGCGCTCAAATTCTTCGAACTTCAGCGGGCGATTGTCGAGTGCCGAGGGCAGTCTGAACCCGTAGTTGACCAGTGTTTCCTTGCGGGCGCGGTCTCCGCGATACATCCCGCCCAACTGCCCGACCGAGACATGCGACTCGTCGATGACAAATAGAGCATCGTCAGGCAGGTAGTCGACCAGAGTCGGGGGCGGCTCCCCGGGGGCAGCCCCCGACAGATGGCGGGTGTAGTTCTCGATTCCCTTGCAAAACCCGAGCTCCGAGAGCATTTCGAGGTCAAAGCGGGTGCGCTGCTCAAGGCGCTGAGCCTCCACCAGCTTGCCCTCGCCACGAAAATACTCGAGCCGCTCCGACAACTCCATCTTGATGGTCTCGACCGCCCGAAGCACGGTGGCTCGAGGGGTCACGTAGTGCGAGGAGGGATAGACCGTGAAGCGCGGAATTTTCTGTCGCACTTTACCGGTCAGCGGGTCGAACAACTGGATGGCCTCGACCTGATCGTCAAACAGTTCGATCCGCACGGCGAGTTCGGCATGCTCGGCTGGAAAGACGTCGATGGTGTCGCCCCGCACGCGAAAGGTGCCGCGTGCAAATTCAGTCTCGTTGCGCTTGTATTGCATGGCGACCAGCCGCTGCAGAATGTCGCGCTGCGACATTCGGTCATTGACCCGCAGTGTCATGACCATGGCGTGGTAGTCGCCCGGGTTGCCGATGCCGTAGATGCACGACACCGTGGCAACGATGACCACGTCACGCCGCTCGAGCAAGGACTTGGTCGCCGACAAACGCATCTGCTCGATGTGCTCGTTGATCGAGGAGTCTTTTTCAATGAACAGATCGCGCTGAGGAACGTACGCCTCGGGCTGGTAGTAGTCGTAGTACGAAACGAAGTACTCGACCGCGTTGTTCGGAAAAAACTCGCGCATTTCGGCATAAAGCTGCGCGGCAAGCGTTTTGTTGGGCGCCAGCACCAGGGCAGGCCGACCGCTTCGCGCGATCACGTTGGCCATGGTGTAGGTCTTGCCCGAGCCGGTGACACCCAGCAGTGTCTGGAATGACAGCCCATCGGACAACCCCTCGAGCAGACGCTCAATCGCCTCCGGCTGATCACCGGCCGGCGGAAACGGCTGATGCAGCTGGAACGGGCTGCCCGGAAAGGACAGTGTTTGGGGGGCGGATTGAGGGCTGTTCATCGGGATTTGAGGCGCGGGCTGCGTGTTAAACTTCGCAGCGCAGCATGGCTACCGCGCAAGCGACCATTATCGCTCGGACGCTTCGGAAAAGCCAGCATTCTGCCTAATTTGTAGGCAGGCCCGCAGCCCTTCGGGACGGGCAAAACCCGACAATCCTTTGAATTTTCAAAACACTACGATGACCTCTTCGACGTTTTCTGCGCTTCCTATGGCTGCTCGAGATCCGATTCTTGGACTCAATGAGGCCTTTGCAGCCGATGCGCGCACGCAAAAGGTCAACCTTGGTGTGGGGGTCTACTGTGACGACAATGGCAAGATCCCGCTGCTCGATGCCGTGCGTCAGGCTGAAGCCACCCGGACCGCCTCGCTTCCGGCACGCGGCTATTTGCCGATCGACGGACTGGCTGCGTATAACCTCGCGGTCCAAACCCTGCTGTTCGGGCAATCCTCACCTCTGATCACAGGCCAGCGTGTCGCCACCGTGCAGGCACTGGGAGGCACGGGCGCGCTCAAGATCGGCGCCGACCTGTTGAAGCGCTTCGTGCCGGAAGCCCAAGTCTGGATCAGCGATCCCAGTTGGGAAAACCATCAGGCGCTCTTCGAAAGCGCCGGATTCGCGGTCAACAAGTACCCTTACTACGACCCGCAGACCCATGGCGTGCGCGCGGACGCCATGCTCCAGACCCTGCGCGGGCTGCCTGCGCGGTCAATCGTCGTGCTGCATGCCTGCTGCCAC
>CANHUQ010000047.1 GCA_947463885.1 Burkholderiales bacterium
AAGCCCGCTGCGCTCGCCTCAGTGAGATCAGTGGGCATGTTGCGTGGACTGATGGCGCAGCACACGACCGGCGCGCGCACCGGTGAACTCGCCGTTTTCCACGCTCACTTCACCATTGACCAGCGTCGCCCGATAGCCCACCGACTTCTGGATGTAGCGCGTGGCGCCACCCGGGAAATCGTGTACGACTTCAGGATGCAGCTCGGACACCTTGGACGCGTCGAACACATTCACATCGGCACGCATGCCGGGGGCCAGCACGCCGCGGTCGCTCAGACGCAGCACACGCGCCGGCGCAGACGTCATACGGCGCACAGCCTCGCCCAGCGAATACAGGCCTTTTTCGCGCACCCAGTGGGACAGGATGAACGTCGACCAGCCCGAATCCATCACCTGCGACACATGTGCGCCGGCATCACCCAGCCCGGGGATCACATTGCGGCTGCTGATGAGGTGCGACAGTCCGTTCATGTCGGGATTGAACATGCGCAGGGTGTAGAGCACCTTGCCGCGCGTGGCGAGGTTCATGCGCATGAAGGTCTCGATCCAGTGCTCACCGCGCGCTGCCGCCATCGCCAGCAGCTGGCACGACTCGCCGGCTGCATAGTCAGGCACCGGACCGTCACCCATGTGAAAGACCTTCTCGATGCTGGCACCCAGAATCACCGGGAACCCCAGCTGCTTGGCTTCCTCGATCAGCACCGCGCGCTTGACCGGGTCATCGATCGTGGCCAGGCGCTGCGCAAAGGGCATGGCCCGCAGCGCTTTCCAGGCTTCACCGCGGGTGGCAATCGGCAGACTGGTTTGCAGACCGAACACCAGACCGGAGCTGCGCACCTGCGCCACCGCGGTCATGTCGCGCCCGGCGCCTGCGCACAGGGTCTCGAGTGCGCTGCGCCGCTGACCGGCAAGCGAACCATCGGGGCCCACGTTGTAGCTGAAGAGCACACGGCTGCCGCCCTGATCGGCCAGCGCCTTGAGCACATCGAAATCCGCACCGACCGCCTGCATGATGCCGCCGCGCGGGCCCACCGCCCGGGCAATCTCGACCAGCTCGGCCGGGTCGGCAAAGGTGCCGGGAATCGGTCGACCGTCGGGCAGCGTGTGCGGCGCAAACCGGTTGGTCGAAAAGCCCACCGCACCACGGTCCAGGGCTTCGCCCACGATGCGTGCCATCTGGCGACGCTCGTCTTCAGTGGCCTGCTCTTCCACGGCGCGCTCGCCCATCACATAGAAGCGCACCGCGCTGTGCCCGACCAGGCCGGTCACATTGATGCCGGGGCGCAAGCCTTCGATGGCATCCAGGTAGCCGCCATAGTCTTCCCAGTTCCAGGGCAGGCCGCTCAGGATGGCTTGTCGGGGAATGTCCTCGACCGACTCCATCATGCCGGCCAGCACTTCCTTGTCGCCTGGGCGGCAGGGTGCAAATGTCACGCCGCAATTGCCCAGCAACGCAGTGGTCACGCCGTGCCAACTGACCGGCGTGCAGTGCGGGTCCCAGCCGATCTGAGCGTCCAGGTGGGTGTGAATGTCGACAAACCCCGGCGTCACGGTCTGGCCTTGTGCGTCGATCTCGCGTTTGCCGCGGCCATCGACCTTGCCGACTGCTGTGATCAATCCGCCATCGATGGCGACATCGCCCTGAACCGGTCCGCTGCCTGTGCCGTCGACGATCTGTCCGCCGCGAATCACGATATCGTGCGCCATGGGGTCTCCTTGTGTCGGTTTGCGAGTGTCCCGGCCATGCGCTGCAAACAGCTTGCAGCCAGCCTGTAGATGACCCCGCTACGGTGAGGGGCGGTCGTCGATCTGTCAAATGCGGCTTGTCGAAATTCCGGCCGGTTTGCCAGAGTATGCTGCCCGTCGAATGCCATTCTCCATAGAGATGGCTTCCTTGCGACCCCTCCTTCCCCAGACCGATCACGGCACGATGTCCTCACCATGACCTATTCCACCCTTCAAACGACCCTGCAGCACGGCGTGGCCGTGATCTGGCTCAACCGGCCCGAAGTGCGCAATGCGCTGAATGTGGCGCTGATCGCCGAACTGACTGACGCGATTGGGGCCGCCTCGGAAGATCCCGATGTGCGTGCCCTGGTGCTGGCGGGTCAGGGCAGCGCGTTTTGTGCGGGCGCAGACCTGAACTGGATGAAGGCCGCCTCGGGCTACGGAGCAGCCGAAAATGAAGCCGACGCCATGGCGCTTGCCACGTTGCTGCGCACGCTCGCCCAATCACCCAAGCCGACGGTGGCGCGGGTGCATGGCCCGGCCTATGCCGGTGGCATGGGGCTGGTCAGTGCCTGCGATGTGGCGATTGCCAGCACCGACGCTCAGTTCTGTCTGACCGAAGTACGCATCGGTCTCATTGCCGCCATGATCAGCCCGTATGTGATCCGCGCCATGGGCGAGCGGGCCGCCAGCCGGTATTTCCTAAGCGCCGAGGTGTTCGATGCGGCCGAGGCCTACCGGATCGGCCTGGTGCAGGAACTGGTGCCTCCGGCGGAACTGGACGATGCGGTCAGTCGCATGCTGGGCGCACTGCTGCAAGGCGCACCCGGCGCCATGAGCGAAACGAAGCGGCTGTTGCGCGACATCCCAGGGCGTCCGATCGATGATGCGCTCATTCGCGACACCGCCCAGCGCATCGCGCAGACCCGCGCCAGCGAAGAAGGCCGTGAGGGCATCGCTTCGTTTCTGGAAAAGCGTGCGCCGCGCTGGCGCCCGCAGGAGTGATCCGCTCAGCCGCGCACGAACACTGTGACCAGCGGGTCCGGCCCGACCTGCCGGCTCCAGTGCCCGTGCACCGCAGGATCAAACGTGGCGCCCTCGGGCAGCACATCGGCGGAATAGAAGTGCTGGCCCGCTGCAAACACACGTGAGCTGCCGTCCTGAAGACCGATCTCCATCTGGCCGCCCAGGATGAACACCCACTGCGGTGAACCGGTGCAGTGAAAGCTGCTGCGAAACCCGACCGGGCTTTCACGCAGCTGCAGCGCACTCGCCGGCAGAGGGGCGGACAGCATCGACGCCGGCGTGCCCTGGTCCAGGTCAACCGGCTCCTCGCGAAACCTCGCACGCCCATCGGTATCGGTGAACAGCGTCACCCGGGTGAAGACCGCCATCAGAACCTCTCTACGCAGACTGTTACACGGCGGGCAGGATACCCGTCCGGCCCGCATGCATGATCGGAGCCGGTGCATGCCCCCAGGGACGCACTGCATTCGCTACGGCTACGGCTACGGCTACGGCTACGGCAGGGTATCCTCGGGCGCTGTTCAGCCGTGACACGCCGCGCGTGATGGCGGCCAACGCCTGCCCGGGGACATCCCACCATGTTTGAAAAGATTTTGATCGCCAATCGAGGCGAAATCGCCTGCCGCGTGGCAGCCACCGCGCGCAAGCTCGGTGTGCGCACCGTCGCGGTCTATTCCGATGCGGATGCACACGCGCAGCATGTGCGCGCCTGTGACGAAGCGCTGCGCCTCGGCCCGGCCGCTGCACGCGAATCCTACTTGCGTGGCGACGCAGTCATTGAAGCGGCGCTGCGCACGGGTGCTCAGGCGATTCACCCGGGCTACGGCTTTCTGTCGGAAAACGAAGCCTTTGCGCAGGCCTGCGCCGATGCCGGGTTGGTATTCATCGGCCCGCCGCCATCGGCCATTCGGGCGATGGGCCTGAAAGCCGAGTCCAAGCGCCTGATGGCTCAGGCGGGCGTGCCGCTGATTCCCGGCTACCACGATGCCGATCAGGATGACGCGCTGCTTGCGCAGCATGCCGAGCGCATCGGCTACCCGCTGCTGATCAAGGCCAGTGCGGGCGGCGGCGGCAAGGGCATGCGCATCGTGCGCGAAGCGGCCGAATTTTCACCGATGCTGGCTTCATGCCGGCGTGAGGCAGTCTCGGCCTTCGGCAACGACGCGGTGCTGCTCGAGCGCTATGCAAGCAAACCGCGGCATATCGAGATTCAGGTCTTCGCTGACACACACGGCAACGTGGTGCACCTCTTCGAGCGCGACTGTTCGGTGCAACGGCGCCACCAGAAGGTGATTGAAGAGGCGCCCGCCCCCGGCATGGATGCAGCCCGCCGTCAGGCCATGGGTGAAGCCGCCGTCGCGGCGGCGCGCGCTGTGGGCTACGTGGGCGCCGGCACGGTGGAGTTCATCGTTGACGCCAGCGGTGCCTTCTACTTTATGGAGATGAACACCCGTCTGCAGGTGGAGCATCCAGTGACCGAGATGATCACCGGGCTGGATCTGGTCGAGTGGCAACTGCGGGTGGCAGCAGGCGAGCCTTTGCCTCACGTGCAATCCGATCTGGTCATCCGAGGTCACGCGATCGAGGCGCGCGTATACGCGGAAAACCCCGATCGCGGCTTTTTGCCGTCCACCGGGACGCTCGTGCACCTGCGCACGCCCGCGGCCACCACGTTTGCGGTGGGCGCCGGCGCAGACGGCCGTCCAGCCGCCGTGCGTATCGACAGTGGTATCGGGCAGGGCGATGCGATCACACCTCACTACGACCCGATGATCGCCAAGCTGATCGTCTGGGGCGAAGACCGCGCCCAGGCAATTCTGCGCATGCGCGCGGCGCTGGCTGGCTTCGAGGCGGTGGGGCCGCAAACCAATGTCGACTTTCTGGGTCGCCTGATGCGCTGTCGTGCATTCGTCGAAGCGGATCTGGACACCGCACTGATCGAGCGTGAGGCGCAGGCGCTTGCTGCCCCCTCGCATGCACCCGGCATTGATGTGCTGGCCACAGCCGTCGCCCGCATCCTGTGCGATGAATGCGAAAGCGCCGACCCGCGTGACCCCTGGTCGCAGCCCGACGGTTTTCGCGTGGGCGCGCCGTACGTCCGCACGATGCCATTCACCGTTGACGGCGCCACAGTGCCCGTGGAGGTGCGCTACGCGCCTGGCGGCTGGACGGTGCGTCACGGCGACGACAGCACCTGTCTGTCTTCCTTGCATCTTGATGGCGTGCGCCTCACCGGGCTTCTGGGCACGCAGCAGCTCAATGCATCAGTGGTGCGCGATCGCGATACGCTGCATGTGTTCACACCGCAGGGGCGCCGCGTGCTCGGCGACGCATCGGCCCTGCACCTTGTCGGCGATCAGGCCGATGCGGGTGCCAACCTCAGTGCGCCCATGCCCGGCAAAGTGATCGCCCTGCTGGTGGAAGCCGGAAGCCGCGTGCGCAAAGGCCAGCCGCTGCTGGTCATGGAAGCCATGAAGATGGAGCACACCCTGTCTGCGCCCGCGGATGGTCTGATCGAAAAACTGCCGTTCAGAGTGGGCGATCAGGTGGGAGAAGGCGCAGCGCTGGTGGGGTTTGTGGCGGGCTGAGCAGCGGGGAGTTGATTCAAACGCTGCGTCGGAGACCTCCCCATAGACTGGAAAGTGGCGCTGCCCAGATGCCGCCACCAAGCGGCATGGTCTCGTCCCCGTCGTACAACACAATGCCCATCTTGAACTGATCTCCGGCCAGACTGGCCAATTTTTTAAGCCCCCGCAAGTCGCTGTCCCTCACGGTCGCGGCAGCCTTGACTTCGACGCCGACCAATTCACCGGATGCGTTCTCGATCACCACATCCACTTCGAATTGATCTGCATCACGGTAATACATCAAGCGGTATTCGCCCTCGGACGTGGTTGTGTGTTTAAGAAGTTCACCAAAGACGAAGGTTTCCAGGAGCGCTCCGAAACGCGTTCGGTTGCGTTGAATCTCTTGCGCATTCAGGTTCAGCAACCCTGCCAGCAGGCCGGAATCAATAAACTGGAGCTTGGGCGTCTTCACAACCCGGTTGAGACGGTTACGCGCCCAGACTTCTACGCGCCTGAGCAGGTACATCTGTTCGAACACGCCGATGTAACGAGAAGCCGTCTTCGCATCCAAACCCACCTGACCGCTGAGTTGGGTGTAATTGCACATCTGCCCAGCGGTCTGGGCCAGCGCATTCAAGAAACGCGGCAATTGATCCAGCTTTCCGATATCTGCCACGTCCCGGACGTCGCGCTGGAGCATTGCATCAAGGTATTGCCGTGCCCAAGCCGTGCGGCGCCTGGCGGTGGACCGTGTAACCGCCTCCGGGAATCCGCCACGCAAGACGCGCTCTACCAGATCGCCCGCATGCGCGGGGGCGCCGGCCGAGGGAATGCCCCCCGAAAAGACGCTGTCGAGCCAATTCGTCACGCACCCTTCGATTTCGCTTTGGGACAAAGGCAGGAGCAGCAAGGTCTCCATCCGGCCAGCCAACGAGTCGGCCACGGTCGGCAAGGTCATCAGGTTAGCGGAGCCCGTCAGCAAAAATCGCCCAGGCCGCCTGTCTTCGTCAATGCTCTTTTTGATCGCCAGCAACAACTGCGGAGCACGCTGCACTTCGTCGATGACCGCGCGGCCCAGACTGCGGATCATACCAACCGGATCTTCGCGCGCCGATAGCCGTGTGAGTTCGTCATCCAGCGTGAGGTAGCGCAACCCGCTCTCGGACGTTTTGCGCACCAATGTCGTCTTGCCCGCCTGGCGGGGGCCTGCCAAGAGCACTACAGGGGTGTCCTCCATGGCTTCGGCTATGCGCGGTTCAATCAGACGGGGGTACAGCGTCAGCGGGACCATGTCAGTATGCTACTGATTTTTCGGGAATCTATGGACGTAAAATCAGGAATTAAACGCCGATTAATACGGAACCTAACTGGCGAATACGCGGCAACTTACTCGCGTTCGAACAGCATGGCGGCCGGCCGGTCATCACCAGGCACTTCGTATTCCAGTGCCAGACGACCCTCCCGAAAACCCATGCGCCGCACACGTCCCAGCTGATCCAGATAGCGGCGTTCAGTGATGGCGGCGTCACCCTCACAAGCCATGCGTGTCACACCGGGCGTGGCCACTTTCAAATCGCCCGCAGTGCCGCCCTGGGCAGTCACTTCGGCCATGAACCGATTGCAGCCCGAATGGCCCACGAAACGTCCGTCCTGATGCGATAGGGTCAGTGGCGGCGGCGATGCAGCCGCCTCACCGGGGCGCCACTCCCGCAATACCCAGGTATGGCTACCCAAGGTGGCCGGGCCCAGGCGTGACACAGGCGGCGCATCCTTGACCGGCGACAGTCGGCCACGGCGCAAGGTCCACCCCAGAGACGCCACTTCGCCAGGGCAGCAGGCTGCGTCATTCGGCCCCCCGCGGACCACGTCCAGCCAGATGCGCCCGTTCTGCACGCGCAGATCACGCACCTGGACCCGGTCCCCGACCCGCATGGTGGCAAGCGTGCGCGGCTGAGCACCTTGGGCGCCCGCCACCGCAACATGCAGAAACTGGCCACTTCCACCCATCGACTGGGTCAGCAACATCACGGCCTCGGGTCGGCCATCCCGGTCAAGATCGCCATAGGCCACAGGACTGCGCATCAGCCTGACCTGCGGCGCTTCTGCGCCACCCTTCACGTAAGGCTTGCCCTGCCAGGCGCCATCGCGCAGGGTGAGTTGCGCAGGCGCATCAGGCAAGCCGCGAACGGTCATGTTGGACAGGGCTGAGACCGAGAGCGCCGCCGGCACGGCACCGCTTGCCATAGTCGGGCCAGACTGGGCACAGACGGCTTGGCTCAGCGCAACGCTGAGCACACACAACAAGGAGCGAAAGACGTTCATAAGCAAGTCAGTCCTGAAGCAGCGTTCAAAGGCACGGGCATCAAATATGCATGACTTTGGGCTGGCCGTCCTTTCGCAGCCTCATGACCGACCCCGCTGCGGACCACACTGCGGACCCCATTGCATTCCCATTGCATTCCCATTTGCCGGACCCAGAGCCATCATGAACAGACCCTCGCATTCCAACGGTGCGCGCCGTGCTACGCCTCAGACTGCGCACGCGCGTCATGCAGCGCGCCCGCCAGCAGAGCCGCAAGCCCCGGCCATCGGCAGCGCACTCGGCCCGGCCGCAGGCGACATCGTGATGGCCGCCTGCCAGCGTTCCATCGCGCTGCATGCACACTGGATCAATGAAAGCGTGAACCGAACGCTCGAGCATGCCGCGCTGCATGCCAGTGGCGAAGCCGCAGCCAGTCCGGCGCAACATGGCGAATGGATGCGAACAACGCTGTTCGAGCCCACCTGGCACTACATGGTCGGGCTGATGTCACTGGGCCGCAGCACCGGTAATTCACTGGTCACGCTGATGAGCTCGCAGATGCGTGGTGCTCAGGATGAAGTTGAATCGCTCAGCCGCGAAGCGCACGAGGAGGCTGTCGATGCCGCCCGCACGGCGGCCAGCGCTGCAGTGGCTGCGATGTCTTCATGCGCGCAGGCGGTCACTCAACTGGGTGAACGCGCCAGCCAAGCCGCGCAGCACGCCGCCCGCGCGGCGCAGGGCTCCCGTCAGGACGTATAGCGGCCCATGCCGGTCACCACCTCACGGAACCCGTTGACGGTCTCCTGAAGGATCTGCGACACGGTCTTCACGGCCTCGATCCGCCCGCACACCTGGCCGGTCAGCGGCACAGCCGCTTCCATATCGCCGCCAAAGTAGAGGTCCAGCACGCCGGCAAATTCAGCCCGCATGTTTTCTGGGGGCTGGGCTTCGATGCGGGTGGTGCGCTCGGTGCGCAGGGCTCGCAACGCAGGCCCCTGCCCTCCTCGATTGAGGAACACGGTGTCGGTTTCCTGAGCCCCCACGATCGCCTGCTTCCAGTTCATGTGCGCGGGCGATTCCGCCGACGACAGCATGCGCGTGCCCATCTGAATGCCCTCTGCACCCAGCGCAAAGGCAGCTGCCATGGATCGGCCGTCGGTATAGCCGCCTGCCGCAATCACGGGAACCTTCACTTTCGAGCACACCAGCGGCAGCAGCACCATGGAGGCCACATCGCGCTGGTTCTTGAAGCCGCCGCCTTCTGCGCCCTCAACGATCAACCCGTCCACGCCGGCCTCCACCGCCTTGAGCGCAGCCTTCAGGGTGGGCACCACATGAAACACCGTGAGCCCGGCCTCCTTGAGTTCGGCGCAATAGCGGCTGGGGTCGCCCGCCGAGGTGGTCACGAAACGCACCCCCTGGTCGACCACGAATTTCACGATGTCGGGGTCGCGTACGTACATCAGCGCGATGTTCACACCGAATGGCTGATCGGTGAGATCGCGCATCTTGCGAATCTCGTCGCGGATCGCATCCAGCTCGCCTGAGGCGGTCTCGATGATGCCCATGCCTCCGGCGTTGGAGACCGCCGAGGCCAGCTGCGCCCGGGCAATCCAGCCCATCGGCGCCTGCACGATCGGATAGCGCACGCCCAGCAGGCGGGTCACGCGATTGTCCAGCGGCTGCGCCTGCTGGCCGAGGGGTTGGGTCCCGAGGGGTTGGGTCGTATGTTCGGTGCTCATTGCGCTGCTCATGTCAGTCCACCTTCGCGCCGGAAATGCGCACCACTTCTTTCCACTTCGTGGTTTCGGCCGCAATGAAGCGGGCCAGTTCAGCGGGCGTCCCACCCACCGGCTCGGCGCCCAGTCCGCGGAATCGCTCCACGACATCGGGCTTTTTCAGAATGCGGTCGACCTCGGCCGAAACGCGCGTGACGATGGCATCGGGCGTGCCGCGTGGCGCCACCAGGACGAACCACGACTCGGCTTCATAGCCCGGCAGCACGCTGGCAATGGGGGGTACATCGGGTAGTTGCGGGCTGGGCTTGGCCGAGCTCACGCCCAGCGCCACCAGTCGGCCGGAACGGATATGCGGAATAGCCGAGGGCAGGTTGTCGATCGCCATCTGGATCTGGCCGGCAAGCAGGTCCTGCAGCATGGGGCCACTGCCACGATAGGGAATGTGCGTGATGAATACCTTGGCACGGGTCTTGAACAGTTCGCTCGACAACTGCCCGGTCGAGCCATTGCCGGGGCTGCCGTAAGACATGGCGCCTGGTTTGGCACGGGCCTTATCGATGAACTCCTGGATCGTGCGGGCACCCACCGAGGGATGCACCACCAGGACGTTGGGCACTTTCACGGCGAAGGACACCGGGATCAGGTCGCGTTCGGTGTCGTAGGGCATCTTGGGATACAGGAACTGATTGATCGCCTGTGTACCAGGTGTGCCCATCAGGAAGGTGTAGCCGTCGGGCGTTGACTTGGCCACTTCAGCTGCTGCCACGTTGCCGCCTGCGCCGGCCTTGTTCTCAACCACCACAGGCTGCTTGAGGATCGGCGCCAGCTGCTCAGCCAGCACACGGGCCACGATGTCGGTGGTGCCGCCTGCTGCAAAGGGCACGACAATGCGCACCGGGCGCGTCGGCCAGTCGGACTGCGCATGGGCCAGGGCGGGCAACAGCGTCGCAGTCAGGAGCAACGACAGTGCCCCGATGCGCGCGCGTCGGCCGGATAGAAAGGGAACGGTTGAAAACAGGGGGGTTGAAAACATGGGCAGTCTCGATCCAGTGAAGGGGCTGTGGCCTGCAGGCGCCTGCGCCACCCGCAACAAGCGATGGTAGCGCGGCCCTGACCGCAGCCAGGCGATACGTTCAGGACACCGGAGCCATCGCCTATGATCGGGCTCATGAAGATTGTTGTCACACATTGCGAAGCCGGCAGTGGGCTCGCCTGGCAACGGGCGCTGGCGCAGCGCCTGCCGCACGCCGAGATCGGGCTGGACCGCGGTTCTCCAGATGGCGCGGCCAGCGCTGAACCAGGCCTGACCTCAGACGCCACACTGGCCGTCGGCTGGAAGCCTGCCCCCGATTTTTTCGCACGGCATCCAGGTCTGCGCGCTTTTTTTTCCTGCGGCGCAGGCGTCGACCACCTGCTTGCGCACCCGGGCTTGCCCGCCTCGCTGCCCCTCTATCGGCTTGAGGATGCCGGCATGGGTGCCTACATGGCCGACTACTGTCTGCACGAATTGCTGCGTCTGTTGAGTCGTGCGGAAGCCTATGCCACGCAGCAGCGTCAACAGCACTGGCAGGAGCAGCCCTGGCTGACCCGAGCCGAGTTGCCGGTTGGCATCGTCGGTATGGGCGTGCTGGGTGAGCAGGTGGCGCGCGCGCTGATGGCGCAAGGCTTTGCGGTACGTGGGTTTGCGCGCACTGCACGCACGGTGCAAGGTATTGAGGTGATGGCCGGCACCGCAGACTGGCCTCGCTTTCTTGCAGCCACACGCGTGCTCATCCTGCTGGCACCCCATACGCGAGCGACCGAGAATCTCATCGACGCGACCGCCCTGTCCGCCTTGCAGCCCGGCGCATGGCTGATCAATGTGGCGCGCGGTGCGCTGGTGGTGGATGATGCCCTGATCGCGGCGCTGGACCGGGGCCAGCTTGCGGGCGCCACCCTGGATGTCTTTCGCCAGGAGCCGCTGCCCGCTGCTCATCCGTTTTGGCATCATCCGCGCATCCGCATCACGCCGCATATTTCAGGGCCCACGCAGGTCGCTCAGTCGGCCGCGCAGGTCGCGGATAAAATGACACTTCTGGCCCAAGGTGCTGTGCCCAGCGGCCGAGTGAACCCCGATACAGGTTATTGAGACTCTCCCATGCAAGCATCCCTGCCCAAGCGTGTCACGCTGATCGAAGTTGGACCGCGCGACGGTCTGCAAAACGAGCAGTCGCCTATCACCACCGACGTGCGGATCGAACTGTGCGACCGCCTGACCGACGCGGGCTTTCCGAACGTTGAGGCGGGTTCGTTCGTATCGCCCAAGTGGGTACCCCAAATGGCCGACACGGCCGAGCTCATGCAGCGCATCCGGCGCAAACCGGGCGTGGTGTATTCGGTGCTCACGCCCAACATGAAGGGCTTCGAAGGCGCGCTGGCAGCGCGAGCCGACGAAGTGGTGATTTTCGGTGCAGCCTCCGAGGCCTTCTCTCAGCGCAACATCAATTGTTCGATCGCCGAATCGATCGAACGCTTCGAGCCCGTCGCCCGCGCGGCCAAGGACCATGGCATGCGACTGCGCGCCAGCGTCTCGGTGGCACTGGGCTGCCCCTATCAGGGCGAGGTCACCCCGGCTGCCGTGAGCGAAGTGGTCAAACGCTTTGCCGACATGGGCAGCGACATGATCGATATTGCCGATACCATCGGCACCGGCACACCGCGCGGCACCCAGGCGGCTTTCGAGGCCGCGCTCAAAGTGGTGCCTGCGGAAAGACTCTCTGGCCATTTTCATGACACCTACGGCATGGCGTTAGCCAATGTCTACGCCAGCCTGGAAATGGGAATCTCCACGTACCACGCCTCAGTGGCCGGTCTGGGCGGATGCCCCTATGCCAAAGGCGCTACGGGTAACGTCGCCACCGAAGACCTGCTGTATCTGCTCGATGGCCTGGGCATCGAGACCGGCGTGTCGCTCGAGAAAATGGTGTCGATCGGGCAATGGATCTCGGGTCATATCGGGCGCAAGTCCATTTCGCGGGCAGGCAGTGCGCTGGCCGCCAAGCAGGCTGGCTGACGCATGATGTCTCCTGTGGGCTATCCCGATGCACGCAGCCTGCGCGAGGCGGCTCTCAAGGGCCAGCCGGTGCCATCGCCTTGCATTGCCATCTGCCGCATCGAGGCCACCACGGGTTTGTGCGAGGGCTGTGTGCGCACTCTGGACGAGATCGCCAGGTGGGGCAGTCTGTCAGGGCTTGAACGCGCAGACGTCTGGGCGCGCATCGAAGCGCGCCGCGCACAGGCCGCAAACCCGCCGCCCGCCCGATGAAGTCGGCGCGCTGGACCTTCGACTTCATATCGCCCTACGCGTATCTGCAAAGCGCGGTCCTGCACAAGTTTGACGGGCTTGCGCACATCGCCTACCGGCCCGTGCTCTTTGCCGGACTGCTTGAGCATCACGGACAGAAAGGTCCGGCTGAAATTCCTGCCAAGAAGATCCACACTTTTCGTGAAGTGGTCTGGCGCGCGCATGCACAGGGCATTGCACTGAATCTGCCTGCAGCCCATCCATTCAATCCGTTGCCGTTGCTGCGCCTGTCAATCGCACTGGGCAATCGGCCCGACGTGGTCCAGGCCCTGTTTCGCTATGTGTGGGTCGACGGGCATCTGCCCACCGACACGCAGGCGTGGGCGCAGCTGTGCCAAGGTTTGGGTGTGGAAGACCCGCAGGCCCTGATTGCGCAAACCCAGGTCAAGGACACCCTGCGGCAGAACACGGAACAGGCCATTGCCGAGGGCGTGTTTGGCGTGCCCACCCTGCAGATCGACGATCAGGCGTTCTGGGGCTTCGATATGACCGATGCCGCACTCGCCTACCTGGCTGGCAACCCAGTCTTCAGCAGCGCAGCCATGCAGCGCGCTCAGACGCTGCCCGATGGCGTGCAGCGGCGCATCCGATGAGCCAGACCCCCACCGCAATGGCACCTGCGCTGCCCGCGCTACCTGCCAGCATGCGCTTCATCGAGCGCGATTGGCTGTCGGCCAATGGCGTGCTCTTCGATGACGGCACCCACACCGTGCTGGTCGATACCGGGTACATCACGCATCGCGAGACCACGCTGGCCGTGGTGCAGCACCTGTTGGGTGGGCGCCGCCTCGATGGCATCGTGAACACGCATCTGCACTCGGACCATTGCGGTGGCAATGCGCTGCTGCAACGCACCTGGGGCTGCCGCACACTCATCCCAGCGGGCAGCGCACACGCCGTGTCGCAGTGGGATACTCATCAGCTCACATTCGATGCCACCGGCCAGCGCTGTGAGCGCTTCAGCTTCGATGATGTGATCCGCGATGGCCAGACGCTTGAGCTGGGCGGCCTGCCCTGGACGGTGATCGCCGCACCGGGGCACGATCCCCAGATGGTGGTGCTCTACTGCGCGCCGGCGCGCGTGCTGATCAGTGCCGACGCACTCTGGGCCACCGGATTCGGCGTCATCTTTCCGGAACTCGAAGGGGCCTCCGGCTTTGCCGAGCAGCGGGCCATCTTGGAGCGCATCGCGCAGCTCGACGTCGATCTGATCATCCCAGGCCACGGGCCGATGTTTTCGGATGTCCAGAGTGCGCTGCAGCGGGCGCGCAGTCGCCTGGATCATTTGAGCGCAGACCCTGCCCGCAATGCCCGACACGCCACCAAGGTGCTGCTGAAATTTTTGCTGCTGGAGCACCGTCAGGTACCGATGGTGGACGTGCCTGCCCTCATGGACACGATCCCACTCATCGCCACGGCGAACCGCCTGTACATCGGCATGGAGCCTGGGGCGTTGGCCGAGTGGGCCATGGCCGATCTGGTGCGTGCGGGTGCGGCAGGCATTGAGAATGGCCTCCTGATCGACCGCTGAGTGACGCAATCGCCTGCGCTATATTCGACCCCATGCATGTGCCGACGACGCCCCTGATCCGCGACAGCCTGGACGGCGATCTGCCGAGCATCCAGGCTATTTATGCCCACCATGTGCTGCATGGCACGGGCAGCTTCGAAATTGCCCCGCCGAGCCTGCAGGAGATGGCTCAGCGGCGCAGCGATGTGCTGCGCAACGGCTTTCCCTATCTGGTGGCCGAGGTCGATGGCCGGGTCGCGGGCTATGCCTATGTGAACTTCTTTCGCCTGCGTCCGGCCTATCGCAACACGGTCGAGAACTCCATCTACATGGACGAGTCACTGCGCGGCCGCGGAATCGGACAGGTGTTGCTGCGTGCCCTGCTGACACGTTGCGAGCAGCAGGATTGCAGACAGGTACTGGCCGTGATCGGAGACAGCGCCAACACCGGATCGATCGCGCTGCACGCCCGCTGCGGGTTTCGATTTGCCGGCACGCTGCGGTCAAGCGGCTGGAAATTCGAGCGCTGGCTCGATACCGTGATCATGCAAAAAGACCTGGGAGAGGGCGACCGCGCGCCACCCACGCGCGCCATCACGCCCACTGCATGACGACGGCGGCCCGATCGCGCGCCGTATGCGAAGCACTGGATGCGCAGGATCCGCTGGCCTTTGCGCGCACCCGGTTCGCTCTGCCCGAAGGGCTGATTTACCTCGATGGCAATTCATTAGGCGCCATGCCACATGCGGTGTCACAGCGGCTGCGTGATGCCACCGACCTTGAGTGGGCACACGGTCTGATCCGCTCCTGGAACGACGCACACTGGTACACCGCCCCGCAACGCGCGGCCGCAAAAATCGCCCGCCTCATCGGGGCCGATGCGGATGAAGTCATCGTGGCCGACTCCACCTCGGTCAATCTGTTCAAACTGCTCATGGCCGCAGCGCATGCGCAGCGCACTCAGGACCCTTCGCGCACCGTCCTGCTGACCGAGTGCGGCAACTTCCCCACCGACAGCTATCTGAATGCATCGGTGGCGGACCTCATGGGCATGGAACTGGTGCAGGTCGATGCCCATGAGTTGCCCCAGGCAATCTGGACCCACCGCAGGCGGCTGGCCGTCCTGCAGCTCACGCATGTGCACTACAAAACGGGGCGTATCCACGATATGGCGGGGCTCACCGCTCATGCCCAGGCGCACGGTGCGCAGGTCCTCTGGGATCTGGCGCATACCGCGGGTGCCATGCCAGTCGAACTGGACGCACTGCAGGTGGACTTCGCGGTGGGCTGCGGCTACAAATATCTCAACGGTGGGCCGGGTGCGCCCGCCTTTGCCTACGTGGCGCGCCGGCATCTGGCCACCCTGACACAACCACTGGTGGGGTGGCATGGCCATGCGCGGCCCTTCGCCTTCGAAGAAGACTGGCAGCCTGCGCCTGGCATCGAGCGGTTGCTGTGTGGCACGGCGCCGCAATTGTCACTGCTGGCACTTGAAGTCGCGCTGGATGCCTTCGATGGCGTAGACCTGGGCCTGTTGCGTGCCAAGAGCACGGCACTCACCTCGATCTTCATCGAGCAACTGGAGTCGGCGGCCGCGTTGGGTGCCCAGGACGGACTTGCGTTGGCCAGTCCGCGCACGGCACAGGAACGCGGCAGCCAAGTGGCACTGCGCCACCCGCAGGCCTACGCCATCGTCCAGGCCCTGATCGACCGCGGCGTGATCGGCGACTTTCGAGAACCCGACCTGATGCGTTTCGGCTTCGCCCCACTCTACGTGAGGCATGTCGATGCCTTCGATGCAGCTCAGGCGCTGCACGAGGTGGTCAGCAGCCGCACCTGGGATCAACCCCGTTTCGCTCAGCGTCGCACGGTCACCTGAGGAGTGCGCGCGGTGGCTCGGCACCTGCCCTGCAGACGCCGGGCCGCTACCGCCTTATTTGGCCTTTCCGCTCAACTTTCGGCTGAGCTCCACGCCTACGCCCTTGTTGACGAACTCGGTGGTGTACACCTTGCTCAGATCGACTTCGCCGGCCTTGAAGAGACCCGACTTCACCATCTTGTCGTGAAAATCCTTGACCTTGGCCGGGTCGATCGCGCCGATGCCACGCGCCTGCGCGTCGCCTGAATCCACGATGCCCAATTCCTTGAGCTTGGCCACACCGCGATCAAGCTCTTCCTGGGTCGTGTCGGGATTGAGCTTGCGAATCATGGCATCGGCTGCAGCCCGATCGCCGTACAAATAATTCACCCAGCCCAGGATCGAGGCTTCAACGAATTTGCGCACCATCTCGGGCTTGGCCTTGATCAGGTCGGGCCGGGTTTCGATGGTGGTGGAGTACGTGGACCAGCCGTGATCAGCCAGCAAAAAGACCTTGGGCGGCGCGCCGGTCACTTTCTCGATCGAGATCGGCTCAGCGGTGGCATAGCCCTGCTGCACCATGCGCTTGTCTGCCAGGAAGGGGGCGCTGTTGAAGTTGTACGGCTTGAGCTGCTCGTCGCGAAAGCCGTCGGTCTTCATCCACTGCCACCAGCTGAACTGGGAGTCGCGCCCGATCAGCATGGCCGGTGCTTTTTTCAGATCGTCCCAGCTCTGATACTGACCCGGGTGCGCAATCAGCACCTGCGGATCCTTCTGGAACATGGCCGCGACCACGACCGTGGGCACCTTGTTGCGCACGTTGTCGAAGGTATGCAGCAGATTGCCGGTCATCAGGAAATCCAGCCTGCCCGCGGGGAGTAACGGCCGATTGTTCACTTGCGGGCCACCTTCGCGGATGTCCACATCCAGCCCGTAGCGCTTGTAGGTGCCGTCGACCAGCGCCTGATAGAACCCGCCGTGCGCGGCCTGTGCCTTCCAGTTGGTGGCAAACACCACCTTCTCTTGAGCCAGGGCCAGTGCCGGTGCGCTCAGACTCGTGACAGCGGTCGAGAGCATCGCGACCAGAGTGAGCACAGTGCGGCGACGGTGTAGCCGGCTGGTGAAGGAAGATGAGTCGTTCATGTGCATGCTCCAGAAGAGGCGGTCACCGATCAGCGCCCCGGCAGTTCACTGTCGTGCCAGCGACCAAGCAGCCGACGCGCCAACAGATCGAAGATGAAATAGATCGCGATGCCCACCAGCGAAACCAGCACCAGCGCGGCGAACATGCGGGGAATTTCAGTGCGGAACGCTGCCTCGAGAATGCGCGAAGCCAGCCCGGTTTCCCGGCCTGCCGCACCCGCCGCAAACTCGGCCACCACGGCACCAATCAGCGCAAGGCCGCCGGCAATTCTGAGGCCGGCCAGAAAGTAGGGCAAGGCGCTGGGCACGAGCAACCAGCGCAGACGCTGCCAGGGCGTTGCCTGATACAGGGTGAAAAGATCGTGCAGGTGCGTATCGGCACTGCGCAGTCCGGTCACGGTATTGGCCAGTATGGGGAAGAACGCCACGATGAACGCGCACAACAACAGGGCGGCGGTGGTGGACTCGACGTAAATCAGAATGAGCGGTGCAATCGCCACGATCG
>CANHUQ010000048.1 GCA_947463885.1 Burkholderiales bacterium
GAGATGGCGCTGGCCTTTGCCCGCCTGGGGTCCCAGGTGACGCTGCTTGAGCGCGGCCCGCAACTCTTATCACGTGAAGACGACGAGGTGGGTGTGCTGGTGGCCGAATGTCTGGCACGCGAAGGTGTACAGGTGCGTACGGTCATGAGCGTCCTGCGTGCGCAGGCCCGTGCGCAGTCAGAGGTCTCGGGCGCATCCGTGACCTCAAGGACCTCGGGTGTATCGGATACATCGGATACATCGCCGCTGCCCTGCCGTGAGCTGATTTGCGACCCGGGTCACCTTGCCATCGCGTTCGACGCGGTGTTCTTTGCGACAGGCCGGCGCGCCCAGCTTGAAGGCTTGGGCCTGGACACCCTGGGCATCGAGCCTGATGCGGCGGGCCACTTGCCGGTTGATCCATGGTTGCGGACTCGGTTTCCGAATATTTATGGCGTGGGCGACGTGACCGGCTTGCCTCAGTTCACGCATGCAGCCTCGCACATGGCCTGGCATGCGGCGGTGAACGCGTTGTTCGGTCGCTTTCGCAGGTTTCGTGTCGACTGGCGATGCTTGCCGCACTGCACCTACCTTGACCCGGAGGTCGCACGGGTGGGACTCAACGAGCGCGAGGCTCAGGCGCAGGCGGTGCCTTACGAAGTCACGCGATTCGACCTGTCCGAGCTCGATCGGGCCATCACCGATGATGTGGCGATCGGTTTCATCAAGGTATTGACTGCGCCAGGCACCGACCGCATCCTCGGCGCGACCATCGTGGGCGCGCATGCAGGTGAATCGATTGCCGAGTTCACGCTGGCCATGAAGCACGGGTTGGGACTCAACAAGATCCTGTCCACGATCCATGCGTATCCGACGCTGACTGAAGCCAACAAGCTTGCAGCGGGCCAATGGCGCCGTGCGCACACGCCCGCGTGGGCATTGAAGTGGGCGCAGCGGCTGCATCGCTGGCAGCGGGGTTGATCGAACATGAGACTGGGTTTGCCATGAGCCGTCGCAGGGTTGGACGTCTGTTCGCCGGGAGTGCCATGGCGGCGCTCGCGACCGCTGTGCCCATGCGCAGTAGTGTGGCGCAAACCGTGCCGTTTGATGCCCAGCACCGGGCCTGGGATGCGCTCTTGCGTGCGCATGTAGCCTGGGACGCGCAAGGCGTGGCTACGCGGGTGTCCTACTCCGGGTTTGCGCGAGATCGTCTGGCGCTGCGAGCCGTGCTGGATGGGTACGCCACGCTGGATCAGCCGACCTATCAATCGATGGATCGGGCGCATCAACTGGCTTTTCTGATCAATCTCTATAACGCCGCCACGATTGAACTGATCCTCACGCGCTATCCCGATCTGAAGTCGATCCGTGATTTGGGTTCGGTGGTGCGATCGCCCTGGAAGCGCCGATTCATTACGCTGTTCGGCGAGCAGATGCATCTGGATGACATCGAGCATCGCCTGATTCGCCAACCCGGCATCTTTGACGAACCGCGCATTCATTTCGTCGTCAACTGTGCGTCGGTGGGGTGCCCGGCATTGCGTCCTGAAGCAATCGTCGCGGACCGGCTGGAAGCGCAGTTGGAGGACAGCACCCAGCGCTTCTTGCGAGACACGAGCCGCAACCGTTTCAATCGTGAAGAGAACCGACTGGAGATCTCGCGTCTGTTTGACTGGTACCGCGGGGATTTCGAGCGGGGTTGGCGCGGCACAGCCAGTCGCGAGCAGTTTTTTGCACGCTATGCATCGTCGCTTGCCCGCGCAACTGAGGACCGTGCACGCATCGAGTCGACCCGGGTGCGCTTGACCTTTCTTGACTACGATTGGTCACTCAACAACCGTCTCTGATGGCGCCAGTACATGCCCCGGCGTGTGCGGCTGACCTGACCCAGCCATCACGTCCTTCCCCTGCCTACTTCCGTCTGGCCATCGTGATGCCGGTGCTCAATGAGGCGCATACCGTCACCGACGCGGTCCATGCCGCTCGGGCGCACTGCGATGCATGCATTGTCGTCGATGGTGGCAGCACGGACGACACGGTGCACCGTGCGCAACGTGCCGGTGCGCAGGTGGTGCTTGCCAAGCGTGGCCGGGCGTCGCAAATGAACGCCGGTGCTTGCGTCGCTGACTGCGACGTCGTGTTGTTTTTGCATGCGGACTGCCGACTGCCAGACGGGGCAGGGGCCTGCATTCGCGAGCAAATGGCTCGCGGAGCGATCTGGGGGCGCTTCGATGTGCGCCTCGACTCCCACCGCCCAGCGCTTGCACTCATTGGATCGATGATGAATCTGCGCTCCCGCCTGAGCGGCATCGCCACAGGTGATCAGGGCATCTTCGTTGCGCGCCATGCATTCGAGGCTCAGGGCGGCTTTCCGGCCATCGCCCTGATGGAGGACATCGCATTCAGCCGGGCCATGCGACGCGTCGCGCGACCGGCGTGTCTGAGATCGAAGATGCTCGTATCGGCACGGCGTTGGGAGCGTCGTGGTGTAGTGCGCACGGTTCTTCAGATGTGGAGCCTGCGTGCGGCCTATTTTTTCGGGGCGTCACCGGATTGGCTGCATCAGCAGTATTACGGGCGCAGCCCCCTCGGAGATACGGATGACTGAGGTCTGCTGGCGCGCAGCCGCGCGGCGCTTGATCGTTTTTTCCCGCCTGCCTCAACTGGGCCAGGTCAAGACTCGACTCGCCCGCGAGGTGGGCGATCAAAGCGCCTGGCAGATCCACATGCAGCTGCTTAACGCGACACTCGATCTGGTGGCGCAGCATGTGCCTCACGTGCCGCGCGAGCTGCGCTATGCGGGTGAGCTTAATGGACCAGACAGCGAGGCTGCATCGTTGTTGAACCGGTTGCGGCACGCTGACTGGATGCTTACGCCTCAATGCGGGGCGGACCTGGGCGCCCGGATGCATGACGCGCTGGCGCAGGCGCTGCGTGCAGGACAAACCCCTGTCCTGATCGGCAGTGACTGCCCGGTGCTGAGTGTGGATGATCTAGCGCAAGCGTTCGTTGCGCTGCAGACCGCCGATGTGGTGTTTGCCCCTGCGCAAGACGGCGGCTATGCACTCGTTGGGCTGCGCAGGGAAGCGCCAGAACTCTTTGCGCAGGTCGATTGGGGCACAGAGCAGGTCATGTCGCAGACGCTTGCCCATGCGCAGGCCTTAGGCCTCACGGTGAGGCTCCTGCGCACGGTCTGGGATGTCGATACACCTTTTGATCTGCGCCGCTGGCGGGCGCTCGCGTCGGACTCAGGGCGATGATGCCCGTGGCCACCGCCTGATGCGGTCTTAGCTCAGGTGGGCCACCGGCACAGCGGGCACCGGTTGAGCCGCCAGCGCGGCGGTCCGAGCGTCCTGCAGGGCATCGAGCTTGTCGAAGATGTCGTGTATGGGCAGTGCCCGACCGAACAAGTCACCCTGCAGGTACTTCACCCCGAGCTCGCGCAGGCGCGTGTGAACAGTTTCGTTGTGCACATGTTCGGCGACCGTGCGCAGATTCATGCGCGCTGCAACCCTGACCGTCGACATCACGATTTCCTCGTCGATCGGGTTATTCGTCAGGTTGCGGATGAACGAGCCGTCGATCTTCACGTAATCGAGCGGGAAACGCTTGAGGTACTCGAAGGTGGCCAGACCGGTACCGAAATCGTCCAATGCGATGCCGAATCCCTGGCTCTTGAGGTCATCGAGCAGACGCGACGCGGCAGACGGATTGCGGATGGCTTCGCTTTCGGTGATCTCGAACACAATGCGTTCAGCCGGAATGCCGCACAGGGTGCGCTGCTGGCGGATGTAGTCGGCGATGGCGCCATCGCTCATCGTGGCGCCTGACAGATTGATCGAGCACTTGTGCGTGCGCGCCAGTGCACTGGGATGATTGGCCAGCCATTCGAACGCGCACTTGATGACCGCACGATCGAAGGTGACTGACATCTGCGACTGCACGGCCAGTGTCAGGAACTCGGGTGGCTGGAGCAAGGAGCCGTCCCGATCACGCAAACGCGTGAGCACTTCATACGATGCGAAGCCTTCGGGTGCTTCCGGATCGATCACCGGCTGGGCATACAGCTCCAGACGCATCTCGCGGATCGCTTCGCGCAGGTGCTCGACTTTGTTTTGAAGCGAGCGGCGAGAGTCGATCATTGATTGGGACAGCGGCTCCACGAACAGTTGCGGATCGCGCACACTGGCTGCAATGGCCAGTGCGTCGGCCATGGACGACATGCAGTCTTCGCTGTTGATCTGCGCCTGATGATCAATGAGCAGGCCACCGACACAGACCTGCAGACGCAAATGCCCGTGCTCGGCGGCGAACATCTGGCCTGCCAGATGTGCATACACGTCTCGGGCAACGTTGCGCACTTGCGCCACGGTCTGGCTTTCGATCACGATCGCGTAGCGACCGGACGACAAGCGTGCCGCAAATTGAGTGCCGGGCTGACGCAGCAAGAGCGCTGCGGCGGACTGCTCAAGCTGCATCGCCGCAAGCGGTCCGCACAAATCGTTGATGGCATCAAAGTTGGTTAGGGTGACGCCAATCAGGCCAAGATTGGGTCGACCGGGCGCAGCCAGCCGCTCACTGAATTCGGCCAGCATGCCCCGATCATTGAGCAAGCCGGTGGTCATGTCCTGGCGAGCCTGTTGCGCGATGCGATCCAGTGCGCCCCGACGATCTGATGCGAGTGCTTGCAGAATCTGCGCGACGATGACCGCGCAAAGCACCATCACTGTGGACTCGAAGACCGATTCGCTCGGCAGGATGTGGCCAGGCGACTGGTAAGCGCGTGCGGCCAGCAAGGGCAGTGCACTCAGCAGCAAGGTGACCGCACTGCTGTGCTCGTCGCAGCGCACGGCAGACCAGACGACGATCGGGAAGAACAGAAACAGGACCATGTTCGCGTAAGGCTGCAACCCTAGCGAGCTCAGTGCCAGGTGAGCAATGGCGACCAGACCGCTCAGCCCAAAGGCAGCCAGATCCAGCCTGACATGGCTGGCCCGGACTTCAGAGGCCGGGGCGCTCGGCTCGTCGATGACGGCGAGTCCCGCCGGGGCGACCAGCACGGTCCCGAGAGCGCCTGCAAGCCAAGTCCCCAGGAGCACGTGCAGTGCGTGGTCGCTGGGCGCAATGGCATGAAACACGCCTCCCAGGCCAAGCATCACCGCAAAGATCGGCGAGGCGATCAATAACGCGACTGCCAGAAAACGTAGCACCGGTTGGAGCCGGTATTCGGCGGGGTTCCAGGCGTTGAATCGGCGCAGCGCTTCGATACTAGCCACTGCGCCGAGTGCAGTGCCGATGGCCGTCGCTACGGCCGGGGCCGGTGAATCAAAGACGATCAGACCATACGCTAAGGCGCCGAGTGCGGCCGGTAAGGTCCAGAAACGTCCCCATCTCCACCCGAACGCAAAGGCAACACCCAAAGCAGGCCACAGGAGCAGGCTGAGCGGTTGTCCACCCGACACCGCACGAGCCAGCAAGCACAGGCCTAAGGTCAGCAGTCCGACCAGTACGGCGCGAGCAGTCGCTGGAAGCGTTGCATCTGCTGTGGCAGAAGGAGTGGACACACGGGTATTCCGCAGGGGAGACCTGTCGAGTTTACCGCAGCGGTGTATGGCCTGACCGTGAACGACCGGCCGGTCAACCCCCGGGTTAGGCCGTCCGTCGCGCCTGTACGCACACAGAACGCACACAGAACGCAGCACAGATGCATATCCCGCAGATCGAGAAATGCCCGGTGCGCCGGCTCCCGGGAGGGAGCCGGCCTTGACGACTTAGGCAGCCATCAGTTCGCGCAACACGAAGGGCAGGATGCCCCCGTGGCGGAAATAATCGACCTCGATCGGTGTATCGATGCGCGACAGCAAGGTCACATTGCGCTGACTGCCATTGGCTTTGCGAATCGTCAGCACGATGTCCTGTTGGGGCTTCATCTCGGCGGGGAAGCCGATATCGAAGGTCTCGTCGCCGGTGATGCCCAAAGACTCCCAGGAATCGGTGCCTTTGAACTGCAGCGGCAGCACGCCCATTCCGACCAGATTCGAGCGATGGATCCGCTCGAAACTGCGCGCCACCACGGCACGTACGCCCAGCAGTTGCGTACCTTTGGCCGCCCAATCCCGCGACGAGCCAGTCCCGTACTCCTCGCCACCGAACACGATGGTGGGTACGCCGTCTGCCACGTATTTCATGGCCGCGTCGTAGATCGGCATCTTGGCGCCGGTCGGCTGGTGCAGGGTCAGTCCGCCCTCTTCGCGTGAGCCATCAGCCTTGGTCGGCAGCATCAGGTTTTTGATGCGCACGTTGGCAAACGTGCCCCGCATCATGACCTCATGGTTGCCGCGCCGTGCACCGTAGGAATTGAAGTCGGCCTTGAGCACGCCATTGGCCTGCAGGTATTGGCCTGCGGGGGAGCTCTGCGTGATCGAGCCTGCCGGCGAGATATGGTCGGTGGTGATCGAGTCGCCGAACAGACCCAGTGCCCGCGCATTGCTGATCGCTGCGGTCTTGGCCGGCGTCATGTCGAAGTCGGCAAAGAAGGGCGGGTTGGCGATGTAGGTGGACTTGGGCCAGTCGTAAATCTGCCCCGATGCAGCGGGCACCGCGTTCCACAGAGTGTGGTCCTTGGTGAGGTCGCCGTAGAGTCTGCGGAAGGTGCGCGCGCTCATGGCGTAGTGCATCAGCTTGCCCACCTCTTCCGACGTGGGCCAGATATCGCCGATGTAGACGTCGCGCCCTTGCTTGTCCTTGCCCAGCGGCTCGGTCATCAGATCGACGTTGACGTTGCCTGCGATGGCATAGGCCACGACCAGCGGCGGGGACGCCAGGAAATTGGCGCGCAAATTCGGATGGATGCGGGCTTCGAAATTGCGATTGCCCGAGAGCACCGCTGCGCAGACCATATCGTTGGCCACGATGGCTTCGTTGAAGTCGGGCGCCAGGTCTCCAGCATTGCCGATACACGTGGTGCAGCCATACGCTGCGACCGAGAATCCGAGCTTGGCCAGGTGCGGCAGCAGACCGGCTTTCTCAAGGTATTCGGTGACAACACGCGATCCGGGGGCGAGCGATGTTTTGATGTGCGGTGCCACGGTGAGTCCGCGGGCGACGGCTTTCTTGGCCAACAGGCCGGCGGCCAGCAACACCCCGGGGTTGGACGTGTTGGTGCACGATGTGATCGCAGCGATCAGCACATCGCCGTTGTGCAGGGTCGTGCCACTCGAGGTGGTGTAGGGCTTGTTCAGATCGCCGGCTGACTTGTTGAAGCCGTTGGCGGCCACCGGCTTGGCGAACAGGTCTGCAAACGTGGATTTGACGTCACCGATCTCGATGCGGTCTTGCGGACGCTTGGGGCCTGCCAGAGACGGTGCGACCGTGGCGAGATCGAGTTCCACGACGTTGGAGTAGTCGATGCTGCCGACCTTGGGCACACCGTACAGCCCTTGAGCCTTGAAATAGGCCTGAAACGCCGAGATTTCGTCTTTCGTGCGACCCGAGCCTTCGAAGTACTCGATGGTCTTGTCGTCCACAGGGAAAAAGCCCATGGTGGCGCCATATTCCGGCGCCATGTTGGCGATGGTGGCGCGGTCGGGCAGTGCCAGACTGGCCGTGCCCTCGCCGAAGAACTCGACGAACTTGCCCACCACTTTTTCCTTGCGCAGCATTTCAGTAATGCGCAGCACCAGGTCGGTGGCCGTGACGCCCTCGCGCAAGCGACCTTTCAGGTGCACGCCGACCACGTCGGGCGTCAGGAAATACACCGGCTGACCCAGCATGCCAGCTTCTGCCTCGATGCCGCCCACACCCCAGCCCACCACACCGATGCCATTGATCATGGTGGTGTGGCTGTCAGTGCCCACCAGGGTGTCGGGGTAATAGATGTCCTTGCGGGCCACCGATTTGTGGTGCACGCCGCGCGCGAGATATTCCAGGTTGACCTGGTGAACAATGCCGATGCCGGGCGGGACGACCTTGAAGGTATCGAAGGCCTGCATGCCCCACTTCATGAACTGATAGCGCTCCTTGTTGCGCTGGAACTCCAGTTTCATGTTTAGGTCGAGCGCATTGGCGCTGCCGTAGTGGTCGATCATGACCGAGTGGTCCACCACCAGATCCACCGGCACCAGGGGCTCGATGCGCTTGGGGTCACGCCCCATCCGCTCGGCCACATTGCGCATCGAGGCGAGATCGGCCAGGAGCGGCACACCCGTGAAGTCCTGCAGCACCACGCGTGCAACGATGAACGGGATCTCCTCGGTCCGGGCGGCGTTGGGCTTCCAGTTCGCGAGTTCCTTGACATGCTGCTCGGTGACTTTCTTGCCATCGACATTGCGCAGCACGGACTCCAGCACGATCCGCACCGATACCGGCAGCCGGCTGACATTGGGGAAGGTCTTGGCCAGGGCGGGCAGTGAATACAGGCGCCCCTTCTTGTTGCCGACCGGCTTGAAATCTTTGAGCGTGTTGAATGTGTTGTGAGCCATTCGCGGCCTCCTTCAATGGATCGTCGTGGTCTGACCCAATGCGCGATCCGAGCAGATCACGCGGGGTCGAGCACCAGCGTGCGGGTCTGTCGGTTACTTGGATTCGGCTGTGGCAGCAGCCGGTGCCGCAGCGGCATTGGCCTTGGCAGCCTCATCGTCCTTGAACGCCTGAATCTGCTCCTCACTCTTGCAGGAGTCGACGATGCGCTGACCGGTCCTGGTGTTGAGCAGCATCGATTTGTAGGGGATCTGCACCAGCAGCGTGGAGCCCTTTGTGTCTTCCAGGCGGACAGCGCCAGTCGCGGAAGCCACCGGCTTCATCACCCAAATCGACTTCTGGTAGCGCACGTCCACATAGGCCGGAGACGCCTTGTTCTTCTCGACGAAGATTTCGTATTTGTCGTCGCAGACGTACTTGCCGTAATGCACCAGTTCCGAGGCGGATTTCTGTGAATCATCGGCTTCGGGCAGTCCAGCCCGCTGCGCCGCCGTGGTCGGCGGAGGCAAGGCGGCCTTCTTGGGTGGTGCCTTGGCCGGGGCTTTGGCTGGCGGTTTCGTCTGCGCCATGGCCGGAGCGCTTAGCGCCAGGCAGGCGGCCGCGGCAAGGCTGCCGAGGATGGAAGCGGAAAACGTCGTCAGTCCTGCGATACGGATCATTTGCGTTTCTCCAGTGGGATGTACTTCAGATTCTCGGGGCCAGTGTAGTTGGCGCTGGGGCGGATGATCTTGTTGTCGATGCGCTGCTCGATCACGTGTGCAGACCACCCCGAGGTGCGTGCAATCACGAACAGTGGCGTGAACATGGCGGTGGGCACACCCATCATGTGGTACGAGACGGCGCTGAACCAGTCGAGGTTCGGGAACATCTTCTTGGCGTCCCACATGACGGTTTCCAGGCGCGCGGCAATATCGAACATCTTGGTGTTGCCTGCGTCCTTCGACAGTCGGCGGGCGACTTCCTTGATCACCTGGTTGCGCGGATCGCCCGTGGTGTACACCGGGTGCCCAAAGCCGATCACGACTTCCTTGGCTTCCACGCGCCGGCGAATGTCGGCTTCGGCTTCATCCGGGTTTTCGTAGCGCTTTTGCACCTCGAAGGCCACTTCATTGGCGCCACCGTGTTTCGGGCCGCGCAGCGCTCCAATGCCTCCGGTGATGGCCGAGTACATGTCGGCGCCGGTGCCTGCCACCACACGGCAGGCGAAGGTGGAAGCGTTGAACTCATGCTCTGCGTAGAGGATGAGCGAGGTCTGCATGGCGCGCACCCACAGATCGGAGGGTGCGGTGCCGTGCAGCAGCTGCAGGAAATGACCCGCGATCGAGTCGTCGTCGGTTTCGACCTCAATGCGCCGACCGTTGTACGCATAGTGGTACCAGTACAGCAGCATCGAACCCAGCGAAGCCATCAGCCGATCCGCGATCTCGCGGGCACCGGGCGTGTTGTGATCGTCTTTCTCGGGCAGTTGGCAACCCAGAGCCGACACCCCGGTGCGCATCACGTCCATCGGATGGCTGGAGGCCGGCAGCCATTCGAGCACCGCCTTCACATTAGCCGGCAAACCACGCATTGATTTGAGACGCGCTTTGTAGGCCTTCAGTTCAGCCTTGTTCGGCAGTGTTCCGTGCACGAGCAGATGGGCGATTTCCTCGAACTCGGCCTTGTCGGCGAATTCCAGGATGTCATAGCCGCGGTAGTGCAGGTCGTTGCCTGCGCGACCGACCGTGCACAGTGCGGTATTGCCTGCAGTGACGCCCGACAGGGCGACGGATTTCTTGGGCTTGGGTCCGCTGGTGGCGGGTGCAGAACTGCTCATCGTCTGACCTCTCCTGAGTCTGGGTGCCTGGGAATAGAGCTTGAATCCACTGCGCTTGAAGCGACTGCGCCGACCGTTAGCCTCTGCGGGCGTCTGTCCGACCGGTGCAGGTCACGAAAACTGATGCCTTATTTCTTTCCTGCAAACAACTGGTCGAGCTTGCGCTCGAAGTCCCAGTAGCCGATGGTGTCGTAGAGCTGTTGGCGCGTTTGCATGCTGTCTACGACGGCCTGTTGCGAACCATCGCGCCGGATCGCCTGGTACACGTTCTCGGCTGCTTTGTTGGCGGCGCGAAAGGCCGACAAGGGATACAGCACAATCTCCACGCCCTGCGAAGCCAATTGCTCCACCGTGAAGAGCGGTGTTTGGCCGAATTCGGTGATGTTGGCCAGCACGGGCACCTTCATGGCGGACGTGAAGCGCTGGTACATCGAGAGTTCAGTCAGGGCCTCGGGGAAGATGCCGTCGGCGCCGGCCTCGACACAGGCCATGGCTCGCTCCACTGCGCGATCAAACCCTTCGACCGCCAGCGAGTCCGTGCGGGCCATGATGAAAAACGACGAATCGGTGCGGGCATCCACGGCAGCCTTGATCCGGTCTACCATCTCGTCTTGCGAGACGATCTCCTTACCGGGACGATGGCCGCAGCGCTTGGCACCGACCTGGTCTTCGATGTGCATCGCGGCGGCCCCCGCCTTGGTGAGCGAACGCACCGTGCGAGCGACATTGAAGGCGGAAGAACCAAAGCCCGTGTCGACGTCGACCAGCAAGGGCAGATCGCACACATCGGTGATGCGGCGCACATCGATCAGCACGTCTTCCAGGCCCGAGATGCCCAGGTCAGGCAGACCGAGCGAGCCGGCTGCCACGCCGCCCCCCGACAGGTAAAGGGCCTTGTAGCCGGCATGCCGGGCGAGCAGCGCGTGCTGTGCCGTGGTCGCGCCGGGGATCTGCAAAGGCTTTTCGTCTTTGAGGGCCTGACGGAAGCGTTGTCCGGGGGTCATCATGGTCTGCTCCGGGGTCAGGGCAGCAAGTGCTGCACGCCATCGCGCTCTTCGAGCAGCTCTTTGAGGGTGAGGTCCATGCGCTCGCGGCTGAAGGCGTCAATTTCAAGGCCCTTGATCACTTCGTACTCGCCATTGGCGCAGGTCACGGGCACACCGTACATGATGCCTTCCGGGATGCCATAGGAGCCGTCGGAGGCCACGCCCATGGTTGTCCATTTGCCTTGCGTTCCCAGCGCCCAGTCGCGCATGTGATCGATGGCGGCATTGGCTGCCGACGCAGCCGAGGACAAGCCGCGGGCGTCGATGATGGCTGCTCCGCGCTTGCCGACCGTCGGCAGGAAGGTGTCGCGGTTCCAGGTGTCGTCGTTGATCATGGCCTTGACCGAAGCTCCGCCGATCGTCGCGAATCGGTAATCGGCGTACATCGTGGGCGAGTGATTGCCCCAGACGCACAGTTTCTCGATGGCCGAAACCGGCTTGCCGGTGCGCGCCGCTATTTGCGAGAGCGCGCGGTTGTGGTCCAGGCGCAGCATCGCGGTGAAATTGCGTGCCGGCAGGCTCGGGGCCGATTTCATGGCGATATAGGCATTGGTGTTGGCCGGATTGCCCACCACCAACGTGCGCACGTTACGGCTGGCCACGGCATCCATGGCCTTACCTTGTGCCGTGAAGATCTGTGCATTGGCAGCGAGCAGGTCCTTGCGTTCCATGCCAGGACCACGCGGCCTGGCGCCAACGAGCAGGGTGTAGTCGGCGTCCTTGAAGGCGGTCATTGGATCGCCATGCGCAGTCATGCCGGCCAGCAGCGGGAAGGCGCAGTCCTCGAGCTCCATCATCACGCCCTTGAGTGCCTTTTGCGCCTTCTCGTCGGGAATTTCGAGCAGCTGCAGAATCACGGGCTGGTCTTTGCCGAGCATGTCGCCGTTGGCAATGCGAAACAGCAGCGCGTAGCCGATCTGGCCGGCGGCACCAGTGACAGTGACTCGTTTCGGGGCTTTCGTCATGGTCTTCCTCGGAGGGTCTGCGGCAGCGGGCCGCGTCGGACGTTGAATGATCGGGCGCCCCCGTGCGTCGCGGGCGCGGCGACGGCAGTGTAGGAGGGCGTTCGGAGCGTGTCAACTTACTGATATATCTTATATAAGACATCTAACAGTAGACATGCTGGCGGCTGGCATGGTTACATCTGCGGCATGACGCGCGTGACCTTCAGCCCTCTTTATTTGCAGATCCGGGAGCGCCTGGTGCAGGGCCTTCAGGGCGGCGAATGGCGCCCAGGAGAGGCCATCCCCAGCGAAATCGAATTGGCCACGCGCTTTGGCGTCAGCCAGGGTACGGTACGCAAGGCCATTGATGCGCTGGCCACCGAGCACATGCTCATCCGTCGTCAGGGTCGAGGCACCTTTGTGGCCAGCCATCTGGAGCAGCGCGCCCAGTACCGCTTTTTGCGGCTGCGGCCCGATGAGGGTGAGCCGGTACAGCCCACCAGCCGCTTCGTCGAGTGCCGCCGGATGAGGGCTCCGGGCGAAATTGCCCGAGCACTGGAACTCAAGGCGGGGGAGGGCGTGGTGATGATCCGCCGCCAGTTGCAGTTCGGTTCGGTGCCGCTCGTGCTCGATGAAATCTGGCTGCCGGGCACCCGCTTCAAGGGGCTCACCGCAGAACGACTCAATGCCTACAGTGGACCGCTATACGGATTGCTCGAGGCCGAATTCGGTACGCGGATGATTCACGCCTCGGAGCGTGTGCGCGCAGTGGCCGCAGAAGCCCAGCAGTCCGAATGGCTGGATGTGCGGCCCGGTGAGCCATTGCTGCTGGCCGAACGCATTTCCACCACCTACACCGGGCGCCCGGTCGAAGTGCGCCGCGGTTGGTATGTCACCCGCGGGCATCACTATTTCAATGAGTTGAACTGATTTTGGTGCGGCGCGAAATTTGCGTCAGAATAGACGGGTTCGGAAGGGAGGCCGAACCCCACGTGCTGTGGTCTGGCCGCCCCCGACGCATTCCAGAACGAGAATAACGAGGCGTCCATGGCCGATATCGCAGCCCGGAAGGTGCGACCACAGTTTCGCAACATTCAAGTATCCCAAATCCTCTCCTACCGGCTGCCGCCGGCCGGGATCGTGTCCATCCTGCACCGACTCAGTGGCGCGCTGCTGTTTTTGGTGGGGATCCCGTTCTGTCTGTATCTGCTCCAGCAGAGCCTGACCTCCGAAATCAGCTTCGAGAGTTATCGCGCCATTGTGGGCAGCATCCCGGGCAAGCTGGTACTGCTCGTACTGTTGTGGGCGTTCTTGCACCATGCCATCGCAGGGATCCGCTATCTGCTGCTCGATCGGCACATGGGCATCCTCAAAGAATCCTCGCGTCTGTCGGCGCAGATTGTGCTGGTCGTGTCCTTGCTGCTGACGGCTGTGCTCGGCCTGAAGCTCTTTGGAGCGTTCTGAGATGACCACTCGTCGTATTGTCGTTGGAGCCCATTACGGGCTGCGTGACTGGCTCGCGCAGCGTGTGTCTGCGGTGGTTCTGCTGCTCTATACGCTGGTCTTGCTTGGAGCCGTGGTCTTTGGGCCGCAGCTGAGCTACGGCACCTGGGCCACGTTGTTCTCGAGCGCCTGGATGAAGGTGTTCTCGTTGCTCGCCGTCATCGCGCTGATCTGGCATGCCTGGGTTGGCGTGCGTGACATTTTCATGGATTACATCAAGCCGACCGGCATTCGGCTGTTCCTGCAGGTCGCCACGGTGCTGGCTCTGGTGGGCTACGCGTGCTGGGCGGTCATCATCCTCTGGAGAGTCTGAAGATGGTTGAGATCGTCAAGCAATTGGCCAACGGGCTGCCCAGGCGCCGGTTCGATGCCGTGATCGTGGGGGCGGGCGGCTCTGGCATGCGCTGCTCATTGCAGTTGGCAGAGGCAGGCTACAACGTCGCCGTGTTGTCCAAGGTGTTTCCTACCCGCTCCCATACCGTAGCCGCACAGGGCGGGATCGGCGCGTCGCTCGGCAATATGAGCGAAGACAACTGGTACTGGCATATGTTCGACACCGTAAAGGGGGCGGACTATCTGGGCGACCAGGATGCCATCGAGTACATGTGCAAAGAGGCTCCGCGGGTGGTGTACGAGCTGGAGCACTTCGGCATGCCCTTCGATCGCAACGAAGACGGCACCATTTACCAGCGTCCCTTCGGCGGTCACACCGCCAATTTCGGTGAAAAGCCGGTGCAGCGCGCATGCGCTGCGGCCGACCGTACCGGGCATGCGTTGCTGCACACTCTGTATCAGCGCAATGTGCGCGCACGCACGCAGTTCTTCGTGGAGTGGATGGCGCTCGATCTGGTGCGCGATGCCGAGGGCGCTGTGGTGGGCGTTGTAGCGCTCGAGATGGAGACTGGTGACGTCATGATCCTGGAGTCCAAGGTCACGGTGCTGGCCACCGGTGGCGCCGGACGGATCTGGGCTGCCTCCACCAACGCGTTCATCAACACCGGTGACGGCATGGGCATGGCGGCCCGCGCTGGCATTCCCCTCGAAGACATGGAGTTCTGGCAGTTTCACCCCACTGGCGTGGCCGGGGCCGGGGTGCTGATCACCGAGGGTGTGCGCGGCGAAGGCGGGATCCTGCTCAACAAGGATGGCGAGCGCTTCATGGAGCGTTACGCCCCCACTTTGAAAGACTTGGCACCGCGCGACTTCATTTCGCGCTGTATGGACCAGGAAATCAAGGAGGGGCGTGGTGCCGGCCCCGATGGCGATTACGTGCTGCTCAAGCTCGATCACCTGGGCGCTGAGAAAATCACCAAGAAGCTGCCTTCGATTCGCGAAATCGCGATCAAGTTTGCCAACGTCGACCCGATTCGCGACCCCATTCCGGTGGTGCCGACCATCCACTATCAGATGGGCGGGATCCCGACCAACATCCACGGTCAGGTGGTGTCGCCCAAGAACGGCAACCCCAATACCGTGGTCGAAGGCCTGTACGCCATTGGCGAGTGTGCCTGCGTGTCGGTGCATGGGGCCAACCGTCTGGGCACCAATTCACTGCTTGATCTGGTCGTGTTCGGGCGGGCTGCCGGTAACCACATCGTCGACGCAAAGTTCAAGAACATGGGTCACCGCTCGTTGCCGGAACAATCCGGCGATGCGACGCTGGCTCGGCTGGCCCGGCTGGAAGGCTCCAAATCAGGCGAGAACACCCAGGATGTGGCCAATGACATCCGGCGCAGCATGCAGGCGCATTGCGGCGTCTTCCGGACTTCGGACCTTCTCAAGGAAGGCGTCAAGCAGATCATGGAGTTGGCCGATCGGGCTCAGTCGGTGCATCTGAACGACAAGTCGAAGGTCTTCAATACTGCGAGAGTGGAGGCGCTCGAGCTCGACAATCTGGTGGAGACTGCCAAAGCCACAATCGTCTCGGCCGAGGCGCGCAAGGAGAGTCGTGGCGCGCATGCGCATCGCGATTTCCCGGATCGTGACGACGCCAACTGGATCAAGCACTCGCTCTATTACACCGAAGGCAACCGACTCGATTACAAGCCAGTCAATATGAAGCCGTTGACTGTAGAGTCCTTCGAGCCCAAGGTTCGTACGTTCTGACCGCCCTTACCGACGCGACACCATGACTGCCACCAGAAAAGTTCGTTTCTCCATCTATCGCTACGATCCGGACAAGGACGCCAAGCCTTACATGCAGGATCTTGAGGTCGAGCTGCTGCCAACCGACAAGATGCTGCTGGATGCACTGATGCGCATCAAGCAGGTGGCCGATGACTCGATCGCCTATCGGCGTTCCTGTCGGGAAGGCGTGTGCGGATCAGACGCCATGAATATCAACGGCAAGAATGGCCTGGCGTGCATCACGAATTTGCGCGAACTGAAAGAGCCGATCGTGCTCAAGCCGCTGCCGGGTCTGCCTGTCATTCGCGATCTGATCGTCGATATGACCCAGTTTTTCAAGCAGTACCATTCGATCAAGCCTTACCTCATCAACGACGCGCCGCCCCCCGAGAAGGAGCGCTTGCAGAGTCCTGAGGAACGCAATGAGTTGGACGGCCTGTACGAGTGCATCCTGTGCGCGTGTTGTTCAACCTCCTGCCCGTCCTTCTGGTGGAACCCTGACAAGTTTGTCGGCCCCGCTGGGCTGCTGCAGGCGTACCGCTTCATCGCGGACAGCCGCGACCAGGCCACCAGCGCACGGCTCGATGACCTGGAAGATCCGTATCGCCTCTTCCGCTGCCACACGATCATGAACTGCGTGGATGTCTGCCCTAAGGGCCTGAATCCCACGCTGGCCATCGGAAAAATCAAGGACCTGATGGTCCGTCGTGCGGTCTGAGCGGAGCGCAGGCATGACCATGCAGGGCGACTCTTCAGTGGGCGGGCCGGCGATGGGCCGTCACCCCGGTGCGCCCGTGCTGAGTGCACATCAGGCGGATGACGCAAGGCGGCGTCGTCTGCGCTGGCGTGCACGTCGCGGATTGCTGGAAAACGACTTGGTACTGACCCGGTTTCTGGATCGGCATGAAGCATCATTGACCGACGCCGACGTACTGGGCCTGCATCATCTGCTCGATCAGACCGACAATGAGCTGCTTGATTTGATTTTGGGGCGGGTGGAGCCTGACGCTGAGTTGGACCAGCCTGCCATTCGTTCGGTGCTGATGCGTTTGCGTGAGGCCTGACGAGATACCGAGCGCCTTGCCCATTTCGTGACGGCGCCCGCCGCAGTCACTTCTGTTTCAACCTTTTCGCATTTGAACCGCCGCCCCCACCGACCGAACCATTCAGGGTGACCCAGATGAACTCGACCAAGAAAGCCACGATGTCCTTCTCCGACGGTACGCCGTCGATCGATCTGCCGATCTATGAAGGCACGGTCGGCCCTGACGTCGTTGATATCCGCAAACTGTACGGCCAGACGGGAAAATTCACCTTCGACCCGGGGTTCCTCTCCACGGCCTCGTGTGATTCGAAGATCACCTACATCGATGGTGACAAGGGCGAGTTGCTGTATCGCGGTTACCCAATCGAGCAAATCGCGCAGAACTGCGATTACCTCGAGACCTGTTATCTGCTGCTCAAGGGCGAGCTGCCGAGCCGTCCCGAATTGAAGGATTTCTCTTACAACGTGGTCCATCACACGATGGTTCACGAGCAGATGACGCGCTTCTTCCAGGGGTTTCGCCGGGACGCACACCCGATGGCCGTGCTGGTGGGCTGCGTCGGTGCGCTGTCGGCCTTCTATCACGACTCGCTCGACATCAACAACCCGGAGCATCGGCACATTTCGCAGATCCGACTGATCGCAAAAATGCCGACGCTCGTGGCCATGGCCTACAAGTACACCGTCGGCCAGCCGTTCATGTACCCGCGCAACGACCTGTCGTACAGCGGCAACCTGATGCGGATGATGTTCGGCACGCCGTGCGAGGAGTACA